>CAZDON010000197.1:0-1768 GCA_964507065.1 uncultured Ruminococcus sp. | reverse complement strand
CGTCCGCCAAGCACGAAGCTGGGGAGCACGAGCACGGGATAACCGATTCTCGCGGCGGTCTTGACACCGTCCTCAATCTTGGTTACCGCGCTTCCCTCAGGCTGAGGGATACCGAGGTCCTTAAGAAGCTTCTCGAACATATCGCGGTTCTCCGCCTTGTCGATAGCGTCACAGTCGGTACCGATAATCTTGACGCCGCGCTTCATAAGAGGTGCCGCAAGATTAATCGCGGTCTGTCCGCCGAGCGACGCGATAACTCCCTCTGGGCACTCAAAGTCGAGAATGTTCATAACGTCCTCGGTGGTAAGAGGCTCGAAGTAAAGCTTGTCTGCCGTGGTGTAGTCGGTGGAAACCGTTTCGGGATTGTTGTTAATTATAATGGACTCGAAGCCCGATTTTCTTATCGTCGTTACCGCGTGTACGGTTGAGTAGTCGAACTCAACGCCCTGTCCGATACGGATAGGACCCGCGCCGAGCACTACCGCCTTGCGCTTGCTCGTAAGACGGCTGTCGTTTTCGCCCGTGTAGGACGAATAGAAGTAAGGAATGTAAGCCCCTGAGTAGAGCGTGTCAACCATTCTGAACACGGGCTTAATAGAGTTTTCGCGGCGCATATTCCACACGTCAAGCTCACCGACACCCCAGAGTCTTGCAATAAAGGGGTCGGAGAAGCCCATTTTCTTCGCCTCGGTGAGAGTCTTGATATCCTTGTTCTCACGAAGCTTGTTTTCCATATCGACGATGGATTTGAAGCAGTCGAGGAAAAGGGGCGTGATAGAGGTCATACCGTGAAGCTTTTCGGTGGTGTAGCCGCGTCTTATAAGCTCTGCCACCGCAAAGAGCGTATCGGATCTGAACTCAAGCGCGTACTCGTAAAGCTCACCGTCCGACATCTGGTCAAACTTAGGAAGATAGAGGTGATTTGCTCCGATTTCAAGCGAGCGCACCGACTTCAGGATACACTCGGCAAGATTTGAGCCTATACCCATAACCTCACCCGTAGCCTTCATCTGAGTGCCGAGCGCGTTTGACGCCGAGGTAAACTTATCAAACGGGAATCTCGGGAACTTAGCTACCACGTAGTCAAGCCTGGGCTCGCGGTCAGCGGTAGTGCCCGCAACCTTGATTTCGTCAAGAGTCATACCGACTGCAATCTTTGCGGTAACTCTCGCGATAGGATAGCCCGACGCCTTTGACGCAAGCGCCGAGGAGCGCGAAACTCTGGGGTTTACCTCAATGAGATAATACTCGCTCGTTTCGGGATTAAGAGCAAACTGTACGTTACAGCCGCCCTCGATTTTGAGTTCTCTTATAATCTTGATAGCCGAGTCGTTGAGCATCCTGAGGTCACGCTCGGAAAGCGAAAGGATAGGCGCAACGACGGCACTGTCACCCGTGTGAACTCCTACGGGGTCAATGTTCTCCATACCGCATATGGTGATAGCCTTATCGGACGAGTCGCGCATTACCTCGAACTCGATTTCCTTGTAGCCGCGCACGCTCTTCTCTATAAGCACCTGATGAACGGGTGAGAGCGCAAATCCGTTCATACCTATCTCGACGAGCTCTGCCTCGTTGTACGCAAAGCCGCCGCCCGTACCGCCGAGGGTAAACGCGGGACGAAGCACGACGGGATAGCCGATTCTTGCGGCAGCCGCCTTCGCCTCTTCAAGATTATAGGTAATTTCAGAAGGAATTACAGGCTCGCCGATAGACTCGCAAAGCTCCTTGAAAAGCTCTCTGTCCTCAGCGCGCTCAATGCTCTCGC
>CAZDON010000196.1:0-1826 GCA_964507065.1 uncultured Ruminococcus sp. | reverse complement strand
GCATAGCGTCGCTCGGTATTTATCCCGCGGTAGACCCGCTTGACTCGACCTCAAGAATACTCTCACCCGACGTGGTTGGAATTGAGCATTACGAGGTTGCGCGCGGAGTGCAGAGCATTCTTCAGAGATATAAGGAGCTTCAGGATATTATCGCGATAATGGGCATGGATGAGCTTTCCGAGGAGGATAAGCTTATCGTAAACCGTGCAAGAAAGATTCAGCGCTTCCTTTCCCAGCCCTTCTCGGTTGCAGAGCAGTTTACAGGAATGGAAGGACGCTACGTGCCTATTAAGGAAACTATACGAGGCTTTAAGGAAATCATCGAGGGCAAGCACGACGACCTGCCTGAGAGCGCATTCCTCTTCGTAGGTACGATAGACGAGGCTGTCGAGAAGGCAGCAAGGCTTAAGGCGTAAAGCTTCGGGGGTGCAGAATGACACCGTTCAAGCTTAAGGTAATGACACCCGACGGCGTTCATTTCGACGGTGAGGCTGTAAGCCTTACCGCAACGACCGATTCGGGCGAGGTTCAGATTCTCGCAAAGCACGCAGATTATCTCGCCGCACTCGGCACGGGACGCGCAAAGATAGTGTCCGCTGACGGAGTTGCGCGCGTGGCTTCATCCAGCGGCGGATTTCTCTCGGTGCTTGGAGGGGTCGTAAATCTTGCGGCGGTCACCTTTGAATTTAAGGAGGACATTGACCTCACGAGAGCGCTTCGTGCAGAGGAGCGCGCCAGAGATGCGCTTGCCTCGGCCAAGGACGAGCGTGATGAAAGGCTTGCAAGAGCTAAACTCAACCGAGCGTTATCCAGGATACGCGTTGCACGCGAAAAGTAAATACGAAAGAGCAGTTGATTTCAACTGCTCTTTCGTATTGCAAAACTATGCGCGCATTTGTAAAAAAACAAAGTTTCATCATTGAAAATATATGCTTAGAATATAACTTTTTGGGATTTTACATAGTGTTTTACCGATATTATTTTTCCCAAAAAATCAAATACAACGCTGTTTTTCACCGAGCACAGCTCCACCGCCCATGTTTTTGGCGAAAAAGTATAAAAAAACAATGCTCGTGATTAAAATAATTCCGCATTTATATGACTTTTCTATTTTTAGCAGCAAAAAGGACGGGAGCGAACCTGCATCCAACCGGTTCGCTCCCGTCCTTTTATTTTGCATTTGATTAAGCTCTTCGGCGGGAGTCAAGCCCACGCCCTACAAACGAGCCTCGTGCGTACTTTATCTTTTTTGGATATTATACACAGCCCTGAGCAAGCATTGCGTCAGCGACCTTGATGAAGCCTGCGATGTTTGCGCCGGCTACGAGGTTACCCTCCATACCGAACTCACGGGCAGCCTCAACGGAGCTTCTGTAAATGTTCTTCATAATGCCCTTGAGCTTCTCGTCAACCTCTTCTGCACTCCAGCCGTATCTCATAGAGTTCTGTGACATTTCAAGACCCGACACCGAAACACCGCCTGCGTTTACTGCCTTTGAGGGAGCAACTACGACACCGTTTGCCATAAGGTATGCAACAGCCTCGTTGGTGGTAGGCATATTCGATACCTCAACGTAATACTTGATGCCGTTTGCGACTATCATCTCGGCTTCCTTCATTCCAACCTCGTTCTGAGTAGCGCAAGGCATAATTACGTCAACCTTAACACCCCAAGGCTTCTCGCCCTTAAAGAAAGGAACGCCAAACTTATCAGCATAGTCCTCTACTCTGTTACGGCAGGAAGCGCGCATCTCTACCATAAAGTCAATCTTCTCTTTGGTATTGATTCCGTCCTTATCGTATATGTATCCGTCAGGACCGGAGAT
>CAZDON010000195.1:0-1867 GCA_964507065.1 uncultured Ruminococcus sp. | reverse complement strand
GCCGGTAGCTCCGCCGCATCCGTCGCGTCCCGTTCTTCCGCCAAGAAGAATTACCACGTCACCGTCAGAGGGGCGCTCGCGCCTTACGTTTTCCTCGGGAGCCGCCGCGATTACCGCGCCTATCTCCATACGCTTTGCCGCGTAGCCGTCGTGATAAAGCTCGTCTACCATACCCGTGGCAAGACCTATCTGGTTTCCGTAGGAGGAATAGCCTGCCGCCGCGGTCTGTACTATCTTTCTCTGAGGAAGCTTACCCTCTAGCGTTTCTGACACGGGCCTCGTGGGGTCTGCCGCACCCGTTACGCGCATTGCCGCGTAGACGTAGGAGCGTCCCGAAAGCGGGTCGCGGATAGCGCCGCCGATACAGGTGGCTGCACCGCCGAAGGGCTCGATCTCGGTGGGGTGGTTGTGCGTTTCGTTCTTGAAAAGAAGAAGCCAGGGCTCGTCGACTCCGTCAACCGTCACGTTGATTTTAACGGTGCAGGCGTTTATCTCTTCGCTCTCGTCAAGACGGGGAAGCTTGCCGTTTACCTTGAGGTATCTGGTGGCAAGGGTAGCGACGTCCATAAGATTTATAGGCTTGGTTCTGCCGAGGGCACGACGCGCGTCAAGGTAGGAATTATATGCGTCCTCAAGAAGCTTGTCCTCGAAGTGCACCGAGTCTATCGTCGTTAAGAAGGTCGTATGACGGCAGTGGTCGGACCAGTAGGTGTCTATCATACGAATCTCGGTAATCGTAGGCTCTCTGCCCTCGCTCTTAAAGTAGCTCTGGCAGAAGGTGATGTCGTCGATATCCATAGCAAGACCGTACGAGGAAATGAAGTCCGCAAGCCCTGCTTTATCAAGCGAGATGAAGCCCGTGAGAGTTGCAACTTCGGTGGGAATCTCGTACTCGGTGGCAAGCGTTTCGGGTTTTTCAAGAGAAGCCTCGCGCGCCTCGACGGGATTGATTACGTACTTCTTTATCTCTGCAAGCTCACTCTCGGTAAGCTTACCCGCAAGAAGATATACCTTAGCCGTCCTTATGGTAGGACGCTCCTCACAGGATATAATCTGTATGCACTGTGCGGCGGAATCCGCGCGCTGGTCAAACTGACCCGGAAGATACTCCGTAGCAAATACCGTATAGCCCGTAGTGTCAAGCTCGTCCGTAACGATATCGAGCTGAGGCTCGGAAAAGACGGTGTTTTTTGATTTAAGGAAAAGCTCCTCGGTGATATTCTCTACGTCGTAGCGGTTAAAGACGCGCACGTCCTCAAGAGATTTTATGCCGAGCATTCCGCGAAGCTCGCCAAGAAGCGCTCTTGCCTCGTTTGCAAGCTCCTTTTTCTTTTCAACGTATAATCTGTAAACCATTATTTACCCTCCTTTGCCATAAGCGCCCGTTTTCCAATGTCGGTTCTGTAATAGGCATTATCGAACTTTATCGTTTTAACCATATCGTACGCTCCCGAAATCGCAGCCTCAAGAGTGTCTGCTACCGCAGTGGCTCCGAGCACGCGTCCGCCGTTTGTAACGAGCACGCCGCTATCGTTTATTTTAGCACCCGCCACGAATACGCTGGGCTTGATGCCGTCGGGAATCTGTAAGGGATAGCCCTTTTCGTAAGAGGACGGATAGCCGCTTGATGCCATAATCACGCAGCACGCGCTGCCGCCCTTCCACTCGACGGGGGTGTCCTTCAGCGTTCCCCTCGTCGTCGCCTGCATAACCGTGAGCAGGTCGCTTTTCAGAAGCGGCAGCACCACCTGAGTTTCGGGGTCGCCGAAGCGGCAGTTGTACTCAATTACCTTAGGGCCGTCCTTGGTGAGCATAAGACCGAAGTAAAGACAGCCGCGGAACTCGCGTCCCTCTGCCTTCATTGCGC
>CAZDON010000194.1:0-1880 GCA_964507065.1 uncultured Ruminococcus sp. | reverse complement strand
GTACGTCAGGAGCGCCTACACCTACTTCGGCACGTCGGACGAGGACGCTATGGCGAAAATGAATTCGCTCCTTGCGGACTACGAGAGTGAGTTCGAGCCTGTTGATGGCGAAACAACGAGCTTTAAGGTACCCGCGGGCGCAACGCTCGTCTTAACCTCGAAGCCCGCGGTACGCTTCTTCTTTGAAACAGAGTCCGACAGAGATGCGTACAGCTACAGCTCGGGCGGCTCGGCGGTCGAATTCTCGACGGGTGAGACGGTCATCTCGGGCAATACGCTCTACTACTCCGATATATCCCTCTACGCCTACCGTATGATTGACACGGTCGAGGTCTTTTCCTCCGGTGAGAAGGTCGGAGAGTTCCACGTGAACTCCTACCTTGACTACGTAAGCGGCGATGAGTACGCCGGTCAGGACCAGGCGGTTCTTACCGACCTCGTCGAAAAATTCTACGCCTACTGCATCAGTGCCTTCGATTACAGAGACGCAGCCGTCGGTAACGGTTAAAATATTGAACAAATGAAAGGATAAAAAAAGATGAAGGCTTACGAAACCCCCGAATTTCTCATCTCGAGACTGAACCCCTCGGACGTAATAGCCACCTCAGACCCCACTCTCGGCACCGAGACACCTCCAATTGACGAGAATGACGGCATTATCACTCCTTAATCAAATCAGGCACAAGGACTCGGTCCGACGCGGCACTTGCCGCGTCGGACCGAGTGATTTTTAAAAGAGAACGTCAAGAAAAAGTTTTTAGAAGAATTGTATTGACAAATAACTAACTAAGGTATATAATATTTTTATATTTTTTAAAATGCCAGAAAGGATTACCTAAAGGTAATAAGGTTAATTAAAAATGGAAAGAGTTTACAATTTCTCGGCAGGTCCGTCTATGCTCCCTCTTGAGGTGCTTGAGCAGGCACAGAAGGATCTCGTTTGCTACGGTGACGCAGGCATGTCGGTTATGGAAATGTCCCACAGGTCCTACGACTTTGAGGAAATTCTCCACTCCGCAGAGGAATCGCTGCGCAAGGTTATGGATATCCCCCAGAACTACAAGGTGCTTTTCCTTCAGGGCGGTGCATCGACCCAGTTCGCGGCAGTTCCGCTGAACCTTCTCTCCGAGCATAAGTGTGCCGATTACATAGTATCGGGTCAGTTCTCCAAGAAGGCTGCTACTGAGGCTAAGAAGTACGGTGATATCGCTATCGCGGCATCGAGCGCAGGCGCTACCCCCACCTTCTCTACCATTCCCGAAACGACGAGAGCCGACTTCCGTCCCGACGCGGATTACGTACACATCTGCTTTAACAACACCATTTACGGCACTAAGTTCCACTATATTCCCGACACCGGCAACATTCCTCTCGTTGCAGACATCTCGTCGTGCATCATTTCCGAGCCTATCGACGTATCGAAGTTCGGCATGCTCTACGCAGGCGCACAGAAGAACGTAGCACCCGCTGGTCTTACTATCGTTATTATCCGCGAGGACCTCGTAGGCAACGCAAGACCCGACACCCCCGCTATGCTCGACTACAAGAATATGGTTGAGAACGATTCCATGTATAACACTCCGCCCTGCTGGTGCATCTATATGGCGAAGCTCGTATTCGACTGGATTCTTTCTATCGGCGGTCTTGAGGAAATGAAAAGACGCAACGAGAGAAAGGCGTCTATCCTTTACGATTACCTCGACGGTCAGGACTACTACACCGCACCCGTTGATAAGAAGTGCCGTTCTATGATGAACGTTGTATTCGTTACGGGCGACGCAGACCTTGACAAGAAGTTCGCAACCGAGGCAGCTGCTGCAGGCCTCAAGAACCTCAAGGGTCACAGAAGCGTTGGCGGTATGAGAGCTTCTATCTACAAC
>CAZDON010000193.1:0-1895 GCA_964507065.1 uncultured Ruminococcus sp. | reverse complement strand
AAGCCTGGTGCGCTTTACAACACCATCGCGCGCTTCGCTTCGCTCGGACTCAACCTTACCAAGCTCGAAAGCCGTCCGATCGCAGGAAGTAATTTCGAATTCATGTTCTATTTCGATATCGACGCGTCGGTCTACTCTGCAGAGCTCCGCGCTCTTATTTCCGAGCTTGAAAACGACTGCGAGCAGTTCTCGTATCTCGGAAGCTACGTGGAGAAGTAACGATGTCCGACCGTATTGAAATCGCCCTTCTCGGAAGAAAGCTGGGACACAGCCTTTCTCCCGAAATACACGAATATCTCGGCTCCTACAGCTACGTCCTGAATCCTCTTGAGCCCGACGAGCTCGACGCCTTTTTCGAACGCACCGATTTTCGCGGACTTAACGTCACCATACCCTATAAGCTTGACGTGGTCAAATACTGCGCCGAGCTTTCGGACGCCGCCAAGCGCATCGGATGCGTCAATACCATCGTGCGCCGCAAGGACGGCAGTTACTTCGGTGACAATACCGACTATTTCGGCTTTTCCTATATGGCAAAGAGTGCGGGTGTATCCTTTAAGGATAAAAAGGTCCTCATCCTCGGCGGAGGAGGAGCCTCTCTCACCGCCCGTCTCGTCGTTGCCGACGAGGGGGCAAAAGAGGTCGTCATCGTCGACCTCGGGGCAGAGAATAACTACGATAATATCGACCGTCACAGCGACGCCGAGATCATCGTAAACTGCACTCCCGTCGGAATGTATCCCAACAACGGCGCACGCCTGATAGATCTCGATCTTTTCCCGCGTTGCGAGGGCGTGCTTGACGTCGTTTACAATCCATCCCGCACGGCCTTTCTGCTGGACGCAGAGGATCGCGGGATCAGATACGCTAACGGACTTACCATGCTCGTCGCCCAGGCGGCAAAGAGCGCCGAGTATTTCCGCCTTGACGAAGAGATAGAAGTCGATATTGACGATATTGTCCGTAAGATCTCCCGCGCGCAAAAGAATATCGTTCTGGTCGGAATGCCGGGATGCGGCAAGACCACCGCCGCCAAAGGCCTGTGCGAAAAGCTGGGCAGAGAAGCGGTCGATACCGACCAAATGATCGTAGATAAGGCGGGTAAGCCCATTCCCGAAATATTCGCAAACGATGGCGAGCCTTATTTCCGCGCCCTTGAAAGCCGCTGCGTCAAGGAAGCGGGTAAACTTTCGGGCAGGATAATCGCAACCGGTGGCGGAGCCATCATGCGGCCCGAAAACCGCGACTCTCTACGCGGAAATTCCTTCGTGGTATTCCTCAAGCGTGAAATAGCCGATCTTGACCGCGACGGCAGACCCCTTTCCACAGGCAAGAGCGCTCTTGAAGAAATGTTCGAAAAGCGTCTTCCCATGTACCGCGCAACCGCCGACGCCGAAGTCGACGTCTGCGAAACAAAGGAAGAAACGCTCGAAGCCATTATTAAAGTATTGGAGCAGATGTAATGAAGATTCTTGTCATAAACGGCCCCAACCTCAATATGCTGGGCATCCGCGAGCCGAATATCTACGGACGTCAGACCTATTCCGACCTCGTTAAATACGTTGAAACGGCAGGGAAGGAATTCAACGTCGAGACCGAGATCTTTCAGTCCAATCACGAGGGATGCATAGTCGACAAGATCCAGCAGGCGTACGAAAACTTCGACGGTATCGTCATCAATCCCGCGGCGTATACCCACACCAGCGTCGCCATCCTCGACGCGCTCAAGGCGGTGGGCATTCCCGCCGTTGAAGTGCATCTTTCGGACGTCAGCACGCGCGAGGATTTCCGTCAGATCTCATACGCCGGCAAGGCCTGCTGCAAGACCTATATGGGTCTCGGCTTTGAGGGTTACCGCCGCGCAATCGAGCATCTTGTGACCGAGGTTCTTAAAT
>CAZDON010000192.1:0-1903 GCA_964507065.1 uncultured Ruminococcus sp. | reverse complement strand
CGATGCTCGCACTTACTAGTATTTTTTCAATTCTCCGCTAAGGACATCACCCTGTGACGCCTATCCTTTTTATTTACGCAGCGTTTGGCTGCGGTGCGGCATTTGATGCCGTGAGCATATTCTCAATGAATATGCCATAACCCTCGGTAGGATTTGCTATCATCACATGAGTAACCGCACCCACGAGCTTGCCGTTCTGTATGATAGGGCTGCCTGACATACCGCGGACGATTCCGCCCGTCAAGGCGATGAGAGCCTCGTCGGTTACCTTGATTTTGAAGGATTTCGACCCGTCTGAATCATAGTCAATATCAAAAAGCTCGACGTCGTAGCAGGCGCGCTTGCCGCCCTTGACCGTGGATATTATCTGTGCCGCGCCCTCAGTGACCTCGCTGCGCTTTCCCACGGGGATAGCCTCGTCCTTGCACTTTTTGTTAAGTCCTTCACTATTCAGCGTGCCAAATACACCGATAGGCGTATTCAAGGAAAGCTCGCCCAGCGTGTCGTGGGTCAAAATGCCGCGAAGCTCGCCCGGCTTGCCGCCCTCACCGCGAGATGCGCCGCCGAGAATAACGCCCGAAACCACACCCTCACTCATCGGAAGCACCTTGCCGCTGTCCTGGTCGCATATTCCGTGCCCAAGCCCGCCAAAGCTTGCGTCAAGCGGATTTATATAGGTTATCGTTCCTATTCCGGCGGCATTGTCTGACATAAGCACGCCAAGCTTAAACTCGTCCTCATCACAAAGCGGTACCGTTACCGTCATGCTTTTTCCGTCGCGTATAATTGCTAGCCTCGCCTCTCCCTTGATACCGGCGAGTATTGTCCTGACCTCGTCACAGCTCGTAACCGTGTTGCCGTTTATTCTTTCAATTTTGTCACCCTCGCGAAGTGAGCCACCCTCGGTAAGTATCTTTGACACCTTAACACCTGCTCCGCTTATCTTAACTCCGAACACGTCACCGCACGGACAGAGCATAACGGTTTGTGGTGTATCGTCATTTCTTTTTCCAAAAATAAGCTCACCGAACCTTGATGCTACAACGGTCTTCGTCTGCTCCTTGTCCTCGTACGCAAGGGTAGGTATCGCGGACGATACTGTAAGGACCAAGACGAGCAAGAGCACGCAAAGAGAGTGGAGTATTTTTCTTCTTAATTTGCTCCTTGTTTTCATATCGGACATTCCTTTTCGTTCCTCGGCGAAAAATCACCGTAACTATACTTTGCTCAAAATGAAATTTAAATATGAGTAGTAAAAAATGTTATAATAAAAAACAGCGCCTGTGGCTTTCCCAAAAAGCGGGAATGAGATTAATCACAGGCACTATTATTTAATGTAGCGTTTTATTAAAAGTGTAAATAATTGTAAACAAATGTGCTACTCCGGCATCTTGATTTGCGAGTGGTCAAGGTTCTTGTACTCGTTCGTTGGATCAGCCGAGAGAAGAAGCGCGTTTTCGTCTGCAAGCAGAAGCTTACGGACGGCAGAATTAAGATAGCTTTCGGTGACGTAGTCGACGTTCGCCTCGAAATAGGCATCGGTCTTGTTCGTCCTGTAAAGGATATAGTAGTACGAGCCCTCGCCGCTTGACACGGGTATAACCTCGCTCGTCTCGCCAAGGCGTATTCTGAACGCCTCGTCGGTAACGCCTGAGAAGTATGCTGAGTCGAGGCTCATCCTGCCGATGAGCACGCCCTCGGAGCCGTCACGCTCGGTCGTGGTGGTGAAATTCATTATGTAGGAAATCACCCCCGCCTCATTCGCGTAGCTCGCGATATTGTCCCTGATTTCATTTGCGCGCTCCTCGGTGAAGCTTCTTGAGTCAAGCATAGCGAGCAGGCACCTTACCGTTTCGTCAGAATCGTAGTAGCCTCGTACGTCAGCGTCGGTATATTCAAGCGC
>CAZDON010000191.1:0-1948 GCA_964507065.1 uncultured Ruminococcus sp. | reverse complement strand
GTGCGCTCGTAGTAACTCCGTACTACAACAAAGGCACCAAGAGCGGTATATTAAAGCACTATTTATCTATTGCCGAATGCTCGGATTTGCCAATAATTATTTACAACGTACCCTCAAGAACAAGCGTAAGTATAAGTCTTGAAAGCCTTGATGCGCTGGCAAATCACGAAAACATCGTCGGGATAAAAGAGGCGTCCGACTCGGCAGAGCGGCTCGTACAGGTGTGCGGTATGGCTGATAGGCTTTCGGTATATTCGGGCAACGATTCGTGCGCGTATTCCTGTCTTGCGCTTGGCGGAGATGGGGTTATCTCAGTCGTATCAAATCTCTTTCCTTTGCGTATGCTGAATATAACGCGCTCGTATTTCAGTGGAAGAATTGATACCGCACTCTCTGAGCAGATGAGTCTTTTACCCGTTATTCAGGCTATGTTCAGCGAGGTAAATCCTGCACCGATTAAGTACGCGATGAGTCTTGCGGGCTTTTGCCTAGACGAGATGCGTCTGCCTCTGACGCCTCCCGAAGAGGCTGTGCAAGAGCTTATCAGGAAAACGCTTTACAGCTATTAGAGGAAAAATCCCGATGCCAGGACTACCTTCACGCATCGGGATTTTTGACTTCGGTATTTCTCTCCCCGCGGAAGGGATTCCACCAACCGCATAGGTAGGATATGAGGAACAGCACGAAAAGAAGCACGTTGTGCATTATCATACAGCCCCACGCGCTGACAAGGTCACCGCCAAAGCAGGTCACGGCAATGAGAGTGCCGACTATACGCACGAGCCACATACCGAGCAGGTTGAATACCAGGGGCAGGCGGGTTTTGCCGACGCCCTGCATCATTCCCTCTATTATAATTGAGAAGCCGTAAAGCGGCTCGGATATCGCGACCATACGGAGAACGGTCACGGCAAGGGCGCTTACCTCCTGTGACTCGGTGAACAGCGACACAAGAGGCGGACTTAAGACGAACAAAAGCGACCCCGACAGAAGCATAAGCACGACCTCAATCGGTATGAACATATGCGAAAGTCGGTGAAGCCCCCGCTCATCTCTTGCACCGTACGTGTTGCCCGCAAGCGTTGCGGCGGCGGTCTGCATACCGTAGCCGGGGATATAGAACGCTGATTCAACGGTATTCGCAATAGTGTGCGCCGCCGTTGCAATATCACCAAGTGAGTTTATCATTGATGCGAAAACCACGTAGCCAAACGAGGTGCCGAAGCGCTGGAGCATATTGGGGACGGCTACTTTCAGCGCGGGAGCAAGCACACTCATATCCGGCAGAAGCCTCTGTCCTATCGGGGATATGCGCCCATGGCGAAGAAGCACGACGGTGATAACTATACCGCCTACCGTGAAGGCTATCGCGCTCGCTATTGCCGCGCCTATAACTCCGAGGTCAGCGCCAACGATAAGAAGCTCAGCACCAAGAATATTAACCGTCCTCGTCGGATATATCAGAAGAAAGTTCAGGCACACGTTTACGAGGTTTACCAGAACACCGATTTTCATAGGTGATTTCGTATCGCCCGCGGCACGGAGAACCGTACCGAAAAGAATCGTCGCGCACCTCGGCAGCATAGGAAGATAAAGTATAAAGAAGTAGGTTGAGGCAAGCGCCCTCGTTCCCTCCTCCACCTTCATCATCACGGGAATAACCGGTGAGAACGAAAGTGTAACGGCGGTGAGAAGTGTACCCAGGGCGAGAGTTACCAGCACGACCTGCCCCGATGCCCGTCTGGCACTCACCTCATCACCTGCGCCGAGCGCCTTTGCAATATAGGAAAGAAAGCCTATGCCAAAGGCAGAAACGGTGCTACCGACAAGCCAGCTTACCGTGCTCGTCGCGCCGACGGCGGCGGTTGCCTGAGTGCCAAGCGAGCCTACCATTGCGGTATCTATATACTGAACGGCAGTATGTAGCAGCTGCTCCAGCATAGTAGGC
>CAZDON010000190.1:0-2009 GCA_964507065.1 uncultured Ruminococcus sp. | reverse complement strand
GCTGTGCGCGGTTATCGCTGTTACCCGCGGTCTGCATAAGACCTATGTAGTCGATAACTACAAGCCCGAGGTTTGGCACGCGGCGAAGCTTGGAGCGCATCTCGGTAACACCGATAGACGAGGTATCGTCAATGTATATATCCGTGCCCGAAAGCACACTTACGACACCCGCGATATTTTCCCAATCCTCGGTAGAAAGCGAGCCTGTACGAAGATTATGCGAGTCAATCATAGCCTCGCTCGATATAAGCCTTGATACGAGCTGCTCACCCGACATCTCAAGTGAGAATATAGCAACGGCCTTGCCGGAGCTTTTAGCCGCGTTAGTAGCGACGTTCAGCGCAAACGAGGTCTTTCCCATACCGGGACGGGCACCGACTATGATAAAGTCACCCTTTCCCATTTCAACTAGCATCTCGTCAACGCCTGAAAATCCCGTCTTAACGCCCTCGGGACTTCCCTTTTTGTCAGCGAGAGCCGCAAGGTCGCGATAAAACACCTGAAGAATATCGCGTATATGACGCATATCCTTAGTGTCGTTGTTATTTGAAATATCAAAAATCTTCTGCTCGGCAGAATCAATGATAGCGCGTACGGGCGAGGTCCCCTCGTAGGCCTCGACCGAAATCTCGTCACATACGGTAATAAGACGGCGTAACGTCGATTTATCCTTGATTATCTTCGCGTAATCCTTGATATTTGCAACCGTAGCAACCGAATCGGCAAGCAGAGTTATGTACTGAATACCGCCCGCCTGGTCACGGATACCCGACTCAACGAGCGCGTTTACGAGCGTAACGGGGTCGATAGTACGGCTGTCGTTATACATCGCGCAAATTGCATCGTATATATGCTTATGCTCCTCAAGATAAAAGTCCTCTCTCGTGAGCATACCGCCGACGGCATCAAAAGCATCAGGCTTTTTGATTATTGCTCCCAGAAATGCCTGCTCGGCATCAAGGGATACAGGCATTTGCTTGATGGACAAGCTGTTGTCTTCCATAAATGTACTCCAGATTAATAGGTTTATTCCGAAACGGTTACGAAGAATTTAGCACTTACCTCAGGGTGAAGCTTAATCTCCACGGTATATTTGCCGTATGCCTTAATTGCGTCCTTAAGTATAATCTTTCTTTTGTCAAGAGTCACACCAACTGCCGCGGAAAGCTCGGTTGCGATATCCTTTGCGGTAACTGAGCCGTAAAGACGGCCGTCCGCACCGTGACCCATTTTTATAACTATTTCTCGGTCAGTGATTTTTTCTCCAAGCTCCGCTGCCGCCTTCTTTTCCTCGGCAAGACGGAATTTCATCGCCTCATTTTTACCGCGAAGCTCATTTTCCGATTTTGCATCTGCCATAACGGCAAGCTTTTTGGGGAAAAGGTAATTTCTCGCGTATCCGTCGGAAACCTCTACTATCTGGTCGCGCTTCCCCTGTCCCTTTACGTCACAAAGCAATATAACCTTCATTTTTGTATTCCTTTCATCTTTCGTAAATCACGTATTTGTTGTAAGCCGACGAGGATCTTTATTTTCCCTCTTTTTCGTCAAGCTCATCAAGGTAATCGTCGATTTCGCCCTTGAGTGCCTCAAGCACGCTGAGCACCGATTCGGATTCAATCTGCGCGCCTGCAATCTCAAAGTGACCGCCGCCACCCATTCTTTCAAGTATAATCTGCACGTTAATCTTACCGTTTGAACGGCCCGAAACGTGAATCTGCTCACCTATTCTAACAACCGTAAACGCTGCGTCAATATCACGCAGGGTAAGCATTTTATCAGCCGCCTTTGATGCGATAACGCGGTAGCTTTCATCGGTGTTACCGTCGCAGCTGGAAATCGCTATTCTTTCCCTGTATACCGTAATTGAGGTATGGAAGCGAGCTTCCTTTGACAAATCGTCAGGTAAGGTCTTGAAAAGGTTGTAGACGTCGGTGGGATTTGCGCCCGCACCGATAAGATACTGTGCCGCACCAAAGGTACGAGTGCCCGTATTTCTCGTGAATTGC
>CAZDON010000189.1:0-2076 GCA_964507065.1 uncultured Ruminococcus sp. | reverse complement strand
TTTTTACTACGGTATCGTCGTGGTCAATTACAAGGCACTTATATCGCATCACTTACCACCACCGAGAAAGCGCACCTTTACCGCACTGCCCCTCACCAGCGGGTGACCTTGGCAAAGGTATTCATACTCCGACTCGTCGCCCTCGTAGACGACCTCGCTCAGCGCCGTACAGCCCGAAAAGGCGTCGTAATCCTCTATCTCGTGAAGCGAGCGTGGAATGGCAACTGCAGAAAGCGAGGTGCATCCGAGAAAGGCGTCGTTGCCGAGGGTACGGAGCGAGGGCGGAAGCAGGATTCTTTCAAGCGAGGTGCAGCCCGAAAAGGCTCTCGCACCGAGCTTTATAAGCGTTACGGGAAGCTCCACCTGACGGAGCGAGCGGCAGCCCTCGAACATTCCCTCCTCTATCAAGGTCATAGTACGGGGAAGCTTTACCTCCTCCAGCGAGTAGCAGCCGAGGAATGCACAGAACTCTATTATTCCGACGCTATCGGGTATCTCAAGAATTTTAAGATTAAAGCAATAGGAAAACGCCCCTGAGCATATAACCTCAAGCGACTCGGAAAGCACGAGGCGCGTCAACGAGGCACAGCCCTCGAAGGCTCCCTCACCTATACGCTTTACGCTGTTTGGAAGCACTACCGAGGACAGCCGAGGACAGTAGGCAAACGCCTCGTCAAGAATTGATACCACACCGTGCGAAAATTCAACGCGAGAAAGTGCCTTGCAGCCCGAAAACGCGCCGGCCGAGATAAGACGAAGCGAGGCGGGAAGCCTGACGGACTCAAGATTCTCATAATCGCGGAATGCGTTTTCCGCAATTTCCTCAATTCCGTCGGGTATAACGAGCTCCTTTATCTTCTGAGTATCCTCGTAAAGTCCTCTGTATACGACCTTTTCGTCAATAGCCTGTCTTACCTCGTCCGCGACGTCCTTACTGAAATCAAATTTTTCCATATTATCCCTTTGTTCATTAAAGCTTTACTTAAGCTTTGAAAGCGCCTCGGCAAGAGATGCTCTCGTTTCCAGATACTTTTCAAGCTTTGCGCGCTCGGCGTCAACGACCGCCGTGGGCGCCTTTGCCACGAAGCCCTCGTTTGAAAGCTTTTTCTCAATACGGAGTATCTCAGATTCGTTCTTCTCGGTTTCGGCAAGAAGTCGTGCGCGCTCCTTTTCAAAATCTATAACCTCGGAAAGAGGAATATAGAGCGTGCCTGCGTCGGTAGCAACGGTAACGGCGTCGTCACCGTCGTACTTATCGGTTATGATAAGCTCGGATACGGATGCAAGCTTTTCAAGAATCTTACCTGCACGGGCAAAGCTTTCGGTATACTTCGTTACAGCGTAAAGCTTTGCGCGCTTTGAGGGGGGAACGTTCATTTCCGCGCGTCTTTGTCTTACCGCGGTGATAACCGCGATGATACGCTCAACGTCAGCCTCGTCGGACGAATAGTCAAGCGACGCGTCAAACTCAGGATAGCTTGAAATCATTATGCTCTCACATTCGTGAGGAAGTGCCTGATAGATTTCCTCGGTGATAAAGGGCATATAGGGGTGAAGAAGCTTAAGCACGCCCGTAAGAACGCAGACGAGAGTGCGCTTTACGGTAAGCGACGAGCTACCCGTGTCAAAGATTCTGCTCTTAACCATTTCGATATACCAGTCGCAAAGCACGTCCCAGGTGAACGAATAAACCTCCGCAAGAGCAACTCCTATCTCATACGCGTCGATATTATCCGTAACCGTCTTGACGAGCTTATTGAAGCGCGAGAGTATCCACTTATCCTCAGGGAAAAGCTCGTCCTCAGCGGGCTCTTTAAGAAGCTCGGAGTCGTCCTCGGTAAGATTCATAAGCACGAAGCGCGATGCGTTCCAGAGCTTGTTGGCAAAGTTTCTTGCCGCCTCAATCTTCTCGTCCGAGAAGCGCATATCGTTACCGGGTGCGTTACCCGTAGCAAGCGCAAAGCCAAGCGCGTCCGCGCCGTACTGCTCGATAATCTTAAGCGGGTCAATGCCGTTGCCAAGGGATTTCGACATCTTGCGTCCCTGTGCATCTCTTACAAGACCGTGAATAAATAC
>CAZDON010000188.1:0-2077 GCA_964507065.1 uncultured Ruminococcus sp. | reverse complement strand
GTATCTTGCCTCTGGACTTATCGACCCTAAGGTCCTTAAGGTTGACGTAAACGCGCTTCGTTATCAGGTTCCGGGCGGTATGCTCTCGAACCTCATCTCTCAGCTTAAGATGGCAGGCAAGTCAGATAAGCTCGACGCGGTGCTTAACGAGGTTGAGCAGGTCAGAAAGGATGCGGGCTATCCCCCGCTCGTTACTCCTACCTCTCAGATTGTAGGTACTCAGGCTGTTAACAACGTAATCTTCGCTCAGGACGGAAGATACTCGCACGTTACTAAGGAATTTAAGGCTCTCGTACGCGGTGAGTACGGCAAGTGCCCCGCTCCCATAACCGACGAGTTCAGAAAGAAAATAATCGGTGACGATGCAATTATCGATTACAGACCCGCTGACAAGATTGCTCCTGAAATCGATTCTCTTCGAGAGAGAGTTGCAAAGTATCAGGAGCAGGACGAGGACCTTCTTTCCCTCGCTCTCTTTGAGACCGTTGCTATTAAGTTCTTTGAGCAGAGAAAGCTCGAGACCTATAAGCTCGACTCAAACGGCGATGCAAAGAATGGAACTCATCCTATTTAAGTCAAGTATTCATTTAATATAAAATCTAAAAGGATGCGTACCGAATTTACCCTTACTAAATTCGGTACGCATCCTTTATAGAGTAAAACACGGCATACCCTTGCGGTATGCCGTGCCGTCATTTTATGCTAAAGAAAAATTTACTCATCCGTATCCCCCGCATCACCTCTGCGGTTCTTTTCCTCGGTATTAGACGCGCTATCGTCAGCGCCAGCATCGTCTGCCACGGGCGTGTTGGCATCCGGTGTGCTACTTTCGGAATTACCCGTAGCGTCACTGCCGCTAACGTCGTTAAGGTTACCCTGAGTCAGATCACGGTAGAAGTTATCTAGCATGTTGCCAAGCTCTGCCGTGGCACGCTCCTCCGCCTTCTTCTCTTCAGCCTCCTTAGCAAGTCGTTCAAGTGCGGATTTGTTTTCCTCCTCGCTCTTGCGGCGACGCTCGCTTGCAATGGCGTCGATTTCCTCGTAGGTGGGGTCCTCGCTCTCCATAGCAGCGCGGAACTGGTCATCGTCCATAGACTCGTATTTAAGAAGAAAGCCTGCAACGAAATGAAGCTTTTTGATATTATCCGTAAGATATCTCTTACATCTTTCGTAGCATTCGGAAATAATACGTCTAATTTCATCGTCAATAACCGATGCGGTCTTTTCAGAGTAGTTCTGACCTGACGAGAAATCTCTGCCGAGAAATACCTCGTCCTGTGAATGCTCCGAGCCGTAAAGCACGGTACCGAGCTTTTCAGACATACCGTATCTCGTAACCATATTTCTCGCAATTGCCGTTGCCTGCTGAATATCGTTTGACGCACCCGTCGAGATATCATCAAGTACAAGCTCCTCTGCAACTCTACCGCCAAGAGCAAGCACGATATGATCTATCATAGCATTTCGCGAGCTTGTCATTCTATCCTCGGTAGGAACGCTTATGGTAACACCGCCTGCCGAGCCTGCGGGAATAATAGTTATATGCTTAACGGGGTCGGTATGCTCACAGAAGTATGACGCAACGGCGTGGCCTGCCTCGTGATATGCGCAAAGCTTATTGTCAGCCTCGGTTCTTACCTTGCTCTTTTTCTGAGGACCGAGAAGAAGCTTCATATACGAATCCTCAATATCCTGCATGCCGATAAGAGCCTTACCGCGTTTTGCGGCAAGAAGTGCAGCCTCATTAAGCAAATTAGCAAGCTCAGCACCCGTAAAGCCTATGGTCGTAGCTGCAATCTTAGCAAGGTCGACGGTAGCCTCAAGGGGCTTGTTGCGGCAATGAACGCGAAGAATCGCCTCTCTGCCCTTCATATCGGGATAATTAACCGTAACGCGTCTGTCAAATCTACCCGGACGAAGAAGTGCCGGGTCAAGTATATCGGGACGGTTTGTAGCCGCCATAACGATAACGCCTGAGTTAGTGCCAAAGCCGTCCATCTCAACGAGAAGCTGGTTCAAGGTCTGCTCACGCTCGTCGTGTCCGCCGCCAAGTCCCGCACCTCTGTGACGGCCGACG
>CAZDON010000187.1:0-2126 GCA_964507065.1 uncultured Ruminococcus sp. | reverse complement strand
ATCGGGGGGAAGCACGGGGAGGGTTTCAAGTATCATCCACTCAGGGCGGTTGCCGCTCTTTCTGAATGCCTCAACTACCTCAAGACGCTTGATAAGCTTTACCTTCTTCTGTCCTGAGCTTTCAGCAAGCTGTGCCTTAAGCTCTTGCGACAGCGCGTCAATATCTATCTCAGCAAGAAGCTCGCGGATAGCCTCCGCGCCCATTCCTGCCTTGAAGTCGTCGTGATATCTCTCGCGAGCCTCTCTGTACTCAGTATCGCTGAGCAGAGCCTTCTTCTCAAGAGGAGTGTTACCCGGGTCGGTAACGATATATTTGCCGAAGTAAATTACCTTTTCAAGGTGACGGGGCGAGATGTCAAGGACGAGTCCCATTCTTGAGGGAACTGCCTTGAAGTACCAGATGTGAGATACGGGCGCGGCAAGCTCGATTGAGCCCATACGCTCGCGTCTTACCTTTTTGGTGGTAACCTCAACGCCGCACTTCTCACATACCTTACCCTTGAAGCGTACTCTCTTGTACTTTCCGCAAAGGCACTCCCAGTCCTTAGTAGGGCCAAAAATCTTTTCGCAGAAAAGACCGTCGCGCTCAGGCTTTAAGGTACGGTAATTTATCGTTTCGGCCTTGGTTACCTCACCGTGCGACCACGAGCGGATCGTTTCGGGCGAGGCAAGACCTATTTTGATTGAATCAAACGCATTTCTTTCCATAGATTTATATATACTAAGCGCCCGTGGGGGCTGCTTATCCCTTCTTTAATTAATCTTCATCGCCCTCGGCGTCGTCGTCAAAGCCGTCGTCGGCATAATCAAAGTCGCCAAGCTCCTCATCGTCATCGACAAAGTCCTCGTCGTCAGCGTAGTCCTCATCGTCAAGCATCTCATCGTCTGCCTCTGCATCTGCATCAGCGTCAGCTGCATCCTGATTTGAGTTAAAGGACTTGCCGCGGCCGATATCGTCAATAGAGCTGTACTGAGGAGTGTCGTCCTCGTATACCTCTGAAAGCTCGATTTCGTTGCCATCCTTGTCAAGCACGTGAAGGTCAAGACAAAGCGACTGAAGCTCCTTAACAAGAACCTTGAAGGACTCGGGGATACCGGGAGTAGGAATGTTCTGTCCCTTAACGATAGCCTCGTAGGTCTTGGTTCTACCCGTGACGTCGTCCGACTTGACGGTCAGGATTTCCTGAAGCGTGTAGGCAGCGCCGTATGCCTCAAGTGCCCAAACCTCCATCTCACCGAAACGCTGTCCGCCGAACTGTGCCTTACCGCCAAGAGGCTGCTGGGTTACCAGCGAGTAAGGACCGATTGAACGGGCGTGAATCTTATCGTCAACGAGATGGTGAAGCTTGAGGTAATACATTATACCAACGGTTACGGGGTTGTCGAAGGGCTCACCCGTACGGCCGTCGTAAAGCGTTACCTTACCGTCGATAACCTTGAGGTTTTCGGACTTCATAAGGCTTCTGAGCTTTTCATCATCGTCAACTATCGTCTGATCAACTCTCTGAAGATCAGGCTTTCCATCCTCGCGAATAACCTCCATAAACACGGCCTTGCCGCGGACGCTCTCGCCGGGGCGGATATCTCTGGTGTAATTTGCCTGTCTGAGAAGCTCAAGGATATCGGTTTCCTTTGCTCCGTCAAATACAGGGGTCATAATCTTGATGCCGAGCTTACGGCAGGCAATTCCGAGGTGAACCTCAAGCACCTGACCGATGTTCATACGCGAGGGAACGCCCAGCGGGTTAAGCACGATATCAAGAGGAGTACCGTCTGCCAAGAAGGGCATATCCTCGGTGGGAAGTATTCTCGATACGACACCCTTATTACCGTGACGGCCCGCCATCTTATCTCCGACGGAAATCTTTCTCTTTGATGCTACGTATACTCTTACTACCTTGTTTACACCGGGAGCGAGGTCGTCGGAGTTCGATCTGTCGTAGACCTTAACGTCTACGACGATACCCGACATACCGTGAGGCATACGAAGCGAGGAGTCCTTAACCTCTCTTGCCTTCTCACCGAAGATTGCGCGAAGAAGTCTTTCCTCGGGAGTAAGCTCTGTTTCTCCCTTAGGAGTAACCTTACCGACGAGGATATCGTTTGCGCGAACCTCAGTTCCTATC
>CAZDON010000186.1:0-2229 GCA_964507065.1 uncultured Ruminococcus sp. | reverse complement strand
GGAGAGCATTCAAGACGTATAGCCTACGGTATAGGCGAGGTTATAAGAGTCGGTAAAAATTCCTACGACGAGGTAATGGTAGACGATATTACGCCGCTTCCTACAGGTATGTCCTTTTCGGTGCTTGGCACTCGCGTGAGAATAGCTCTTGGCGGTGAGTTCAACGCCCTTGACGCAAGCCTTGCGCTGGCAGCGGCTATGAGGCTTACAGGCCGCGGTGCTTCGTATTTTCTTCCCGTTCTGGGGAGGGTTCGTGTCAGCGGGCGCGCGGAGCACTACACGCTCGGCGGAATTAATCTCGTTATCGATTACGCGCATAATCAGGACAGCCTGCGCGCTATCGTCCACTACGTAAGACGCGCCTGCTTTGGCAGAATAATCGCGGTTTTCGGTTCTGTCGGTGAGCGCGCAAGGGAAAGACGGCGCGAGCTTGCGATAGTAGCCGACGAGCTTTGCGACCTCTCGGTTATAACCGCCGATAATCCGGGCTGCGAGGACGCATATTCAATTTGCCGTGAAATCGCGGGCTATTACGATTCTGAAAGCAAGAGAAAAATCATACCTGACAGAGAAGAGGCAATTCGCTACGCGCTCTCGGTTGCCGAGACGGGGGATTACGTGCTTCTTCTCGGTAAGGGGCACGAGCGCTACCAGCTTATCGGCAAAGAGAGAATACCCTTTTCGGAAAGAGAGCTTATTCTTTCGCTCGGTGCTGTGCCGTCTTATTAAAGCTTTTAAAGCTTTGAAATATCCGTTTTGATTTTTGCTTCGGGCAGGGGTAAGGTAACTCCTGCCTCTTTTCCTTTTTTAATACACTCCGCAAGCCATACCATGCGGAGCATTGCCTCTCTTATATTCTGTAGCCCCTCAAGGTCCTTCATAAAGGCGTCCTTGTCACCGCCGAGCACTACCGTAGGATAAGGTGCCGTAACGGTAGGACAGCAGGAAAAGGAAAACACGGCGTCAAGCGTAAGTATCGCACTCACAGCGCCCGCACGCCTTGCGGTGGCTATTGGTAAATAGGGCTTGCCGAAAACGGAGTCGGGCTTTGAGCGAAGAAGTCTTGTAAATTGCGACAGTGCGGTTGATACGGGTGCTCCGTAGTGAGTCGGCGTCGCTATGGCAAAGCCGTCTGCCCCTGAAAGCTCCTCGGCTAAAATGTTGACCGCGTCACAAACGCATTCTGAGTGCTCCTTGCAGTAGCCGCAGCTGTCGCAGGGGGCTACGGCTGACTTCATATGGAAGATTCTTCCCTCGTGACCCAGCGCCAGAAGAAGCTCCCTTGCATATTCAAGCACGGCGTAACAGGTGCCGTGCGCTCTTGGGGAAAGATTTATCAGAGTAAAGGTCATAAATTCCACCTCGCATTTTTTCTTAACACTATGCCGTCGGAGTGCGGGATATTCTAAAAATATGCCTTGACATCTTAAAATATATATAGTATAATTATTTAATAAAATATATAAAAATGGAAAGGTAGCCCTCGCGGGCGTTTGATTTATGGCAAAAATAGACATTTTTTCGGGATTTCTCGGGGCGGGCAAGACCACCCTTATCAAAAAGCTTCTTTCCGAGGCGTATGCAGGTGAGCGTGTCGTTCTCATCGAAAACGAATTTGGAGACGTCGGTATTGACGGCGGCTTTCTTAAGGACGCCGGAATAGAGATTACCGAGATGAATTCGGGCTGTATATGCTGCTCGCTTGTCGGTGACTTTACCGAGGCGCTTGGCAAGGTTATACGTGAGATCTCTCCCGAGAGAATTATTATCGAGCCGTCGGGAGTCGGAAAGCTTTCCGATATCATAAAGGCTGTTAATCAGCTAAATTCAGCCGAGGCATCGCTTAATTGCTTTACCACCGTATGCGACGCCACCAAATGTAAGATGTATATGAAGAACTTCGGTGAGTTCTATAACGACCAGGTAACCTTTGCCTCGGCAATAGTTCTTTCTCACACCGATACGGCTCCGCTTCATAAGGTAGAGGAGGCTATTGCTCTTATCCGTCAGCACAATAAGGACGCGGTTATCATAACCACTCCCATAGAAAAGCTTGATGGCAAGGATATTCTTAGGGCTATGGAAACCGGGGATACTCTCGTCAGTGCTCTTGAAAGGCTTAACGTTGAGGTCAAGGAGGAGCACAGTCATCATCACCACCACGACCACGATGAGGACGAGTGCTGTCACGGACATCATCACCACGACCACGACGGGGACGAGTGCTGT
>CAZDON010000185.1:0-2270 GCA_964507065.1 uncultured Ruminococcus sp. | reverse complement strand
GTGACGTAATGGGCTCACTTCCCGCGGCGCTCAAGAAGCATGGCGGCGAGGATATAGACGTAAGAATGGTAATGCCATATTACCGCGCAATACCTAATGAATGGCGCGCACAGATGAAGCTTGAGGCAGAGTGGCAGGTCAGCCTTTCGTGGCGCAAGCTTTATTGCGGTGTATGGAGTCTTGTAAAGGACGGAGTGACCTATTATTTCATAGATAATAAGTATTATTTTGACAGAGACACTCTTTACGGAAGCTATGACGACGGTGAGAGATTTGCTTTCTTTCCAATGGCGGTTGACGAATTTATGATTCAGACGGGATATATTCCCGATATTCTTCACGCAAACGACTGGCAGGCAGCGCTTTCCGTTATTTATCTTAAGACGAAGTACTCGTCGATGCCTGAGCTTTCAGGCATCAAGACCGTATATACGATACACAACATCGAGTATCAGGGCAAGTACGACCCTTATATTCTCGGCGGTGTATTCGGTCTTGACGGCTACGGACATATCCTTGAATATGACGGCTGTATAAACCTTATGAAGGGCGCCCTTACGGTATCTGATTACGTCACCACCGTCAGCCCTAACTATGCGTTTGAGCTTCATCACGACTTCTTTGCATTCGGTCTTGCAGACGTCATTCATCAGGTGTCTGCAAAGCTTACGGGTGTAATAAACGGTATTGACTACAGTTATTTCTCGCCTGAGATAGGCGGTGACATTTACTTCCGGTACGATAAATCCACCGTAAAGGAGGGTAAGCTTCGCAACAAGCTTGCGCTTCAGCGTGAAATTGGACTTCCCGAGGATACTGAGGCTCCGCTTCTCGTAATGATTACGAGACTTACGGCAACGAAGGGTCTTGACCTCGTGGCAAGAATTATAGACGAGCTTCTTTCCGAGAATATTCAGTTTGCGCTTCTCGGTACGGGTGATAAGGAATACGAGGACTTCTTCAGAGAGCTTGAGAGCAGACACCAGAACTTCAAGGCTCTTCTCAAGTTTGACCGCGTTCTTTCAAAGAAGATGTATGCCGCGGCTGATATATTCGTTATGCCCTCTAAGAGCGAGCCTTGCGGTCTTGCACAGATGATTGCCTGCTCATACGGTACAGTTCCCGTAGTAAGAGCCGTCGGTGGACTTTATGATTCTATAAAGCCTTACGGACAGGATTTCTCCAACGGCTTTACCTTTGATAACTACAACGCACACGAGCTTCTCTTTACGCTTAAGCGTGCCGTTGAGCTTCATAACAGCGATAAGGAAGAGTGGAACGCACTCGTTCTTCGCGCAAAGACCTCTGATTTCTCGTGGGAAATTTCAGCAGCTAAATACGTAAAGCTTTATAACAGAATTCTTGCTTGGTAAGGATCCTTTGTAAATACAAAATAAAAAACAGATAAACACGACTAAAAGGAAGATTAAATTAAATGGTTAAAAACAGCACGAATCCAAAAAGCGGTGAAAAGCCCAAAATTACTAAAGGTGAGCTTAAGGTAAGAATCGAGGCTAAGCTCATTACCCGCGGCGTATCTAATCCTGAAAGTGCTACTGATGAGCAGATTTATCACGCTACCGTCGGCGCACTTAAGGACATAATGATTGAACAGCGTCAGGAGTTCAAGAAGCGTATCAAGGCAGTTGACGGCAAGAAGATATGCTATCTCTGTATGGAGTTCCTAGTCGGCCGTTCTATGAAGAACGATTCTATAAATCTCGGTATCTATAACGAGCTTTGCGAGGTTCTTCAGGACTTCGGCACCTCATTTGAGCACGTTTATGCCTGCGAGGTAGACCCGGGTCTTGGAAACGGAGGTCTTGGCAGGCTTGCGGCTTGCTTCATGGATTCTCTTTCCGCGCTTGACTATGCGGCAAACGGATATTCACTTCTTTATGAAAACGGACTTTTCAAGCAGAAGATAATTGACGGTGAGCAGGTTGAGCTTCCCGACAGCTGGCTTGGAAGCGGCGGTGCGTGGCTCGTTCCTCACCCTGAAAACAGCGTAACAATCCGCCTTGGCGGTAGGATAGAGGAAAAGTGGGAGAACGGCGAGATTAAAATCCTTAACTACGACTATGATGAGGTTAAGGCGGTTCCGTATGACCTTCTTATTCCCGGTACGGTTACAAACGCCGTAAATAAAATAAGACTCTGGCGCTCGCGCCCTGCATATTCGTCGGTGATGAACTACTCGTCACAGGGCTCTTATGTGAAGCGTATGAACGATACGAACAATGCAGAGGTTATTACCCAGCAGCTTTACC
>CAZDON010000184.1:0-2279 GCA_964507065.1 uncultured Ruminococcus sp. | reverse complement strand
AAACCTTCATCATTTCCATCGTGCTCGTGTATACGTCAGAAGGCTCACCTGCGGGAATGTAAACCTCGTAGGTATCCTCGGTGTTGTCAACCGTGAAATAAAGCGTCATACCAGAGGTAACTGCGGTAACCTTATTACCATCAAGCGTGTAGGTAGCCTGAAGAGCACCCATCTGTCCGCCTGTCAGCTCTGCGATTCCGTTATCGTACGCGTTGATAGTACCGAGCATAGAGCCTACGGTAGTGGCATTCGTGTAGGTCTTAAGCAAGTTAGCACCCGTAAGGTCTGCTACGACGGAAACACTGTAGGGCTCGGTTATTGTGCCGACACCGGGGATGCTGACGCTGAGCTTTATTATCTGACGGCCGAGCATCGCGGTGTTGATAGCGGACGCGTCAACCATAGATTCGGTGATGGTGAACTCTATTGAGGTTCTGTCATACATTTCCTCGTAAAGATATGCATGTGCCATCCTGCCGATTACGTTAGCCTTGATAAGATTCTCTACGGTCTGAGCGTCTGCGTTATAGGGAATTTCGAACGTGGTGACGTCGGTGGAGATGTGGTTGATATTGTTCACCGAAGGATCGTATACGTTGATATAATAACTGCCATTCGTATAGCCTGCGTAGGTTATATCGAAGCTGCTCTCTCCTACCTTAGTAAGGTCGGGAGTCGCGCTGAGAGTCGCGTCTGCAAGGCTTACGTTGTAGCCTGTGCCGTTGCTGAAGTTAACGTACATATAAAGCTCTGAAATATCGGTTCCTATACGTACGTTGTATGAGGGTGAGAAGCTCGTTGCGGTAACGTCGGTCACGTCAACTACCGTGATAGTGGAGTACGCGATTTGTCCGCCGTACACGATTGCTACGTCATAAGAGCCCGCGGTATTAAAATCGGGCTTGCCCATAAGATACATATCGTCGGTGACGCGTACCTCATAGTTATCGTAGGACTCGGTCATTACGTGAAGTACGAGGTAAGGAGCATAGCCCTTGATATAGACTGCGCTGCTTGACAAGTTTATTGATGAGATGCGCTCCTTAATCTCGTTCCTGATGGTCTCGGTCGTGCCGTCGCTGTAAGTAATCACGGTTACTGCAACGGGCTCGCCGTTTACTGTGTCAAGAGCGGTCGTGGTTTTTACGTCAACGACATACTTTCCGCATACTGCCTTGACACCCGTATCCTCATCGCCGATAAACCAGTTTCCGTTTTCGCCGATGGTAACCTTTTCGGCAGGCGCACCGTCGGTGCCGACAGCCTTCTTGCCTGTGTCGGTGCCGTCAAGGTACCAGTTTCCGTTTGAGCCTATCGTCGCGTTGGTTCCGGATGCCTTGACACCCGTATCCTCCTCACCGATAAACCAGTTTCCGTTGTCACCGATGGTGACCTCGTCGCTGCCGCACGCGGTCATTGCGAAAACCGCAAGGCATACGATGAGTAAAAGAGAAATTACTGAGATGATTCTTTTCATAACCATTACTCCTTTTTTAGTTTTGGAGGCTCCGTGCTTTAGCACGGTTTGCTTCCTTATCTGTATTATATCACGGTATAATTTTACATCTGCACCTATACAGGAGCAAACACGCGCAAACCTGCGGATATAATAATGTCAGATGAATTGCACCGAAGCGGGTGCAGAGTGAGGAGCGCTATGAATAAAACCATAGAAAAGAGAGTAGGAAATAATATTCGCGCGCTAAGAGAACGCGCAGGGCTTACTCAGGACTACGTTGCGACGAGACTTCAGATAGCGGGCTGTGACCTGACGAGAAGTGCCGTCGCGAAAATAGAGGTCGGACAAAGACATCTTTATCCCGACGAAATCATACTTCTTAAACAAATCCTCGGCTGTGAGTACGAGGAAATTCTGGCCATCAATTAAGATATAACTAAAAACGAGCAACGGGAATGATGCACCTGCACCGTCCCCGTTGCTCGTTTTGTTATTCGAACAGTTTTCCAAGGTATTGCTTGTGACTATTGGCGCAATACAACCAACGCACCTGAATCATGTTTACAATTTTGTTTACAAATTATGCCTCAAAAAGTGAATTTATTTCTTTTCGTGAATTTAAACATATTACCCCGGATTTTTTAGTAATATTGCCCGATTTTTTTGTAATATTGACTTTAAACGCATCTTGCTCGTTGACTTTTAAGCCTGGCTTATGTTAAAATTTTTTTGGCGAGGTTTTTAATTTAATACGGGCTTAAAGCTATTCCTTTAAAAAAGTCCGACACAATAAATGCAGCTAGCTGCATTTATTTAACAC
>CAZDON010000183.1:0-2317 GCA_964507065.1 uncultured Ruminococcus sp. | reverse complement strand
TCTTGTTATCCCTGAGCTCAACGGCAAGCTTATCGGCTCTGCTCAGAGAGTTCCTACCTGCACCGGCTCGACCACTATCCTCGTTGCAGTCGTTAAGGGTAAGGACGTTACCAAGGACGCTATCAACGCTGCTATGAAGGCTCAGGCTTCCGAGTCCTTTGGCTACAACACCGACGAAATAGTTTCGAGCGACGTTATCGGTATGAGATACGGCTCACTCTTCGATGCTACTCAGACTATGGTTACCAAGGTTGATGACGATACCTATCAGGTACAGGTTGTTTCGTGGTATGACAACGAGAACTCCTACACCAGCCAGATGGTTAGAACTATTAAGTACTTCGCAGAGCTTGCATAATTTCTGACTTAGGTTTTTTGGTATAACCGTAAATGAAAAAAGGATGAGGTGCTACCCGTTAGTGCCTCATCCTTTCTTTGTTCTATTTGATTTTAATCAAGGTCGAAAACCTCGCGGTTTTCCTCTTTATTATTATGTTTTTTCATTTACTATCCTCGTTTCCTCACTCGTCGTACACCTGTACGACTCTCGCTCGTCAGCCGTGGATTTTTCCTCAAAATTTCGTCGTCAGACCTTTCTGACTTAGGTTTTTTGGTATAACCCCAAAAACAATGAGGTGCTAATAAATAGCGCCTCATTGTTTTTTATTTACTGCTTTCTTCTCAATATAGCCTTGGTTGTTTTGATAATATCGGTAAGAGCACGAAGCTCACTGTCGCTACAGTCGGCAAGCTTAATTTCGTAGCGGCTCTTTCAATGTGCGATATATTTGACGGCTCGATTCCCGAAAGCTCCGCAAGATATGCCTGCGTATATCCTTTTTTAATTCTGAGCGCTCTTATTCTCTCGCCGATAATTTTATAATCAAGCATTTTTTCACCTCTGAAAGCTAAGCTTTAAAGCTTCATAAGCAGAGGTAAGCCGTGGAGGTTGCCGACCTCGATAAAGTCGGGGTAGGTATCGTTTGGCTTAGGCTCCTCGTATAGCTCGCCCCAGATTTCAAGCCCCTCTATATTCGTAACGGTGCCCGAGAGGACTATGGCACGAAGATGCTCTTTTTCGCCGTCGAGCGAGTCGCGTGCGTTCAGGGCACAAAGCGCTATATTCAGAACGCCCTCGGGTATTATAAATATTTCCTGCTCCTTGCCCTGCGCGTACTTGATAAGAGTCTTACCGTCCTTTGAGTAGAGGTCGCCGTCTATTGAGCAGAAGTATTCGTTCTTTTCGTCTACCTCAAAGCGGGCGAGCGACTCGGTATAATCAAAGGCGCGCTCTCCGATGGAGCTGACGCTTTTCGGAATATTGATAGAGAGAAGCGACAGGCAGTACTCAAACGCATAGTTTCCGATTTCAGTAACACCGTCGGGAAGTGTCAGAGAGCGAAGCTCTTTACACCACGAAAAGCTAAGCGTGCCGATTTTTTTAAGATTTTTTGAGAGGGTTACGCTCTCTAAGTCGTAGCAATACTCAAAGGTACAGCCCGAAAGGCTTTCTACCGAGTCGGGAAGCGTTACCTCCTTGATATTAGTGAATTCCTGAAAGAAATTCCCTATTTCCTTTACCGTATCAGGCAGTGTAAAGGAAATCACCTCGTCAGCCCCTCCCGGGTCCTCGCCGTTGAAGTCGTACGCCTTCAGCCTCGTAATCGGTATGCCCTCATACTCAGGGGGCACTACGACGTGCTTTATCACGAAGTCGGGATAGGTTCCCTCAAAATTTTTCATATACGCGTTGACAAGTTCAAGCTCCCACGTTCCATCGTCAAGCTTCTCAAGAAGAAACTGTCCGAGCCCCTCAAGCTCAAGCAGCTTATCCTCATCGTAATCGTCCCAATCGCACATAAGTGCCTCCTTCTAACTTAAGTGCGAGCCTGCAAAGCAGACTCGCACCGAAAATATTTTATAAGATTAGTGGCAGATGCACTTCTCGGTATCTCTGTCAAAGATGTGGATACGGGAAGCGTCGATAGCAACGGTGATGTCGTCGCCCGATCTAGCCTGGCTGCGAGAGGATACTCTTGCGATAATGTTCTTACCGTTGGTAGCGTCCTCCATACCCTCAAAGCCGAGGTAAAGGTAAATCTCAGCACCCATAAGCTCGGTTACGTCAACGTTAACGTTCATAAGCGAGTCGGGCATAGAATTGAGGTACATAGGCTCGTCGTGAATTGCCTCAGGACGGATACCGAAGATAACCTCCTGTCCGATGTACTCGGTAAGGTCGGGGTTGTCTGCCTTCTCCGCGGGAAGCTTAATCTCGGTGTTGCCGAAGCAAGCAAAGAGGTTCTGACCCTTCTTC
>CAZDON010000182.1:0-2335 GCA_964507065.1 uncultured Ruminococcus sp. | reverse complement strand
TGGACATTGGAACACATCCATGGAAAAGAAGATTTCCGTTTTGAATCTTATAAACGGAGGCACCGGTTTCACGCCACGAAAGCTTAAAGCTTATATCCTTGACGTGCTCGAGAAGCTTTCTGTGCTCGTTTTTCATTATACCGTAAAGAGGAAGTATAACCGATACCTCACAGTCGGGGTGCTCGTTAGCAATGCTGATGGGAAGCGCACCCATAACATCACCGAGTCCGCCGCTTGCCGCGTAGGGGTTAGCCTCGCTCGTAACATAAAGGATTTTCATTTTCAGTCCTCTTTCCTTTAAATTCGTTTTGCAAATTATCTTTGCGATGTATAAAGGTATTATACTCTTCTGTCCTTCTGAACGAAGAATGGCATATTTGCATTTCCCGAGAGGGTAACGCCATCCGTTATCTTAACGTTCTTGTCGGTGACGATGCAATTAAGGCGTGCATTCTTTCCGACCTCGGTTTCCTTGAAAAGTATGCAATTCTCAACAACCGCACCCTTTTCAACGCGAACACCTCTCGAAAGAACGGAGTTGATAACCGTGCCCTCGATAAAGCAATCGTCTGCAATCATAGAGTTCTCTACCCTTGCGTCCTTGGTATAAACGGCAGGAGCGGAGTTATGAACTCTCGTAAATATCGGTGCTTCCTTCTTCCAGAGAAGAGATGCTCTTGCATTCTTATCAGTGGCAAGCTGTATAGAATACTTATAGTAATCGAGGAAGCTGGATACGGTTGCCGCGTAACCGCAGTAGCTATAGGTTCTGAAGTTAGAATGCTTATATCTCGAAAGAAGCATACCCGTAAGGCTGTTTATGCCGTATGCCTCAGCCTCCTCAATGAGTCTGCGAAGATAATCGGTCTGCATAACGAAGATATTAAGCGCAAGCTCAGGGTTCTTTTCATTGTAGACGTCACCCATAACCATATCGGTAATCTTGCCAGCAACCGAATTAATCATCATTCTGGGATGCTTTGCGGTGTAGCCGGGCTCAAGCATTTTGGTAACGAGAGTGATGCTGGCACCGGTCTTTTTGTGAGTATTGATTACGTCGGTAATGTCGATATTAAGAACGGTATCAGAGTCGATAAGAACGACAAATTCCTCGGTAAACTCGTCAATATACTCCTTAATGCTCTTAAGCGCTTCCATATGGGTTGTAAACATAGAAGCATTCGCATTGGTTGCGGTCTGGAAGGGAGATATTACGTTAATGCCGTCGTTTCTTCTCGCAAGATCCCAGTCCTTACCGCTTCCGATGTGCTCAACGAGTGAACGGTAATTGTAGTTTGCGATTACGTGAATCTTTGAAATCTCAGCGTTAACGAGGTTGGACAGAGCAAAGTCGATAAGACGGTATCTGCAGGCAAAGGGTATTGCCGCAACGGTTCTGTCCCTGGTAAGTCTTGATAAGGTGTTGTTGTTAAGGTTTGAGAAAACTATACCTGCTGCACTGATAGCCATTTTCAGTTACCCCCTTAATTATTATTCTCGGGCTTGATGCGCGAGCCCTTTGCGATAACGGTGATTTCGGATTTATCGGCATTCTTCTTGCCGACGGTAGCGCCCTCAAGCACTACGGTATCAGAGTCGATAATCGAGGTATATACACGCGCACCGCTCTTTACGGTAACATCGTCCATAATTACCGAATCCCATACCTCTGCGCCCTCTTCAATGATAACACCGCCTGAGAGAATAGAATTATATACGCTTCCGTAAATCTGACAGCCCTCGGAAATCATAGAATTTACCATCTTAGCGCCATCTCCGATGTACTGAGGAGGTCTTGCCTCATTTTTTGAATATATACGGAACTTTCTTGAGCGAAGGTTGAGCACAGGCTCGTCACCGATGAGGTCCATATTTGCTTCCCAAAGCGAGGATATCGTTCCAACGTCCTTCCAATAGCCCTCGAAGCGGTATGCATAAAGACGCTCACCGTTATTAAGAAGTGCGGGAATGATGTTCTTACCGAAGTCGTTATCAGAGGACTCGTCAAGCTCGTCCGCCTCAAGGTAATCAATAAGAGTCTTGGTAGTAAAGATATAAATACCCATTGACGCCTGATTGTTCTTGGGAGCCTTAGGCTTTTCCTCGAACTCGTAAATGGTATCGTCATCGTTGGTATTGCAGATACCGAAGCGACTTGCCTCCTCCATAGGTACGGTAATGGTTGCCACGGTGCAGGCAGCGCCCGTCTTCTTGTGCTGCTCGAGCATAAGTGAATAATCCATACGGTAAATATGGTCACCCGAAAGAATGAGAACGTAATCGGGGTTGTATTGCTTTATGAAATTGATATTCTGATAAATAGCATTAGCAGTAC
>CAZDON010000181.1:0-2455 GCA_964507065.1 uncultured Ruminococcus sp. | reverse complement strand
CGATTTTTAGAGAGTCAAGAGGGTTTTGAACAAAGTTTTGAATACGTCATCCTGAGCGAGCGAAGCGAGTCGAACCCGCAGGGCGACGCACCGCGTCGGGAACTCGTTCGCATTTGATGACGGTAGGGGGTAATTAAGTCCGTCCACGGACGGATGAAGTCCGCGGCTGCGGATGTCGTAGGGCGGGGGTTTATCTCCCGCCGTGAATAATAAAGATGTATTGTAGGGCGGTGGCTTGCTGCCACCGTTATGACGCTACAGCACCGCATCACTGATGACGGGCAGCCTCGGTATCGACTCGCGGTACTCTCTTGGTGTCATGCCCGTCTGCTCCTTGAACTGTCTGTAAAAGGTGCGCTCGCTGCCGAAGCCGCACTCCATTGCGATATCCACTACGGTGCGGTCGGTGTTCTTTAAGAGGTAGCTCGCCGCGTCCATTCGCAGCATTGACACCAGGGTGGAGAAGCCGAAGCCCGCCGACTGATTTATACATCTCGAAAGGTACTTCTCGTTATATCCCAGCGCCTGCGCCGTGCCCTTTATGGTGAGCGATTCGCTCTTGTGCCCGTTGACGTAGGCGACGACCTTGCTGAGCACGTTATCGTCCACGCTCTTTTTGTAAAAGGGTATCTGCCTCGCGTAGTCGCCTATGATATTGTAAAGAAAGCCCTTTACCTTGTAGTAGGTGAGCGAGTTCTTCCTCACGGTGTCGAAAAACGGCTCGTACTCCCCCACGTTCACGTCAAAGACGGCACGCTCGCCCATATTCTTCTCGTTGGGAGCAAAAAAGGACTGAATGAGAGATGGCGTAAAATTGACTCTGAAATATTCCGTGCCGCTTGCCCTGTCGTAGGCGTGCGGCTGAAAGGGGAAGAGAAGCGCGCATTTGCCCTCGGTGATTTCCTCGCTTTCTCGCTCCAGAAAGTGAAGCGTGATTTTGCCCTTCGTAACGAAGAGAAGCTCCGCTGACGGATGTATGTGAGAGTACATACGGCACTCCTCACAGTTGCCGAGAGCCGCACTGTGCTCCTTCGCCAAAAAAGACAGCGTCTGTTTGTGCATATTGTCAATATATTTCATAAAATGCCCACCCCAAGTAACCTTTTGTCATAGATTATACCACTGGATGACATACGAAGTCAAGAGGTTTTTGGTAAAATGAACTTACGGAAAATCCTTAAAATAATAATCTTTTTATAAGAAAGGGAAAAAACATGAAGAAAAGTAGAATTGTCTTAGCGCTCCTTACACTCGTGCTTCTCATCGGCGTCGTACTCGGCATCACGCTGCCGACGCTTGCGGCGGGCGGCGCGGTCGTTGAGAGCGACTGGATTTCGGCTCCGTCGACGACGCTTAAGCTGTGCGGTGACGGATGCGACCACGTGGGCTGCTACGACTATTCCTTCGCTGTAATAGGCGATACGCAGAATCTGAATTACTACGACGTGAACAACGGCACTAATCACATGTTCACGCTCTACCAGTGGCTCGTGGATAACGAGGCGGCAAAGAACATACAGTACGTTCTCGGCGTTGGCGATATCACGCAGTCGTGGCACGGCGGATACGCGCAGATAGTTCCCGAGTGGAAGCACGCGGCAGGCGCGATTTCGCTTCTTGACGGCAAGATAGGCTACTCTCTCGTCAGAGGAAACCACGACCTCAGCTCCGCTGCCAAGGGCTACTACAACGGCGTATTCGGTATCGGCGACGTTCTTGGCACGGATAAGAATGGCAACGACGTAGACAATCAGTATTACGAGGACCTTATTGCTCTGTGCGCCGAGACTGACGACGAGGGCAGACCTATGGCGGGCATTCGCGTAGCGGGACTTATAGAGGATACCTACCGCAAGGTAACTATGGGTAATGAAAAGTACATAATCTTTACTCTCGACTGGCATTCTATGTCAAAGGCGACCGACTGCGTTACCGACGAGAGCGAGCTTTGCGCTTCGCCTTGTTTAAATCACGACAGCGCGTCAAACGGCTCTATCTACTGCACCACCGAGCTTTGTACGGAGGACTGCACCAGACACGACGCACTCGGCTGGCTTGATGGGCTCCTTGCGGAGAACTCGGACTATACCGCAATAATTACAGTTCACGACTTCATTATGCGTGACGGCAGCACCGTCGACGATATTGAGGACGTGTTCCCCTACGAGAACGTGAACAACGAAGCCCGTCCGAAGTGGCACGAGGTTTCGGTTACGGGCGGAAACACTCCGCCTAAGACGCTCTGGAACGAGGTGCTGAGAAAGCACGCGAACGTGAAAATGCTCTTCTGCGGACACGTTGACGAGGATAACCTCATCACCACCCAGCTTTTAGGCGACAACGGCAATACGGTGACCTGTATGCTCGTTGACGCGCATAGCTTTGACTCTGTGGTCGAGCCCGTGGGTATGATTGCTATGTACTATATGAAACACGACGGCACGACTATGAACGT
>CAZDON010000180.1:0-2468 GCA_964507065.1 uncultured Ruminococcus sp. | reverse complement strand
AGCCCTCGGTATCGTTAAGGTCAACCGACTTGATTCTTCCGCGCTCGTCGTAGGTGTATTTTACGACGTTGTTGCCGCTACGCAGCTCATTGACAAGGCTTCCGTCAAGGACTCTCTGCGTGCTGTTTTCCTCGCCTATATCGCTCGAATGTGTGACCGAGGTTATATTACCCTCTGAATCTCTGCCATAGGCGTATCTTGAGCCGTTAGGAAGAATCTCGCAAATAACGTTGCCTGAGTTGTCGTATTCAAAGCGCTTTTTTGCTCTGCCAGTGCTATCTACCTCGGCAATCACTCTGCCACTCTCGTCAAGCTCATATTCCTTATAGAATTTAGACGACGAGTCAAGAGTATTGTAGGTAAAGGATTTTCCGTGGCGGCCGTCGTCGCTGTATACGGTTTCCTCGACTGAAATACCTGAGATAAGCTCCTCGCCCTCGACGAAGCTTTCCTTGCGTGTAAGTCTGCCGCTGGTATCGTAGAAAAATCTTTCCACGACGGTATAGGTTTTGTCCGTGCCCGTAAAGCTTACCACGGTTACAGTCTTTAAAAGCTGTCTGTCAAGGTTGTAATGGTAGGTTGTGACGAAGCTTCTCTTGGAGTTATCCGCCACCTTTTTTCCGCCGCCGCTCGTTACGGACGGCTGGTTGAATTCATTAAGCTCAGAGGTTTGATGCTCACCCTGGGCGTAATTAAAGATATCGAAGCTGGTGAGGTTTGCATAGCTTTTATCAAGCTGTGTCGAGTAAGAGCGAGTGAGGACGTTATAATAGTATCCCTTAGCTGAGCTTACCTTATCGTTGATAATAATGAACTCGTAAATATACGTGGCGTATCTATCCCATAAAAGAATAATACTGTCGCCGTTCTTTTTTACGAAGGTTGCCTTTCTCGCCATTTGTATAATATCCGTGTGTATAGCAACGTCCGAAAGATTCTGATAGCTGACGCTTACAAAATCGGTTTCAACGTAAGCACTCGCATCAGTCGCGTCACTTCCGTCCCGTCTAATTTGCACCACCCCCTTTCCTGATGCTGCTCAATAATTTTTTCTAAAACAGCTTGGTTTAGCTCCCTCTTTCTGACGGATTCGACGTAATCACTTTTAAGAAGCCTGATACCGCCACCCCTACCGCGCGTCATAAGGATTGGATTGTTAAGGCTCAGGTAATCAATATCTCTCATAATAGTTCTTTTCGATACGCCGTATTTGTGGGCAAGCACAGATGCGGTTACTTCACCCATTCGGTAAATATCTCTTAAAATAGCAATCCGTCGCTCCGTCATAACTTTTCACCTCCTTTCGCATTCAGTATATCTCGTAAATATGACACGTCCTGTCATATTAAACCAAATTTCAAAAGAAAAGCTTGTCGAAGTATGGCAGTGCTTCTGATAAAAAGAAAGAGCTCTCCACTGAAGTGGAGAGCTGGCTTGCTTTATAAAAGTTTTAAATATGGTTATACATGTTTGCGTCGTTCTCTTGAATTTCGCCTCATATTTATATATTATAAAACGGGGCTATCCCTCGTGATAGCCCCGTAACATTTTACGAATCTATATCCTCTTTATAATCTTCAGAAAGCGGGATTTGTATTTTGCGCCCTCGTCGATATACGAGCCGAAGGCGGCACTTCCGATTCTTGCCTTGTCGTAAAGCTCGCCAGAGAGCTTTCTTGAGCATTCACAGCCGACGCCGAACTCATACATAAGACCGAGGGTGTATATCGCCTTGGGATAGCCGATATTGACCGCTGCCGTAAGAATACGGTGAGCCTCGGTAAATTTCTTCATATAGATAAGCTCGCAGGCGGTAGCGTAAAGACCTCTTACCGCCTTGTTTCTTCGCCTTACGGAAAGCTCGTGCAAAAGCGCGTCCGCTTCAGGTGTGCCCCTATCCTTTGCGAGAAGAAGATATTTCTTGGCGTCCCTGTACGAAAAGCCTATGCCGAAGCCCTTGGCATAGCAAAGCCCGAGAGAAAACGAAGCATCCTCGTCACCGAGCCTGTACGCCTCGTCGAAAAGTCTGAATGCGTCGCGGGGGCTGCTCTTCGTACCAAAGCCGTAGGCATAGCACTTTGCAAGAGCGCGAGGAGCGCTGGGATGTCCGTAAAAGTGCGCGATAGCAAGTGACTTGAATGCCTCTCTTGCCTGAGCTTGCGTTACCGCCTCCGTGCTTGTAAGCGTTGCGGCACCTCTTGCGTAGCACTCATCTCTGTATGAAAGAGTTTCTCTCAGCAGCGCCTCTGAGTCGGTATCACCACGCTCCACACCCTCCTCTAGTATCGCGAGAGCAAGCCTTATATCGGGCATACCTTTTTCATTGTGAGCGCCGTGAAGATATATATTTCCGACGCGGCAATATGCCTGCGTAGCGCCTGCCTTGGCGGCAAGCTCGTAGTAGTAAAGTGCCTTTTCAATATCGTAGCCGAACACACCGTCCTCATCTGCAAACGAGTCGGCAAGAT
>CAZDON010000179.1:0-2493 GCA_964507065.1 uncultured Ruminococcus sp. | reverse complement strand
GAAGCAGACCTGCCTTTATCATCTTCTGAATAGTATAGTCAGAGGGAATTACAAAATCGTACATGCTTACCGCACCCGAGAGAATTTATGAAAACATATCCTCGATCGTGGCGTAGGTAGAGTAAACGACGTTTACGTTAATTCCGAGGGTGTCCTTGCAATATTTCTCAAATTCCTCGTTAGTGTTTACAGAGCCGAGCGAGCCGTCGGAGATATACTCACCCCAGTTATAGACGTTGAGAGTATAGTCACCGCCAGCCTCATCATCACCGCAAGAGGAAAGAGAAAAAGCAGAAAGCAAAAAAAGCGTAAAAATCGAGATAATGTAAATTATTCTTTTCATATTACGCACCTTTGCCCCTTCTTCTGCTCTTGCCTTTTCTGAAATTAGAAATGACGAGCAGAATGAAAATCGTAATGATAATCAGAGATGAAAGCGCGTACATATCAGGCGTTACCTTCTTCTTGGTCATAGAGTAGATAAGAAGTGGGAGCGTCTGGAAGCTTGACGAGCCGACGAAGTAAGAAATAACGAAGTCGTCAAGAGAGAGCGTAAACGCCATAATAAAGCCTGAGATTATACCTGGCATAATATTAGGAAGCTCTACCTTGAAGAACGACTGTACGGGTGTACAGCCGAGGTCCATTGCCGCCTCGGAAAGCGAGCTGCCCAGGTCCTCTACGACGGGAAGCACCGAAAGAATAACGTAGGGCAGGCAGAAGGTCGTATGCGAAATAAGCATAGCGGTAAAACCGATTTCATCGTATTCTATATTGAGAATTGCGACAACGGCAACGAAGAACAGCATCATCGACATACCCGTTACGATATCGGGGTTCATCATAGGTATATCGGTTACTAACATTAGCGTCTTTTTAGCAACCTTTGATTTCATTCGGTAAATACCCTCTGCCGCCGCAGTACCGATTATAGTAGAAAGCAGTGCAGAAGAGAGCGCAAGTATAAGAGTGTTACGAAGCGCTGTGAAGGTTTCGGGTGACGAGAAAAGCTCTACGTACCACCTGAAGCTGAAGCCCTCGAACACCGCGGTGCTGTCAGATGCGTTGAATGAGAAGAAAACGAGCGTGATTATCGGTATATAGAGTATGCCGAAGATGAGGAAAAGATATGCACGTGAGATATGCTTCATATTATCATACCTCCGCCCTCTCCCTCGGAAAATTTATTCATTACCGAAAGGGATATCAGTATCAGCACCATCATAACCAGCGATATTGCCGCGCCCGTATTAAGTGCGCCTGATACGAATTGTCTTTCAATAGTATCACCTATCAGCTCAAACGTACCTCCGCCGAGCTTTTGCGATATGTAAAAGGTGCTGATTGATGGAACGAATACCATAGTGATTCCCGATATAATGCCTGACACCGAAAGGGGAAGAATTACCTTTGTGATAACTCTTGCGGGTGAGCAACCGAGATCCATCGCGGCTTCCCACATGCTTGGCGGTATTTTAGATATGCAGGTATAAATCGGTAGCACCATATATGGCAAAAAGTCGTAGACCATACCGAATATTACGGCACCCTTCGTGCCGATTATATGAAGCTCGGTACTAAGCAGTTCGTTAAGAAATCCGCCGTCATCAAGAATTGCCATAATGGAGTAGGTGCGTATAAGAAGGTTTGTCCACATAGGAAGCATAAGAAGCATCATAAATAATCTTCTTTTCTTTGCATCCATCTTAGCCATAATGTAGGCAAGAGGATATCCTATCAAAAGACATATAAAGGTTGCGATTACCGAAAGCTCAATAGAAAGCAGGAAAACATCCGAATAATCGGCAAGCCCTGCGATATTCTCAAAGGAAAACGCGCCTGAATCGTCGGTAAAGGCATAGTAAAGAACGATAAGAAGCGGCAGTACGATAAATAGTACAGCCCAGAACACGTGAGGTGCTGCCGCTATGGAGTGCATAAGAGAGCGCCTTTTTTTCATTTTCTTTGTTCCCCATAGGTACGCTTATGCGTACTTTCCTGTCTAAAATTCTTCTGCCGTAGAGGCGTTTGATAGCTGATCTATCTCGTCTGAGAAGCTTGAATAGTCACCGAACATTCCTGAGAATTTCGATTTTTTCATAATGTGAATCTCAGTAGGCTCAATATGTATACCGATAACAGCCTCGGGTGCTACGTAGTCGGTTGACTGAATCATCCATTTAAAGCCGTCAATGTCGACGATAATCTCATAATGAACGCCCTTGAAGGTAACGCTCGTTACAGTACCCGTGAGCATACCCTTTTCGGGTGATACAACGTCGACGTCCTCAGGTCTTACGACTACGTCAACGGGCTCGTCCTTCTCAAAGCCTGAGTCAACGCACTCGAACACGTGACCTGCCATTTTGACACGCTTGTCCTCGAGCATTATGCCGTCGATGATGTTGCTTTCGCCAATGAAATCGGCGACGAAAGCGTTTTTCGGCTCGTTATATATATCGGTAGGCGTGCCTATCTGCTGTATCTCGCCCT
>CAZDON010000178.1:0-2595 GCA_964507065.1 uncultured Ruminococcus sp. | reverse complement strand
CCACATATCAATCATTCGATACTCGGATTTGACCACACGTTTGACCACTTACAGAACCGGAGCACATGGAAACAAGAATTTAGGGAGCGCGTTTTGACAACTTTTGTGTACCGGAAAGGTCTAAACGGAGCGGAAACGTCTGGAAAATGGTAAATTTTACATTTAGGGCAATAGAGACCACAAGTTCACGTAAAAAAGCTCTGGCACATTGGGAGTTGCTCAGTAGCATCTTGCGCTTCGTTTTGTGCTATACGTTTTATCAGATAAGTTTCAGGGCATTATCCTTGATGGATAATGCCCTGTTTTTTATTTATTGTGGTTTTTTGAGTTATCCTCTGGGGGTAAAGGTGAACTTATCGAGGCCGTTCTTTATATCGCAAAACTGCGAGAGGGTGGACACGATAAGCTTCATATCGTAGATACCGTTTTTGATGAAATACATCATAGCGCAATCAAGCTCGTGCTCGTAGTTGAGGACGAAGCCGCCCGCATAAAGAAGCTCCACCGTCTGCGCCTCGTCAAGCTCCAACGCGATGGCAACGGCAAAGGCGTTGCCTCTCTCGATATCGAGGTGAGTTGCAGAGGTGAGTCTGTTCCACTTAGCGCGGCTGAAGCCTGCGCGGGATGCCATCTGCTCGTCAGTGGGGCGCTTTCCGTCAAAGTGCTTTTCAAGGTGCTCGGTATCGGACAAAAACTCCTCTATCTTTCTTGCGAAAACGCTCGTCATACTCTCTGCGGAATTGAGAACGGTCTTACCGTAGAGATCGGATATTTTACGCTTTGAGAATGCCCAGACGCCGCGCGCCGTATCGGTTGCGGTTGCCTCAAGACGCGATGGGAGCGACATTGTGCGGACCGATGCGCCCCGAATCTCACCGACCTCGGTGGGGTCAAAATACTTAAGTGCTTTCATATGTATCTCCTTTTTATTAATCCAGACGAAATATTTTTTGAATTTACAGGACCACGTACTCGTTCATAAGTGCATAGAGCTCGTCCATTTCGGGCTTAATCATAGCGGGAATTACCGAGTAGTATTTTCCGAAGTCCGTCGAATACTTTTTCAGCGTCACGAGCTTACTCTCTATCTTCGCTTCGAGCATTACGCAGCCTTCCTTGTCCTTAGGGGGCAAAAGGCAGCTCATCACCCTTATGCATTTATCTAGAAGAGCCTCACACGCAATCAAGGATTCCAGCCAAGATGACTTTAGCCTCGAAAGAGGGCTATCGTCGATGATTTCCTTTTCGAGCAGCTCCTTCGTTTTTGCAAGGCTCTCGTTTATTTGAAGCATTATATTATAAAGATGACTGCCTCTTTTAATTTTACTTTTCTTCATTTTATCTCCGTAAAACCGTATATAATTATACCACCCCGAAGGGTATCTGTCAATATCAAGGAATCTTATTCACACAAGCTACATATCCTCACCGCCGTCGCTGCCGTCCGAAAAGGGCACGGGCATTACAGGAGCCGCTTCGGCATCACCTGAGGGCGTTGCCGCCGACTCTGCCGCAGGCATATCGAGCTTAAGCTCGCCGTCGCCGGAGGGCTTAGCACCCACCGTATAGCCGTCAGGATATCTGAAGTAGCCGTATCTCATATAATCCTCTGCTGCCTGAGTAAGGCTTCTACCCTTGGAGTTGATGCTTATGAAGCCTATCTTAAGAAGGAAGGGCTCGTGCTCCTTGGTAAGAACCGCAGGGTCAAGGTAGACCCTTGCCGCGAGAGTTTCCTCGGATATTGAGCCTCTGGGCTCATTGGCGATTGCCTCAAGAATGCGTCTGTCCGTTTCCTTAAGTCCTATGGCGTCAAGACCTCTGTCCCTGAAGTACTCGTCTACCATATCCATAGTGACAACGCCGCCGCTACGGTTTATAGCCTTGGTGTTAAGTCCCTTGATTATTGCGTTTACATCTCTTATCGAGCTTCTGCAGCGGTTTACGCACTGTTCTATGATAGCATCGCTTGCGAGTGAAAGACGCATTGCCATAAACTTGTTTCTGAATATGCGTGAGAGCTCATCTCTGGTGTAATCCTTCATAAAGAAGGTTAGATTGCTGCATCTGTCCTTAAGCGTAGGCAGCACCGCATCGTAGTCTGTGGTAGCGGCAATGAAGGTGAACTCGGGGATAGGAACGTTCTTAGTGCCGCTTTCGGTGACGTAGCTGTAAACTCTGTCGTTAAGGAGCGTAAGAAGCGCGCTCTGAAGCCTGTTGGGAAGCGCGTGAATTTCGTCGAGCGCGATTACCACGGGCTCGCCAAGCTTTGAAATGCGGACGAAGAACTCGTGGAAAAGGCGCTGTGACTTGACGTCGTTCATAAAGGTTGAGCAATCAATAAACTCAAATCTGACGCCGAGCTCCTTTGCTATGAGCTTCATAAGCGTTGACTTTCCAAGGCCTCTGTTGCCGAGAAGAAGTATATTGTCGAGGTATTTGAGCCCCTGAAGCTTAGCAGCGGAAATCTCTTCCTTAAGGGCTTTTATAATATGCGATTGACCGATAAACTCGTCAAGGCTCTCGGGATTAAGCGCGCTGTATGCATCCGCACCGCGCGCTCCCTCCTCCTCCGTGGGTGCTTCGGGAGTCTTTACT
>CAZDON010000177.1:0-2640 GCA_964507065.1 uncultured Ruminococcus sp. | reverse complement strand
GGTGAGATTTCTAGAAATCTCAAAATTATGGCTAAGGACTTCGGCGTGCCTATCGTTTGCTGTGCACAGCTTAACCGAGGCACCGAGGCAAGAGGCGTTACGAATAAACGCCCCACGCTCTCGGATCTGCGTGATTCGGGCTCTATTGAGCAGGACGCGGATATCGTTATGTTCCTTTACCGCGATAAGTATTACAAGGACATTGGCGCAAATCAGGAGGCAGAGGACAGCTCGCTTCCCGACACCTCAAACACAGCAGAGGTTATTATTGCAAAGAACCGTCACGGCTCAACGGGCTCGGTTGAGATGGGCTGGATAGGTCAGTTTACAAAGTTCAGAACACTTGAGGTGAACAGATAAAGGTGCAGGATAATTTTGATTTTCTCTCGGCGGTAAAGAGCCTTACCGCATCGGTCGATTTTTCACATATAATTGAAAAGGTCTTGCGTGCTATCTACGACTTTTCTATGAGTGATATGCTGAACGAGGGCGTGGTTGTCGGATTTTCGGGCGGCAAGGATTCGCTTCTTTTGCTGATTTGTCTTACCGAGCTTCGTAAAACCCTTGGCTTTGACTTAAGGTGCGTTCATATAAACCATATGATAAGGGGCGAGGACGCTGACTCTGACGAGGCTTTTTCCCGTCTTACGGCAGAGGCTCTCGGAGTGCCGATTCACACCGTGAGGGTTGACGTTCCTGCTTATGCGAGGGAGAAGAAAATCAGTATTGAGCTTGCCGCACGGGAGTTAAGATACGAGGAGCTTTACCGATACCAAAAAGAGCATTCTCTCGGCTGTATTGCCGTAGCGCACAATGCTACTGATAATCTTGAAACCGTGATTTTTAATATCACACGAGGCGCAGGTACTGTGGGCTGTGCAGGCATTCCGCCTGTGCGTGACTCGGTTATCCGTCCTATCATTTATCTTACAAGTGATGAAATTATCGGTGTTCTTGAAAAATTTTCTGTTCCGTATGCTGTTGATAAGACGAATTTTGAGTGCGATTACACTAGATGCGCGATAAGACATAAGGTTTTACCAACGCTTTGTGAAATCAATCCTGCTCTTGAGGGGTGCGTGAGTCGTCTTTCGCAAAATTTAAGACGCGATGCCGACGCTCTTGACCGTATAGCAGAAGAGATTTTTGCAGAAAATTATAAAGACGGCTATTTGAGCGCAGAGGCTCTTGTAAATGCTCACGATGCGATTAAATACCGACTGATAAAAATGCTGGCAGGACCCGACTGTTCGCTTCAGCACTCGCAGGTGTCGGCTATTATCGCAAGACTCGTCGGGGGCGGTGCTTTTTGCATTACTCTTGCGTCGGGGTATGAATTTTATCGGGATGCATATAAATGTACGGTGAGAATACGAAAGGATGATATCTCTTCGTCGCTTGCACCGCGTGAGCTTTTGATGGGGGAGAACGTTTTTTGTGAGTATGGCTGTGCGGTGTATTTAAGCGACACACCTCACACAGTAAGTTTTTCAAATGTTTACAATTCGTTAGTACAAGTGAAAATACCCTGTGATATAATTAATGGGAAGCTATATGTCAGACCTAGGCGTGAGGGCGATTCGTATATCTTTGGCGGCATCACTCATAAGCTTAAGAAGATGATGATTGATGCAAAAATTCCGAAGGAGCGTCGCGCAAGCTATCCCGTTATATGCGACGGCGACGGAATTTTATATCTACCCCGTTTTTCGTACAGAAATTCGAGGGAAGCTCTGCCTGACGAAGCGTGCCTTTATATTACGGTGGGTCTTGACGACTGAATTTCTTTCATATATACATTTTTGGGAGGCTATTTTTTAAAGTGAAGATAAATCTTAAGAATATTCTGATTCTTCTCGTTATCATAGTTTTGGTTATATCTATGGTTTCAATCTACACAAGCACTCTAGGTAAGGACGACAAATTCCTTTCGAGTGATATTGTAGAGCTTTTCGATGAGAATCTCGTAACGGGCTTCGTCGTTGACGGAAACCTTAATTTAAAGCTTACAGCCCTGGTAATCAAGGTTAATGATAAGGGAGATAAGCTCTTTAACGATATTGATACCGACGGTATTAAGGATGCGGGCGAGGAGTATATTCTCGAAACCGATATAACGACTGGAAAGCTGATTACCAAGACCTACGAGCACAGATTCAGCTACTCCTTCCAGCTTGAAAAGCTAAATGAGCTTGCGGAAGAGAGCATGCGCCGTGAGGGAAGCCGTCTTGAATCCTACGATTTTGAGGCAATTCCCGAAACACCCTGGTATCAGGTATATCTTCCTTATCTTATTTTCGGTGCGCTGCTTATAGGCTTCTGGTTCTTCATTATGCGTCAGGGCGCAGGCGGAGGAAAGATGAATTCCTTTGCAAAATCCAAGGCAAAGCTTCAGTCGGATAAGAATCAGGTCAAGTTTGCCGACGTTGCTGGCGCTGATGAGGAAAAGGCAGAGCTTGAGGAGGTCGTAGAGTTCTTAAAGGACCCCACGAGATTTATAAAGCTTGGCGCAAGAATACCGAGAGGCGTGCTTTTGGTAGGACCTCCCGGTACGGGTAAAACGCTCCTTGCAAAGGCGGTTGCAGGCGAGGCAGGCGTTCCGTTCTTCTCGATTTCGGGCTCTGATTTCGTTGAGATGTA
>CAZDON010000176.1:0-2682 GCA_964507065.1 uncultured Ruminococcus sp. | reverse complement strand
CTCGTTTTCCTTAAGCTTCTTTATGATGGCGTGCTCTCTTCCGCCGCCGCCTACTACAAGTATTTTCATTACTCTCTCCTTGATGAATCAGTGGTGGAAAAGGCGCATACCCGTAAACGCTACGGTCATTCCGTACTTGTCCGCGCATTCGATAACCGCGTCGTCGCGGATAGAGCCGCCGGGCTCCGCAATATATCTTACGCCGCTCTTTTTCGCTCTTTCAATGTTGTCGCTGAAGGGGAAGAACGCGTCGGAGCCGAGCGCTACGCCGTCAAGGGCGGCAAGGTACTCGGCGGCCTCGGCGTCGGTAAGAGGCTCAGGACGCTTGGTAAAATACTTCTGCCATACGCCCTCGGCGCATACGTCCTCCTCGTTCTTGTTTATGTAGCCGTCAATTACGTTATCTCTGTCGGGGCGTCCAAGCTCCCCACGGAAGGGAAGACCCAGAACCTTCTCGTGCTGACGCAGAAACCAGGTGTTTGCCTTGTCACCTGCAAGACGGGTGCAGTGTATTCTCGACTGCTGTCCCGCGCCGACTCCGATAGCCTGTCCGTCAACGGCATAGCATACCGAGTTCGACTGTGTGTATTTAAGAGTGATAAGCGCTACTATAAGGTCGCGCGCCGCACTCTCCGGCATATCCTTCGACTTCGTTACGATATTTGTAAGAAGCTCTCTGTTTATCTCAAAATTATTTCTTCCCTGCTCAAAGGTAATTCCGAATACCTGCTTTCTTTCGATGGGAGCGGGGACGAAGCTCTCGTCTATTTTAACGATATTGTAGTTGCCGTTTCTCTTGGTTTTAAGTATTTCAAGCGCCTCAGGCTCGTAGCCGGGTGCGATAACTCCGTCGGAAACCTCGCGCTTGATGAGCCTTGCCGTCGTCACGTCGCACACGTCGGAAAGTGCTACCCAGTCACCGAAGGAGCACATTCTGTCAGTTCCTCTGGCGCGCGCGTATGCACAGGCGAGAGGGGAGTCGTCAAGTCCCTCGATATCGTCCACGAAGCAGGCACGCTTGAGCGTGTCGGAAAGGGGAAGTCCGACTGCCGCCGAGGTGGGGCTTACGTGCTTGAACGAGGTGACGGCAGGCATACCGAGCGCCGCCTTAAGCTCCTTTACGAGCTGCCACGAGTTGAACGCGTCAAGGAAATTGATGTAGCCCGGGCGTCCTGAAAGTATCTCGATAGGAAGGTCGCTTCCGTCCTCCATAAATATTTTAGAGGGCTTCTGGTTGGGGTTACAGCCGTATTTAAGCTCAAATTCTTTCATAATAATTTCCAATCCTTCTTTATGCGTTCTTGTTTATAAGTCTTTCCTCGCAGGTGCCGTCCTGGAGGCTTACGTATCTTACGTAAAGAGAAATCCTGTTGTCAGCGTCAAGCGCGTCCCACAGCGAGCCCGTCAGCTCGTCAATGTCGTCTGGAATCCTTACTCTCTCAGGCTCGCCCTGGAAGGTTGGAATGGGATTTCCGTCACACACGTAGGTGTGAATGAAGTGACCGAGACCAGGGAGCGAGGGATAAGAGAAGGTGTATCTGTTGCACGCCGTGCCAAGCGCGTCGGCGCTCTTGAGAATGCTCATCTCGTAGGTGAAGTCACCGCCCTCCAGCGTTGCCATACCGCTGATTCTGGGGGTAAGGTTGGGCGCGTCGGGCTCAAACTCACGGCTCTTAAGCGAGTCACTAAAGGAAAGCCCCGACTTAACACCCTCGTATACCGTGTCGGTCTGGTCACCGTTTGTGACTATAAGCTTGTTGTCAAGCGTGCGAAGTGCCGCGTAAATAATGAGGCTGGGGTCCTCAACCTTGCTGGCGTCATAGGGCTCGGTAAAAATAGCACCGTCGCGCTTGGTAAATACACGGTTTCGGCTGTTAGCGCTTCTTCCCATAATGAAGTAGGCAACCGCAAGACGCTTAGCGTCCTCGGTCTTTCCTATAACGATACCGCGTCCTACGTAGGAGTTGCCGCGTACTCTTTCGTCTATGTTCTTTATCTCGTAAATGTTCATATCTTTCTCCACCGATTTTTAGTTGTCAAAGGTTTTTCTTGCCGCGCATAATCTCGCGCGATACCCTCTCGCACGAGAGGGGAAGTATTTTCCACTCGGCCTGCTTCATAACGCGTGCCTGAAGCACCTCGGGCGTGTCGCCCTTGCGAATAGCAACGGCGCGCTGCATAATAATCTCACCGCCGTCTGGAATCTCGTTTACGAAATGCACCGTGGCACCCGTAACCTTGACACCGTAGGCAAGTGCCGCCTCGTGAACGCGAAGCCCGTAATAGCCCTCACCGCAAAACGAGGGGATAAGCGACGGGTGTACGTTGATTATTCTTCTTTCGTAGTGAGAGGTAAAGCGCTCGGAGAGTATCGACATAAAGCCCGCTAGGACTATAAGCTCGATTCCGTGTCCGTCAAGAAGCGAGATAAGCTTGTCCTCAAAGTCGCTTCGGTCACGGCACTCGCGCTTTACGACGACGGCACTCTCAATGCCTGCCGCCTCAGCACGCTTCAGCGCGTAGGCGTCCTTAACGTTGGATATAACGAGCGAGATTTTGCCCGATTTTATAATGCCCGCGCGCTCAGCGTCAATGAGCGCCTGAAGATTAGTGCCGCCGCCCGAAACGAGCACGGCAATTTTAGTCCTGTTTTCCATCAGCAGAATACCACGCCGTCGTCGC
>CAZDON010000175.1:0-2696 GCA_964507065.1 uncultured Ruminococcus sp. | reverse complement strand
ACAAGGCAGTAGGAAGCTTCTACCGCCGTTACAGCGACTATATCGAGGAGGGCGCTGACCTTCCCGCATACGTTGAAACCACCTTCAAGAACGACGCCAAGGGCGATCCGCTCGTAACCAAGGACGGACTCGTGGACCTCGGCGTTATGACCGCACAGCAGTATGACGACGTCAAGCTTATGACTCAGAAAATCACGAAGATAGTTGCCGACGACCTTCTTGAAAAGGGTCTTGTGCTTTACGATATCAAGTTTGAGTTCGGCTACGACAAGGACGGCTCGGTTATGCTTATCGACGAGATAGCCTCGGGCAATATGAGAGTTTACAAGGACGGCAAGTACGTTGACCCCATGACCCTCTCGAAGCTGTTTTTCGCATAAAGCACGGGGGCTTTTCCCACTAATAGCACAAATAATAAAGAAACGGAATTAATATGGGCGGTTTTTTTGGAATTGCATCAAAGCGGGACTGCGTGCTTGACGTATTTTTCGGCACGGACTACCATTCCCACCTCGGCACGAGGCGCGCGGGAATGGCTGCCTACTCAAGCACCGTCGGTCTGCAAAGAATAATACATAACATTGAAAATTCACCCTTCAGAACGAAGTTCGACCACGTGCTTGAGGAAATGCACGGCACCAGCGCAATAGGCAGCATCAGCGACAGCGACCCTCAGCCGCTTCTCATTCGCTCACGCCTTGGCACCTACGCGATATCCACCGTCGGCAGAATCAACAACGCCGACGAGCTTATCGACAGATATTTCAACGACCTCGGCGGTCACTTTGACGCAATGACGGGCGGCGCTGTAAATTCAAACGAGCTCGTGGCGGCGCTTATCAATCAGAAAACGAGCTTTGCCGAGGGTATAAAATTCGCGCAGGAAAGCATCGTGGGCACTGCCAACGTACTCATACTGACCGAGGACGGCAGGCTTATTGCCGCGCGTGACAGGCTCGGAAGAATACCCGTACAGCTTGGTCAGGGCGAGGGGGGCTATTGCGTCACCTTTGAATGCTTTGCGGCAACCAAGCTCGGCTACGAGATAATCAAGGAGCTGGGTCCCGGCGAGGTGGTAGAGGTCACGAGCGACGGCTACACCGTGCTCTGTGAGGCGGGCGAGAGGATGAAGATATGCGCATTTCTCTGGGCATATTACGGCTACCCGACCTCGATATACGAGGGCATCAACGTAGAAACGATGAGATACCGCAACGGCGGCATAATGGCAGAGGCGGACGAATCCCGTCACGCGGACGCTGAGATTGACTACGTAAGCGGCGTTCCCGATTCGGGCACACCCCACGCCATAGGCTACGCAAACAGAAGCCGCGTGCCCTTTGCGCGCCCCTTCATAAAGTACACACCCACCTGGCCGAGAAGCTTTACCTCGGCAAAGCAGACTGACAGAAGCCGCGTCGCTAAGATGAAGCAGGTGCCCATACACGACCTTATCGAGGGAAAGAATCTTCTTTTCGTCGACGACTCGATAGTGCGCGGCACGCAGCTTAAGGAAACGGTCGATTTCCTTTACGACAACGGAGCAAAATCGGTTCACATGCGCTCTGCCTGCCCACCCATTATGTACGGGTGCAAGTACCTGAACTTTACCCGCTCACGCGACGAGATGGAGCTTATAGCAAGGCGCGTTATTATGGAGCTTGAGGGTGAGGAGGGCTTTTCCCACCTTGAAGAATACTCCGACGGCGCGACCGAGCGCGGAAAGAGGCTTCGCGAGAGAATATGCACTCAGTTTTCGTTTGACTCGCTTGAGTTCCAGTCGCTTGACGGCATCGTAAAGGCGATAGGCCTCGACAGGTGCAAGCTCTGCACCTATTGCTGGGACGGCAAGGAATAGAAAATACGCATTTTCAAACAAAAATATAAAAAGGAATTTCTGATATGAGTACAAAATCAAAATCCGAGAGCTACGCTAAGGCGGGCGTTGATATAACCGCGGGCTACCGCGCGGTAGAGCTTATGAAAAAGCACATCGCAAGAACGAAGAACGAGGGCTGTGTTGACGACATAGGCGGCTTTGGCGGCTGCTTCGGTCTTAATATGGCGGGAATGGAGGAGCCCGTTCTGGTATCGGGCACTGACGGCTGCGGCACTAAGGTAAAGCTCGCTATCCTCGCGGACAAGCACGACACTATCGGCATTGACGCGGTTGCTATGTGCGTAAACGATATTATATGCTGCGGAGCAAAGCCCCTTTTCTTCCTCGACTACATAGCCTGCGGAAAGAACGTGCCCGAAAAAATTGCCGAGATAGTCGGCGGTGTTGCGGAGGGCTGCGTTCAGTCGGGCGCGGCGCTTATCGGCGGCGAAACTGCCGAGCACCCCGGTATGATGCCTAAGGAGGACTACGACCTCGCGGGCTTTGCCGTAGGTATAGTCGATAAGAAGAAGATAATTGACAATAAGAAAACCGCTCCTGGCGACGTTATTATCGCGCTTGCGTCAAGCGGCGTTCACTCAAACGGCTTTTCTCTCGTAAGAAAGGTGTTTGACGTAGATAACAACCCCGCGTCACTTTACGAGGCGTGTGACGCGCTCGGCGGTAAGAGCATAGCGGAAACGCTCCTTACTCCTACTAAAATTTACGTAAAGAGCGTGCTTACGCTTCTTAAATCGGTCAGCGTAAAGGGCATCAGCCACATCACGGGCGGCGGCTTCTATGAAAATATCCCGAG
>CAZDON010000174.1:0-2759 GCA_964507065.1 uncultured Ruminococcus sp. | reverse complement strand
AGAAAAAGAGCTGTCTCAAACGCTCTTAAATTTGCATTTGAGACAGCCCCTTTTTTTGCTATTCGATTATGACCTTCATAATGCCGAGGTCGGCATTACCGATAAGCTTAATAAGCCCCTCAAGAAGCTCCTGCTCTCCCTCTGGGAACGCGTAAAATTCAAGCGTAACCACGTTTGGCTCGGTAATCCTTGCGCGAAGCTTTATGTATACGTGCTCCTTCTTGTAATACTCAAGTCCGAGGGCAAGTATTTCCTTAATTCTTCCCGTGACGTTGGGGTCTACGTTGTGGCAGAAGATAAGCTTTGCATTAAAGCTCGTATAGGGGTGATTTGCGGGGGATATAGGTGTTACCTCGCGCACGGGGGGCGGTGTCTGTACTACCGTCGGTGCCTCTGCCTCGACGGGTGTCGGGGCTGCCACCTCAGGGGAAGTGACGGCGGGAGTGACGGGTGCCGTATAGCCGAATGCCTGCATCCTCTGCCTTGCCTCAAGCTCCATTTGTCTGCTGATTTGCTGCGCACGGGTGAGTGCATCGCCCTGACTATCCTCGCGCACGCGTGCGGCACCCTCAATTCTTCTTATCTCTGCCTCACGCTCACGCTCCTCACGCTCACGCGCTTCTCTTTCAAGACGCTCTGACTCGCGACGAGCCTCCTCTGTCAGACGGCGAGCCTCTGCCTCCTCCTGCTCGCGAAGGATGCGCTCGGTTTCTTCTCTCTGGCGTCTTGCAGCCTCGGCAAAGAGCTCCTTTTCTCTTGCGCGCTCCTTTGCCTCAAGCTCAATTTGCTCCTTGAGCTTAACCTCCTCAAAGGCACGGGCTTCAATCTCGCGCTTAAGGTTTTCCTCACATATACGGAGTGCCTGGGAAAGATTCTCTACCCTCTCGCGAAGCTCCTCGCACTCAAGGCGGGATTTCTTAAGCTCGCCCTCAAGCTCTGCTCTGGCACAGCTTTCCTCGTTAAGCCTTTGTCTTAAAATACCTTCGTCAACCGACACCGTGGGGGTAGGCTGTGGCACGGGGGCTGACGGAGTGATTTCGGTAGGAATATCAGGCATTCTTGCAGGCGCTACCACGAAAGACTCCTCCACTGTGGGCGGCTCATACTCCGTCTTCGTGAGTGTAACGCTTGCCACGGGAGCCTCGGCAAAGGGCTCTGCCTCACTCGTAGGATAGGTGATAGGGTCGGGGGATGCCGTCTGCTCTGAAAAATCGAAGCTTGGCACCTCAGGAATATCAAAGTCCGAAGCTGACCCGTCCTGCGAGGGTGCTTCGTATACGGGCGCTTCTCCCTGTCTTTCCGTATAGCCCATAAGCTTTTCTCTTGCAAGCCCTGCAATATCGTCGGATGCCTCCACAGCGCTCTCGCCCGAATCGGGAGTCTGTATATTGTATCTTTCAAGTATCTGCGCAACTCTGTCGGAAATTTCCTCGGAATGTGCAGAAAGCTCGTCCGCGGTCGTGGTTTTGGTAAGCTCACCGCGCTTTACCGCGCGCTTGATAAGCTCACGCCACTCGGTGATGTTCTTTTTGCCCATAGCCGTTCTGTACTTGTCCGAATTTCCAGACACGAGATAGCGGTATTCCTTTTCGCGTGCCTTGTGAGGAACGTCCTCACCGAGCGAAAACTCGATATCAGCAGAGCTTACCGCGTCGCGGGAGCTGTATGCCTCACCGTTTTTGCCGCGCCATTTAACCCAGAAGTCACGCGGAGCACAGCCCTTTGCCGACATAAGCAGGCGGCGGTAGGTTACGTTGTCCGAGGTATGCTCCATATACGATTCGGGCGAAAATACCATATCAAGCTCGATAGTGGAATCGGCAAGACCGACAACACCCGCGCTTTCCGTAATTCTTGCGCTTATCTGCCTTGCAAGCTCGTCTATAAAGCTCTGCGAGAATTTACCTGAGAGGAAGGTCACGCTCTTGGCGGTGGTGGTGATATTCAGCTTAACGCATCCGCCCTCAAAGTAGCTAGACCTATGCGAAAGAAGCTCACGAAATTCCTCGGGCGTATCGTCGGCAATAATGAAGTCAAGCGACTGCCCGACGAAGGAATACGGAACGCCGCCGCAAAAATCGGCACCGTTTGCCACACTCCATTTTACCCATACGACGGAATAGCCCTCGTCGAGAATAGCGGTCATAGGATAATAGCAATAGCCGTCGCGCACGAAGCCGTCGTTAAGATAGTCCTCGTACATCTGCACACCGCGAAGTCTGTCACCGAAAATGGCAGAAAGTCTTGGAACGAGTCTATCCCTCAGCTCCCTCTCAAAGCCCTCGGTCACGGTCTGCTTCAATATGGCGTTGTGATACAAATCAATTCTCATTGCATACTCCATAGAAATTAGAATAAATCTTTACTTATATATTTTAGCATAGAAAAGCAAAAAAATCAACCGATTTTCGTCGAGTTTGAAAATTTTGAGTGGCGCGTATAAAAAGGCGGCAGCCAACCGAAATCGGTGGCTGCCGCCAAAGGGAATTTGGGGTTATTTTAAAAGTGGTTAGTCAGGAAGGTAGGTATACTCACGCACAAGCTCCTGAAGTCTATCATTCTTCTCTTTGTAAAGAGCGGTGTACTTCTCTGCCATATTGGTCATTGTGTACTCGGAATCGGCGATAAGCCTGTGCCATCTGTTAGCAACCGACTGCTCGTCGACAACGTTGAAGAAGAAGCCGATGGCATCCTCGAACAGATTGTCGAAGCTGGTACGGACGTTCTGACGGATGTACCGAAGCATCTCAATATTGCCC
>CAZDON010000173.1:0-2783 GCA_964507065.1 uncultured Ruminococcus sp. | reverse complement strand
CCCGTTTTATTGTAATAAACGAATGAAAAAGGTATTTCGGTAGTTTTTGTATGGGGTTGAATTTGCGTACCAAATCACGCCGATAGGCGTACCCGTTTGCGCAAAGCGCAACTTCATTAAAGCGAAGCATTACATCATTGCGAAGCACATCGTTTGCACATAGTGCAACATCGTTCATTTGTGCCATAAACGGCAATGATGTTCTTGCTTTGCTCGAAATGATGTTGACCTGCGGTCAAATGATGTTGTGCCATAGGCACAAATGAAAAAATCCATCGCCGAAACGATGGATTTTTTGGCAGGGGCAGAAGGACTCGAACCCACGACCCATGGTTTTGGAGACCAGTACTCTACCAACTGAGCTATACCCCTGTGTACCGTACTATTATACTAAATAAAAGCCGCTTTGTCAAGTCGTTTTTTGAAAATGTATGCGAGAAATTTTAAATTTTAAAAGCGCAGAGGAGTCTTGTACACCGCCGTCGATTTTGATATTTTGCGTTCAAACTAAATTAACAAAGACCGACTCAAATAAAGCGATCTCTTTATTGACTTTAAAAATATTAAGTGGTATAATTTACTCTGTGCTGGAAAAATTATACTAAAATATATATGGAGTGTAAAATGCTAAAAAGACTTTTCGGCTGTGTCAGGGAATACAAACGGCTCAGCATAATTACGCTCGTGCTTATGGTGCTTGAGGCTGCTATTGAAACCACGATTCCGTTTATCACGGCAAATCTCGTCAACAGCATCAAGGACGGCACTGAGCTTTCACAGGTCATAAGAACGGGACTTGTCCTCGCTGCTCTCGCGATAGCCTCACTTGCGTGCGGCGGTGTTGCAGGATTTACGAGCGCTAAGGCAAGTGCCGGCTTTGCAAAGAATATGCGTCTTGACCTGTTTTCAAAAATTCAGACCTATTCCTTTGAGAACATAGATAAGTTCTCGTCGACCTCGCTCGTTACAAGACTCACGACCGACGTGCATAACGCGCAGATGTCCTATATGATGATTATAAGAACGGCTATACGCGCGCCTCTTATGCTTATTTTCTCGGTAGTAATGGCGTATATAATGGGCGGCGCTCTTGCAGGCACTTTCGTTGTCGTTATACCCGTGCTTGCCGCAGGACTCATACTTATCGCAAGACGCGCTATGCCCGCGTTTCGCCGTGTGTTCAAGAAGTACGACAGGCTTAACGAGTCGATAGAGGAAAACGTCAGAGGCGCAAGGGTAGTAAAGGGCTTTTCTCGCGAGGAGTATGAGAAGGAAAAATTCAAGGGAGCGTCAGAGGATATACGCGACGACTTTACAAAGGCAGAGCGAATCGTAGCGCTCAATACTCCGCTTATGCAGCTTTGCCTGTATTTCAATATGATTTTCGTTCTTCTTATAGGCTCTAAAATGGCAATCGAGGGTACGGGTGGCGTTGACGTAGGACAAATATCCGCTATGCTTACCTACGGTATGCAGATACTTATGTCGCTTATGATGCTCTCAATGATATACGTAATTATAACGATGTCCACCGAGTCCTTTAAAAGAATATACGAGGTGCTGTCCGAGGAAAGTGCTATAACGAATCCCGAAAACCCGACTCTTACCGTAAAGGACGGCTCGGTTGATTTTGAAAACGTAAGCTTTAAGTACAAAAAAGAAGCGAAAAGATGCGCGCTTTCTGATGTGTCGCTTCATATTCCGTCAGGCAGCGTTGTCGGCGTAATCGGTGGCACGGGCTCAAGTAAATCAACACTTATAAGTCTTATTTCCCGTTTGTACGATACCACCGAGGGCGTCGTGCGAGTAGGCGGTGTCGACGTGCGCGATTATGACCTCGACGTGCTCAGAGATTCCGTTTCCGTCGTGCTGCAGAAAAATCTTCTTTTCTCCGGCACCGTTGCGGATAATCTTCGCTGGGGAAATGAAAATGCAACCGATGAGCAAATCCGTGAGGCGGCAGTGCTCGCACAGGCAGACGGCTTTATTTCCGAGCTTCCCGACGGCTACGATACTCATATAGAGCAGGGTGGAACTAACGTTTCGGGTGGTCAGCGCCAACGACTCTGTATAGCGAGAGCGCTCCTTAAAAAGCCAAAAATACTGATTCTCGATGACTCAACTAGCGCCGTCGATACAAAGACTGACGCAAAAATAAGGAAGGGCTTCAAGGAGTATCTTCCCGATACGACTAAGATTATTATTGCTCAGCGTATATCGTCGGTTATGGAGTCGGATATGATTATCGTGCTTGACGCAGGGCGCGTCGTTGCTACGGGAGTGCACGGTGAGCTTCTTGATAAGTGCGACATATACCGCGAGGTCTATGAGCAGCAGACTGCAAGTCAGGGGGATGGTGAGGATGATGAATAAGAATACAAAACCCACCCTTCGCCGCGGAGTTCTTCTTCGCGTGATGAAGCTTTTGTTCAAATCCTATCCCGTCCTTGTTCCCGTTGCGATTTTTTCGATAATCTTCGGCGCGGTGGTTGCGGCAATTCCCTCTATATTTATGGAGCAGATAATATCGGTTATCGAGAAATTTGCTATAAGCGGTGATTATCAGTCGGCGGCAGCGGAAATTGTCCCCAAGATAATTATTCTTGCTTCAATTTACGTCGTATCTATCCTTATAATAACGGCTGAAACTCAGCTCTCGGCGTATATTACACAGGGTTTTCTCTGTAAAATGCGAGGCAAGATGTTTGACGGTATGCAGAGTCTGCCTATACGCTATTTTGATACGAAAAAGCACGGCGATATAATGAGCTATTATACCAATG
>CAZDON010000172.1:0-2835 GCA_964507065.1 uncultured Ruminococcus sp. | reverse complement strand
GTGACTATAGGAAGCGAAGTAAAATCTATCGGCGAGATGGCGTTTATAGGTTGCGAGGCACTTGCCAAAATCCATTTTAATGCAACCGCGATGAATTCCGCCGGTTACCTTATATTCGGTCTTCTTGGGCAAAGCGGTATCAAGGTAACTATAGGCAAGAATGTAACTAATATACCCGCTTTATTATTCAGAAGTTCAAGTGTCACAAGCGTAGAATTTGAAGAAGGTAGCGTTTGTACCTCTATAGGCCCTATGGCGTTCTCTAATTGCCGTTTACTCGAGGAGATTAATATCCCGAATAATGTTACTTATATTGGTGATTCGGCATTCGATTCTTGTGAATCACTCAAATTCAATTTGTACGATAACGCATATTATCTTGGTAATAATGTGAATCCTTATTTAGTACTTGTAAAAGCCAAGGACACTTCTATGAGTTCTTGTACTATAAACAGCAACACTAGATTTATTTGTTTTAATGCATTTTATAAATGCCACTCGCTTACGACTATTACTATACCGAATGGCGTTATCTCTATCGAAGAAAACGCATTCGGCGGTTGCACCTCGCTTAAAGATATAAATATACCATATAGCGTTACCTCTATCGGATGCGAGGCGTTTCTTTCGTGCGAGTCGCTTACTATAAACTGCGAGGCAAAAGAACAACCTTTAGGATGGAATGAAGATTGGAATCCCGAAGGAAGACCAGTAAACTGGGGTGTCAAGGCGGCAATAGAATAATAGTGCGTATTTGCTGCAGATAAGACACCACGGTAAGTTTTGTTGTGGGCTTTGCGCGGCGGGAGCAAGCCCCCGCCCTACGGTAAAGAGGTCAGGACGTAAATTTTGCGTCCTGACCTCTTTACTTTTTTAAAAAAATATATTATAATGAATACGTATGCGAAAATGTAGCCAAGGCAATCCTTTGCCAGACGGCAAAAATGACAAACGAAAGGACGAACCGAAATGGAAAAAAGACTTTTTGGCACGCTTCCCTCAGGCGAGGAAATTTATATTTACAAACTCACGAGCGAGGGGGCTTACGTAAATATTATGACGCGCGGCGCGACTATCGTGAATTTCGTCGTAGACGGAACTGATATCGTCGGCGGCTTTGACAAGCTTGAAACCTATCTTGCCGAGACCTCTCATCAGGGCGCAATCATCGGACGCGTCGCAAACAGAGTTGCGAACGCAAGATTCACTATGGACGGCACGGAGTATACCCTGCCCGATAACGACCACGGCAACTGGCTTCCCCGCGTCACTCTCGGTTAAGGTAACCTACGAGCTTTCGGGCTCGTCGCTCCTTATCGACTACGAGGCAATTCCCGACGGAAAGACACCTATCGCACTTACTAACCACGCGTATTTCAACCTTAACGGTCTTGGCGGTACTATCGAGGACCACGTGGCTACAATTTATGCCGACAGATATACCGAGGTTGACGACAAGCTTATCCCCAACGGCAACCGTCCGTCAGTAGTCGGCACTCCCTTTGATTTCCTTACTCCTCACAAGATAGGCGAAAGATGCGGCGGTGACTTTATCGGCTACGACCACAATTTCGTGCTCTCACCCACCCAGAAGGCGACTCTCTTCGGCAAGAGCCTTGACTATATTGCCAAGGTATCGGGCGAGCGTCTTTCGCTTGAGGTTTATACCGACCAGCCCGGAGTGCAGTTCTATATAGGAAACTTCCTCGGTGACGGCCCCGACTTCAGAGGAGGTGTAAAGCAGGTGTTCCACGGCGCGTTCTGCCTTGAAACTCAGACTGAGCCTGACTGCATCAACCACGGCATAGGCTTCTATAACAAGGGTGAGGTATACACCCACTCGGTAGTATACAAGGTGACAAAGCTTTGATAGAGCTTCGCTTTCTTGGTACGGGCTCGCTTGGTGACAAGCGCCCTAAGAACAAGCTGTCGAAGGATTACAGACGCTTCCCCACTCTGCTTCTTGACTCTAGTCTTATAATCGACCCGTCAGAAGACATTTTTGAATTTGTTGAGAGCTTTTCATTTTCGGGACTTCTCGACTCGGTTGAGGATGTGCTTATTACGCACTCGCACCTTGACCACCTTTCAGTAAGCGCGATTGAGGCGCTTGCTAAAAGACACCCCTTGCGCGTATGGGCAACGGGGACGGTGCTTGAGATGATAGGCGAGCTTCCCCGTGTGAAAACGGTTGAAATCCTCCCGTTTTCAAGATTTTGCGCAGGCAACTTTGACGTAATCGCGCTTCCTGCGAATCACGCAACGGACGACGCGAGAGAGGTTGCTCTTAACTTCCTTATCAGGCGTGATCGGACGCTTTTCTACGGGCTTGACGGTTCGGGAATCAATCCTCACGCCTTCAGTATTTTGAAGGAAGTCAAGCTCGACGCGTGTGTGCTTGACTGCGCGCTTGCAGACGGTGGATTCTCCCGCGAGTCGGTAAATCATAATAATCTTGACTCGGTAAGGATTATAAGGGATATTCTTGGAGAGGTCGGCTGCACCAGCGATAGCACAAAATTTATAATTTCTCATCTTCCGTCGGCAAAAAAGGCAGGGCTTCACGACAGACTCACGGAGCTTCTCTCCGATGATACGATAAAGGTTGCATACGACGGATATTATCTATGTATTTAGGAAAGGACTAATAATATGAAAATCTACGACGAGCTCGTCGCCCGCGGTCTTATCGCGCAGGTGACGGACGAAAATGAAATAAAGGAGCTTGTAAACAACGGTAAGGCTACCTTTTACATTGGCTTCGACCCCACGGCAGACAGCCTTCACGTAGGTCATTTTATGGCGCTTTGCCTTATGAAGCGACTTCAGATGGCG
>CAZDON010000171.1:0-2889 GCA_964507065.1 uncultured Ruminococcus sp. | reverse complement strand
GACAGCATCGCCGCCTCTATGCGTATGCTAGCGGATATACAAAGCATCAGAGGCACGCTTCCGGGCATAGATTGCGGCTCGTGCGGAGCGCCGACCTGCCGTGCGTTTGCCGAGGATATCGTAAGATGTCAGGCAAATGCCGAGGACTGTCCTATTATGATTGCAAAAAGAAACGGATACGGAGGTGTTGGCAATGACGGTTAAGGATTTGCTTTTTGCCACCGAGTTTTCCGAAATAGCACTTCCCTCGCCCCAGCGCAAAATCGACGGCGTATACGTCGGTGATCTTCTTAGCTGGGTTATGGGAAGAGCCGAGGCAGACTGCGCGTGGATTACCATTATGTCAAATACCAACGTGATTGCGGTTGCCTCCTTGCTTGACGTAGCATGCGTAATATTTGCCGAGGGTGTCGTCCCAGACGCAGATGTGGTTGCACTTGCCAAGGACAAGGGCATTAATCTGCTTTCATCAGACAAGCCATCCTATGAAACGGCAGTTCTGCTTCACGGTGTGCTCCGATGACGCGGTTTTATTACGATTTGCACGTTCATTCCTGTCTATCACCGTGTGCAGACGATGACAATACGCCGTATAACCTTGCGGCAATGGCGTCGCTGTGCGGACTCAATATCGTTGCGCTTACCGACCACAACAGTGTGAAAAACTGTCCTGCATTTTTTGATGCGGCAAGAGGCTTTGGCATTGTTCCCGTCGCGGGAATGGAGCTTACAACCTCAGAGGACATTCACGTCGTTTGCCTTTTTGAAACGCTTGATGGCGCGATTTACTTTGGAAAAGAGGTCGATGCAAGACGCGTTCTAATCAGAAACCGTCCTGAAATTTTTGGCGAGCAGCTGCTGCTTGGCAAAAACGACGAGATTCTGGGCAAGGAAGAGTATCTTTTGCCTAACGCGACTACGATATCACTCGATGAGGCACCGAAGCTTGTGTCACGCTATGGCGGAGTGTGCTACCCTGCGCACATCGACAGAGATGCAAACGGAATTATCACGATTCTCGGTACACTTCCCCAAACTCCCGTATTTTCCGCGGTGGAATTAAGAGATAAGGAAAATATCGAGAAATATACGGAGCTATATTCGCTTTACGACAAGCTCATCGTGGTGGATTCCGATTCTCATTATCTTACCGACCTCAGGGATGCGGAGAATTATTTTGAGCTTAACTGCACAAAAGAGGACGAAAATGAGGTCATAAGACAGCTTTTCATACGTTTAAGAGGTGAAAATGAAGGAACTGTCACTTAACGTGCTTGACATAGCCGAAAATTCACTCAAGGCAGGCGCGACACTCACCGAGATATACCTTGCCGAGGGCAGCGAGCTTCTCACCGTTACCGTAAAGGATAACGGGTGCGGAATGGATGAGGAAACCCTGAAGCGGGTAATCAATCCCTTTTACACAACGAGAACGACGAGAAAAGTAGGTCTTGGAATACCGCTTTTCAAGATGGCGGCGGAGCAGACGGGCGGTAAGCTTTGGATAAAATCAAAGACAGTCTCCAAGGACGCTCAGCACGGAACCGAGATTTCTGCCACATTTTATAAAAATCATCTTGATTTTACACCGATAGGTGATATTGCGTCAACGATAGTGACGCTTATACAGGGACACCCTGAGGTTGATTTTCTCTTTAAGCATACCGTATGCGACGGCAGCGGACAAGTTATCCGTGAGATAATGCTTGATACGAGAGAAATCAGGGTTATTTTAGAGGATATTCCCTTGAGCTCGCCTGAAATACTGGCTTGGATAAGAGAAAATCTTCTTTCACAGTACGAAGAATAAAATAAAAAATATAATCCACTTTACGAAAGGAAAACAAAAATGAAATCTTTGGCTGAACTTATGGCAATCAAAGAAAGAATGAAGAGCAAGGTCAGCATTCGCGACGGCTCTACCGAAACTCGCGTAGTCGTTGGAATGGCTACCTGCGGAATCGCGGCAGGCGCAAGACCCGTTTTAGGCGCAATCGTTGAGGCGGTAAACAACGAGGGACTTGCTACGAGTGTTAGCGTTACGCAGACCGGCTGCATAGGTCTTTGTCAGCTCGAGCCTATCGTTGAGGTATACGAGCCCGGTAAGGAAAAGATTACCTATGTAAAAATGACGGCTGATAAGGCAAAAGAGGTTGTCACAAAGCATCTTAAAGGCGGCAAGGTTGTAACCGAGTATACGGTTGCAAAGGCCGAGTAAAAGGAGGAATAAATATGATTCGCGCTCATGTACTTGTATGTGGTGGAACGGGCTGTACTTCATCAGGAAGTAAGGACGTTCAGGCTGCATTTCTTCAAAACATCGAGGCTTTCGGTCTTGCAGACGAGGTTAAGCTCGTTCAGACGGGATGCTTCGGACTTTGCGCACTCGGTCCTGTCGTTATCATATATCCCGACGGAACCTTCTACAGCAGAGTTACTCCCGAGGATGTAAAGGAAATCGTTGAGGAGCATCTTCTTAAGGGACGCGTCGTTGAGCGTCTTGTTTACAGCGACGTGGCTGAGGACGTGATTAAGGAAGCCGGTGAGAGCGTTTCCCTTAACGATACCGCATTCTACAAGTCGCAGAACCGTATAGTTCTTCGCAACTGCGGTGTTATCAACCCCGATGAAATCGACGAGTATATTGCTATGGACGGATATGCCGCCCTCGGCAAGGTGCTTACCGAGATGACTCCTGACGAGGTTATCAAGGTTGTATCCGATTCAGGACTTCGCGGAAGAGGAGGCGGAGGCTTCCCCACCGGTAGAAAATGGGCTCTTTGCGCACCTAATAAGGCTCCCCAGAAGTACGTAGTATGTAATGCTGACGAGGGCGACCCCGGCGCATTTATGGACCGTTCCATTCTTGAGGGCGATCCCCACGCACTC
>CAZDON010000170.1:0-2898 GCA_964507065.1 uncultured Ruminococcus sp. | reverse complement strand
CTGACGCAAAGGACGCATATTCGGTATGCGATGCTGACAAAAACGATGCGTTAAGATACGCTATGATTCGCAACGTGCTTATGCGTGGCGGAAAGACAACGGAGATTCTCGTAGGCTATGAGCCCTTTATGCTTATGCTCAACGAGTGGTGGAAGCAGCTTTACGGTGAGAGTGAGGGTAAGGATAAGAAGGGACTTTTCCCTGCATCGGTTATTTTCTCAACCGATCTTCATTCACTCGGTCAGTATATTCAGGATGGAAAGAGAAATCTCTTTGAAACAGTTATCAGCGTTAAGGACTCCGGTGCTAAGTTCGTAATTCCCGAGGACTCGGCTAACGTAGACGGTCTTAACTTTATCGCAGGACGCGAGCTCGATTATGTAAACAAAACCGCAATGCTTGCAACTCTTATCGCTCACAACGACGGCGGTGTGCCCAACCTTCTTATCGAGCTTGACGACAGAAGCGCGTACACCTTCGGTTATCTCGTATACTTCTTTGAGATTGCATGCGCAGTATCGGGATATATGCTGGGAGTAAATCCCTTCGACCAGCCCGGTGTTGAGGCTTACAAGAAGAATATGTTTGCCCTTTTAGGCAAGCCCGGCTACGAGAGCATGAGAGATGAGCTTAAGGCTCGTATCGGCGAGTGATTTTCTAAATTTATTTAGGAAAAAATAGTCAAAAACTATTGCAATTTACCTTGAAATAGTGTATCATATATACAAGAGGAGCATTCTCGGTATGAGATGTGTCCTTAAAACCAAGGAGGAACACTAAAATGATTAAATTTTTCATCGGCGCCAAGGGCTCTGGAAAGACCAAGACTCTTATCGAGCTTGTAAACAATGCCGCGAACACCTCAAACGGTGCTGTCGTTTGCATTGAGAGAGGTGATAAGCTAAGATTTGACATCACTTCAAAGGCTCGCTTGATTGACACCGATTTTTATAAGGTTAACGACACGGCTAAGCTTTACGGCTTTATCGCCGGCATTCTTGCATCGAACAACGATATCACTGACATTTTCGTTGATTCAGCACTCAAGATTTGCAAGGACGACGTTGACGCTTTCGTTTCCATTCTTCCCGCACTTGAGGTGCTTAGTAACGATGTAAATCTTGTTATGACGCTCTCTATCGCGACTGACGTATGTCCTGACGCGATTAAGGCGTACGTATAAAAGTACATAGGGCAGGGATAACCCTCAAAAAAACGCACAGTTTTCGGCATTTTACGAAATCTGTGCGTTTTCGTTTTCTGAATACTGTGGATTAACAGTTACACTCTTAAATTCATAAACTGTTATCAAGGTGCATAGCACCTCAAAACTTACAAATATTTGTGGAGAAGTTGCAATGTCAGAAAACAGAAATAATTTTTGCCAGGGCACTCAGGGCAGAAGCGGTATCGTTATTGATACCAGCCGTGTTCTTGATTCCTGTCGCGACAGAGATTGCTTCGAGAGCGCAAGGGTTTATCTTACCGAAGAGGGTGAAAGCTTTCTTAGTAGTGCAACCAACTTAAGAGCTGTATCCTCAGAGATACGCTACGCATTCGTAGGCGTCGACGCTGTGCCCTTTAACTGCGGATTTTTCAGAGTAGGTGTACGCTACTATGTAATTACTGAATTTGAAGGCTGCGTCGGACTTGGAAGAAGCCAGCGCATCAAGGGTCTTTCGGTGCTTGAAAAGGATGTTATCCTGTTCGGCGGAGAGGACGGCACCTCAAGCTTTACCTCAAATCCTGAGGCGAGCTATTGCTCGTTTGCCAATCCTGACATAAGAAGCGGAGCTACGCCCTCTGCTACGGTTGACGTCGTTGAGCCGGTCATTCTCGGCACCTCGGTTAAGGACGCTTCCTGTCCTTGCCCTGCTTGCGAGTGCATAGAGCTTCCTGAGTGTGTATGCGGCTGCCTCGACGGCACGGTTAATACCGGTGCTGCTGATTACAGACTTTATCTTTCACTCGGTATCTTCTCGGTAATAAGAATCACAAGACCTGCTCAGGTAATGATTAATGCTACCGATTTCAGCGTCCCTGATAAAGAATGTATACCCGCGACAAACGATGAGAATCCTTGCGCGCTTTTCAGAAGCATGGAATTTCCCACCGACAGATTCAAGACCGATACTCTGCGTGACGACGGTAATAACGGACGCAGAAGCAGAGGCTGCGGCTGTCAGGGATAACGGTTATGGCAAGCACCAACTTGGGTGCTTGCCATAAGCTCGTATAATTTAAAGCATAACGGAGATGCTAAATCAGCATCTCCGTCGTTGTTTTATGAGAATTAAAATGTTTATTTCGTTCCAAAGAGTCTATCTCCTGCGTCACCAAGACCTGGGAGAATATAGCCGTTTTCATTAAGCTCTCTGTCGAGAGTCGATACGTAAATATCGACGTCGGGATGCGCCTCTGCAACTCGGCTTACACCCTCAGGTGCACCGATTATTGCCATAAACTTTATATGCTTGCAGCCACGCTCCTTAAGAAGCTTAACCGCATCACACGCACTACCGCCCGTTGCAAGCATAGGGTCAACGACAAGAACGAGCTTATCCTCAATTCCGTCGGGAAGCTTGCAATAATACGACTGAGGCTCAAGAGTTTCCTCATCACGGTACATACCTATATGACCGACTCTTGCAGAAGGGAAGAGCACGTGAATACCGTTTACCATTCCAAGTCCTGCACGAAGAATAGGTACAATAACAATTGAATTATCGGTTACAACCTGTTGCTTGCAGACCTCAAGGGGCGTTTTGACCTCAATTTCAGTGGTCGGAACGCCTTCCTTAAGTGACTCGTAGGTCATCAGGGTTGTGATTTCCTCAACAAGCTCGCGAAACTCCTTCATGCTTGTCCGCTCATCACGAAGTATAGCAATCTTGTGTC
>CAZDON010000169.1:2582-2898 GCA_964507065.1 uncultured Ruminococcus sp. | reverse complement strand
GCTCGTTCAGAAATTTCTTTTGTTGTTCAATTTTCAAGGAGCAAGTGCGCCGCCTGAGGACTAGCCTTCAGATGACAGCCTACATATTTTATCACAACTAAAATAAAATGTCAAGTATTTTTTATTTTTTTTATAAAATTATCCCTAAACATCGTTTTGCGCCAAAGATATTCGCATTTATTTGTGCAACTTAACGGATTTTTGTGTATATGATATCCTTTTTATACGGAATAAATTGGTATAAATAATTTCCCCTACATCTGATAAAATATAAATAGAGCACAAAGAGATGCGAGCCTGCTTGGACTCCCCTCTT
>CAZDON010000169.1:0-2572 GCA_964507065.1 uncultured Ruminococcus sp. | reverse complement strand
TAAAACACGGCAGAACAGAGTCATATCTCCGTTTTGCCGTATCTCATTCCTATTATTTCCCGTTTTCGCACAATTTATTCAAGGTCGTGCGGAATTTTCAAATATTTTCTCCCGAAAACCGTCACTTAAGCGTCTTTACAAGCTCTGACATCGATTTTCTTTTCTTCGGCGTTGCTTTGGTATCCTTGCCGTAGCCGAGAGTTATTACAAGCCGCACAGGCGCGTCAAGGTCACAAATCCCGCGGATTTTCATATCGTCAAGCCAGCCGAGAATACAGCTATCAAGCGACAGCTCGTGCGCGGCGGACACTATGAATGCCGAAAGTATACCTATATCTATCGAGCGATAGTCGTTTTTCTTGATTTTAGCGCCAAGCGCTGCCGACGGCACGTACGGACGCTCGCTTATAACAAGCATAACCGGCGCAGAGAGGGCAAATTTATTCATCCCTGCTCCGCTTACAGCCTCCCCGACCTGCTTTGCGGCGTCACCGCGGCATACGGTTATCATATACGGCTGGCCGTTGCAGGCAGAGGGCGAAAGGCGTGCTGCCTCAAGTATCTTGTCAAGCTTTTCCTGCTCAACCTCTCTGCCGCTTTCATACGAGCGACAGGAGTAGCGCTCCTTTGCTAAGGTTAAAAAATCCATAAATCCTCCTTTGATGTTAGTTTATCCAGTTCCTAAAGTCTACTCATCCACCACTTCGTGGTCCCCCTTCCCTCGCAAGGGAAGGCTTTAATATAAATCCTCGTAAATTCCACCCGGAATAAACTCTCTGATAAGCGAGCTTTGCGGTACGAGATTTTCGTCTACGGCGGGTATTTTCGACATTGCGTCCATAACTATTCTCGCGTAGGGGTTAGCCTCTACCACGTCAGGCGTCAGAAGCTTATCAAGATAAGGCCTCATAACACCGACCTCAAAGATATGGAAGGTATCAAAGCGCAAATCTGCCGTTTCCTTATACGGATAAAGATACTCGTTCTCACCCTTAAGCACGTTTGCCCACATTGAAAGGGTGCGCTCGGCATCCGCGTTCCTGTATATGCTATCACGCACGAGGCGCCTTACGAAGCGCATCTTCTTGCCTGACAAAATTCTTCCTTTATTATCATTTATATTAGTGGACACGCTGACGAACACCTTAAGGACGCACTCCTTCGGAAGCGGACTGGAAAACCCGGGGTTCAGCGCGTGGATTCCCTCGACGATAACACAGCCGTCGGCATACGAGCCGTACTCGGCAGCGCCCGCGCGTCCGCCGCGCCTGAAATCGTATTTAGGTATACTGAAGCTTTTGCCCACTATAATATTTTCGAGTGTCGATATAAGAAGTCCCGTGTCAAGCGCATCGGGGCTTTCGTAATCGTTTTCGCCGTTTTCAAGCTTTGGATAAGAGGGGTCGGTCGTGCTCCTGTAAAAATCGTCAAGTGATATTACCATGGATTTTTCACCAAGCGACTTTATTTTATCCGATATCAGATTTGCCGTCGTGGTCTTGCCTGAGCCTGACGGTCCTGCAAGCAGAACGACCCTGATATTTCCGTCATCGACGACCCTCCTTGCAACCTCGGCTATTCTCCCCTCGTAAAGAGTCTCAGCCTCGGCTATCGCGCGCTCAGGCTCTCGGAGTGCAGCAAGAAGCTCGGTTATATATAATTCTGCCATATTTTCACCACCTAACAAAACGCCGTATTACTCATTATATCTTTATTGTAGCATTTTGACACGCCTTTTGCAAGAAATTCGGAAAAAGAATAAAAACTTTACAATTTCGACTGGGATTACAAAAATACAACCAGCCCTCTTTACATACGTCCATAAGAGGTAAAGGGGGCTGGTGTTTTCTTAATAATTACTTATAGGAAGCTCGGTGTTGTCCTCGCCCTTTTCAATAGCTATTACCTTAACGAAGTAGGTCATCGTATCGCTGACCCTGACCTCTGCTCGGTCACCGACGCGCTTGCCCATAAGGGCTGAGCCGAGGGGTGACTCCTTGCTGACGAAGCCGAGCAGGGCGTTTTGCCTGAGCGTCGTGACTATCTGTATTTTCTTCTCAGCGTTCATTTTCTCGTTGAACACCGTGACTATATCAAAAAGTCCGACTCTGCCCTCGTCCGTTTCGACGTCGATTACCTTAGCCGTCCTTATCATAGCCTCAAGGTAGCGGATACGCGCATCGTTGCGTCGCTTATCCCGCTTTGCCTCCTTATACTCGGCATTTTCGGAAAGGTCGCCAAATTCCCTCGCGCGCTGAAGCTCCGCACCCAGCTTAGGAGCAAGCTCACAGCGTCTGTACCGTATTTCTTCCTCTATTTTTTGTATATCTACCTTGGTTAGTTCATCGTACATCTATCTATACCCGTCAGGCACAAGCGCCACGAATGAAGCGCCTGTGCCTGCCTTTTTTATTTTGCTTTCAAATCAAAGCTTGCTTACTATCTCAAGAGTATCTCTTGCAATAACAAGCTCCTCGTTGGTGGGAATAACGAATACCTTAATCGAGGAGTCGGAAGTTGAAATCTCCATTTCCTCGCCGCGAAGCGCGTTCTTAGCCTCGTCTATCTTAAC
>CAZDON010000168.1:0-2958 GCA_964507065.1 uncultured Ruminococcus sp. | reverse complement strand
TGCATAGAAAAAGAGCTGTCTCAAACGCTCTTAAATTTGCATTTGAGACAGCCCCATTTTTTAAGGATAATATTTACTTTTATTCTCAAAGCAGTAAGGTCACTGCCCCGTGTAGTTGAAGTTAATTGTATATGAGCCGTTTCTGATAGCCGTATCGTCATTCCGTATACCGTTCCACCTTTCAGGCGTATCACAGAAATTTATAATTTTAAGCGTTTCGCATCCCGAAAGCGCAGCTGTACCGATGTAAGTTATGCCCTTTGGTATAGTAATACTCCTGATCGAATTGCAGCCTGAAAACGCATACTGTCGTATTGTGGTTACGCCCTCTGGTATAACAAAGCTCGTTATCGGTGTATCGCTGCCTACCATATAAAGCTTTTTGGCGTACGTCAGAGGATTGGCGTCGTCATTGCTGAAGGAAATACCGCACCAATTCGCTAAATTACTTATGTATACCTTTTCTAACGAGGAACACTCGAAAAACGCCGAAGTGTTGATAGAAGCTACACTTTCAGATATTGTAACGCTCTTAAGCGAGGGGCAGTTGTAGAACGCTCTTTCGCCGATAGAGGTTACACTACCGCCTATAGAAACGTTTTCAATAGAGGAACAAGAGTAGAAGGCATATTTACCGATTGAGACTGCACCCTCAGGTATTACAAGATTGGTTATCGGCGTATCACTCCCTACCATATAAAGCTTTTTTGCATAAGTCAGAGGGTTAGAATCAGGAGCGTTAAAGAAAATAGCGCACCACTTCGCCAAATCTTTTACGAACACTTTATCCAGCGAGGTACAATAAGAGAACGCCTCGCTTGAGACAGACGTTATACTTTCGGGTATTGTAATGCTCTTTAGAGAGGTGCAGGAATAAAATGCCTTTTCCTTTATTTTAGTCACGCTACTGCTTATCAAAATATTTTCAAGTGAGGCGCAGGATGAGAACGCCTCCTTAGGAATTTCCTCTACACCACAACCTATCGTAACGCTCTTAAGTGCGGTACAAGAGGCGAAGGCGCTTTCACCGATTTCAGTTACGCTATCGCCTATCGTAACGCTCTTAAGTGAGGTGCAGGACAAGAACGCCTTGAGTCCAATTGAGGTTACGGGAAGACCATTATAGGTTGTGGGAATTGCTATTGTTTCGGGGGCACCTGTATAATCAATTACAGAGTAACCGTCTTCTATCTTATCGAACACAAGCTCTTTAGTGAAATCGGTACTACAAACAGAGCAACAGCCGTTATCACCAATTTTATGCTCTTCGTTCTTAGCTATTATAACCGAGCTAATCTCATTAGTGGCGTTTTCATCATCGAAGTTTTTGTTACAGATATTGCAATGCCAAAACTCTAAAGACCCCTCGGAAACACAGGTTTCATCTATCTTAGCATTATAGATAAGCCCGTGCTTGGGGATTACAACCGTACTAGCCTCACTCGTCGCATCTGCGTCGGAGAAAGCTTTATTACAGGTACTACATATCCAGTGCTCCGCATTTCCATCGGAAGTACAGGTTGCAGCTACCGCAGGATTGTGCGTGAGAGTATGCGTATGCACATCGTCATCAGGTATATCCTTATTACAGGAAGAGGCTGCAAAAATTGCGATGAGAAGTATTAAAGATGCTAATAACTTTTTCATATTTTTCCCCTTTCAAATTAATTTTAAGTTATTGATGTAAATAACAGTAGTTATATTATCCAAAAACACCGACGAGCTTCAGTATCAGTGCCGCAATAAATACCGTAAAGCCTGAGGCAATAGTTGTGAATACCACGAACTGACCCGCAAGTCTTGAGTCACAGCCGAGCTCGGACGCCATAGGCACGGTTGAGGTGGCACAGGGCGTCGCGAACACCGCGATAAACGCCGCAAAGTGCGCACCGTCAAAGATTCCCATAAAATACGCGACAGAGAGGGCTACGGTAGGTACTGCGACCGAACGAAGAAGCACACCGAGTATAAGCGGTCGTTTAAGCTCTCTGATAGCCGAAAATTCGAACTCCGCACCGAGCGCGACAAGTGCCAGCGGTGTCGCGATTTTACCAAGGCTCTCAAGCGTCGAGTATATGGGAGTTACCTGACTCAGACGGAAGTCGATTCCCCACTGTGAAAAGCACGCCCTCACTCCAAGTGCGAAAAGACCTGTAAATATTGCAATTATAAGAGGATTCTTGATTATGCCGAGGGCGATTTTCTTTACGCCAACTCCCTCGCCCGTTCCGAATACTGTAAGGACGATTACCGCAAGGACGTTGAATACGGGGATTATGATTGCCGAAAGAAGCGTTGCCACGAGCGCGCCCTGTGCACCGAAAAGCGACTCTGCCAGAGGAATACCGACGAACGCGTAATTCGAGCGAAATACCGCCTGAACGGTAGCACCGCGCTGAGGGTTATCCTTTACGAGCGCACACACTATCGGAACGGAAGCCGCGCATACAATAAGCGTTCCGACGGTGGCGAAAATAACGTAAGTGAAATCTATCGTGGCAAAGCTTTCTATCTTGTAAATATTGAGAAAAAGCATCACGGGCAAAAACACCCTGAATACTATTCTGTTGAGCACCTTTGCGTGTGATTTATCGAGAAGCCCCAGCCTTCCGATAAGATAGCCGACAAGCACGAGAAGAATGATAGGAAGCACCGCGCTTAGTGAAAAAATTACCGAATCCATAAGCCCCCACCTTTTGTTTATGGATTTATTCTAACATAATTCCAATGATTTTGTCAATAATGCCAAAGTTAAATATATTATTTAACTAAATTTATTGTTTTTTAAGGACGCGTGTGCTATAATCTGTATTAGAAAAATATGTTTTTTTGGGGGGTAGACTGTGAAGGGCTATAACTCATTTGGCGTAATGCTTGATATGTCGAGAAACTCAGCAATGACTGTCGATTCACTTAAGACCTACATATCACTTATAAAAAAATTCGGCTATGATACCG
>CAZDON010000167.1:0-2959 GCA_964507065.1 uncultured Ruminococcus sp. | reverse complement strand
AGAGCATATGCTTATCCTCGGTATTGAGTCGCCCGACGGTGACGTCAAGTACATATCCGCCGCATTCCCCTCGGCGTGCGGTAAGACTAACCTCGCTATGCTTATTCCCCCTGAAATCTACAAGTCCAAGGGCTATAAGACCTGGTGCGTAGGTGACGATATTGCTTGGCTTCGTGTCGGTAAGGACGGCAGACTCTGGGCAGTTAACCCCGAAAACGGCTTCTTCGGCGTAGCTCCCGGTACTAACGAGAATTCTAACCCCAATGCGCTTCATACCGCTATGCGCGACACTATCTTCACCAACGTATGTCACAACCTTGACAACAACACCGTTTGGTGGGAAGGTCTTGACAAGAATCCTCCCAAGAACGCTCTTAACTGGAAGGGTGAGGTTTGGGATTACACCAAGTATGACAAGGCAGACAAGGTTAACACCAGCGGTGCTCATCCTAACTCAAGATTTACCGCTATGGCGGCAAATTGCCCCTGCCTTTCCGATAAGTTCAACGATCCTGCGGGCGTTCCGATCTCCGCTATCGTATTCGGCGGCCGCCGCGCTAAGACCGCGCCCCTCGTATATCAGTCCTTCAACTGGCAGCACGGTACCTTTGTTGGCTCTATCATGGCATCTGAGACCACTGCCGCTGCAGCAGGAGCTGTCGGCGTAGTTCGTCGTGATCCTATGGCTATGCGTCCCTTCGTAGGCTACGATATGGGCGATTACTGGGCACACTGGCTCAAGATGGGCAAGGTTGCTGCTAACGCTCCTAAGATTTTCCACGTTAACTGGTTCAGAACCGATGACGAGGGCAACTTCATCTGGCCCGGCTTCGGCGACAATATGCGCGTGCTTATGTGGATACTTGCACGCTGCGAGGATAAGGTTGGCGCTACCGAAACCGCAATCGGTTTCGTTCCCAATCCCGACGACATTGAGATAGCAGGTCTTGATATCTCGCGCGACACCCTCGTTGAGCTTCTTTCGGTTGATAAGGCGCTCTGGCTTGAGGATTGCGAGGGGATTGACGACTTCTACAAGCAGGTTGGAGAGAGAGTTCCCGCTGAGCTTTATGACGAGCTTGCTGCTCTTAAGGCAAGACTTTCCAAGTAATTTCCCTAAGAGGAGTAGGAATTAGATGAAAAAGAGATTTATATCCCTTATTTCTCTGATATTGCTTATTATCGCGACCTGTCTTGCGGGACTTACCTCCTGCGGTGACGATGCCGATGATAAGAATGATAATAAAAACCCCTTTGGCTCGTCTGAGGGAATTGAGCTTCCAATAGTTGACTGGGAGCCCGACGAGGAATAAAATATTGAAAAACGGTTGAAATCCTATGGGTTTCAACCGTTTTATCTTTTACTAATACATAAGGAAGATTAGTACTCTGAAAATAAAGGTACAGACAACCCCCTGAAGTAATTTCATCGGGAAATAATAGTGCATCTTAATATCAGTGCCGCGAAGATACGCGCCTGCCTGAAGATGCACCGAAAGCCCTGATGAGCCGACGGCAAAGGCAAGAAAGGAAAGCCTTATAATATCCGGAAGATAGCTTGCCTTGCATATTATCGAGGTGGCGCTTCCGACCTCAAGGAGTGATACGGCGAATAGATAGACGTAAGAGGGCAAAGAGAGCGAGCGTATAAGACCGCACACCGATGAGAAAAAGACTATGAACGAGCACACCGTGACCGTGCTCGTACCCGCCGTGCGAATACTGTCCGTAAGGGAAAAGGTGCAGCGCCTTACGTGCGATTCGTATGGGGACGAGCTGTGTCTGTCACGCCCCGACCCTATGGAGAATAGAACACCGACGAAAATTGCGGACAGCACGCACGAAAGATAGAGAAGCGCACCGAGCCATACGTCACCGATAAGTCCGACTCCGATACCCGATACGATAAACGCGATACCGGGATTGTTGGTAAAGCCGATAAGTCTTTCTGCCTCGCCCTTAGTTATTATCCCAGATTTGTAAAGCTCACAGGCGCGTTTTGCTCCGAGTGGAAAACCGCATAAAATTCCAAGAATAAATGCTGAAAGGCTCTCGCATTTTTGGTTAAAAGCGTAAGAAAAAGTAAACGATAGTAGTCTAAACTGACGAAAATCAACCGTATTTGATATAAGGTCTGAAATCACCATATACGGAAAAACCGATGGAATAATTACGCTTGCGCAAAGGGATAGACCCACCGACACCGAATGGGACAGCTCCTTCGGCAGCGCCACCGCAAGACAAATGGTGAATGAAATTATAAGCGCGCCGTACCAGGCGTGAATAGAGTTTTTTGTTGAGTCGTGCGCGTCATTATCTGGCGGCACGCTCGTTTTTTTATGGAAAGCAGCCCCGCGGCTCAGCCTCTTTTGCATTTTTATCCTCACCGTGCATAGTATTTAGTAGAAATTATGAAAAACGGGGGCAATAATGACAAATCAAGGACAAAATAAGAGCGGCGATAAAGCAGTCGGTAAGGCAAGCTTCCATATGGAAATTACCTCAGGCGCACTCGGTGTATCGCTTCTCGTAAACGGTGTCGTCGGTGTGTGCGAGCTTGACTCCGAGTTCGTAAGCCTTATCACCTCTCGCGGTGGTCTATCGCTTATCGGCAGAGGGCTGTCCGTATCGTCGCTTGCGGAAAGGACGCTTGAGGTATCAGGAAAAATCACTGAGATTAAATTCGCATCCGGAAAGAGAGATAAAAATGATAAGACCTGATCTTCTTCTGCTTGGCTATAAGCGCGCCAGAGCGCCTCTCGGATATCGCGAGAGGGTTATGAATATTTATATCAAAAACGCCCTTACGGTAAAAATGCACGGTGACGGCAGCTTTCTGATACCGCTGCTCTCTGCAAAGAAAATCGAGAAAATGCTTGCCTCAGTGCCAGTTGTGATAGGTGAGCCTCAGGGGCTTTTGGGGATTCTCTTATCAGCGCGCCGCCGTGTGGGTATTATT
>CAZDON010000166.1:0-2995 GCA_964507065.1 uncultured Ruminococcus sp. | reverse complement strand
GGCAAAGGCGTGCGGCTGCAAATTCTATCTCGGAAGCGACGCGCACCACCCGAGGAATCTCGAGGCGGCACCCGCTATCTTTGAGCGCGCTATCGACTACCTTGAGCTTAAGGAAAGCGACAAGCTCGCCTTTGTGAGAAAATCTTAGATTAATATTTTAAGGAGATATAAAAATGGAAAGCTACAAGAGAGAATTTATTGACTTTTTGAGAAGCGCTAACGTGCTTAAGTTCGGTGATTTCACCGCAAAGAGCGGAAGAAAGATTCCTTACTTCATTAACGCGGGCGAGATTAAGACGGGTGAGCAGGTTATGAAGCTCGGCTCGTTCTACGCTAAGGCGTACTTTGACAAGCTCGGTAGAAAAAAGGCGGCCCTCTTCGGTCCTGCCTACAAGGGTATTTCCATCGCGGTAAGCGCGTCGGTTGCTCTTGCAAAGGAGGGACTTGATTTGCCCTTCTTCTTCAACAGAAAGGAAGCAAAGGACCACGGCGAGGGCGGTATATTCGTAGGCTACAAGCCCGGGCCCGGTGAGGAGGTCGTAATCGTCGAGGACGTTATCACTGCCGGCACCGCTATTCGCGAAACTATGGAGATTATGAAAACGCTTGACGGCGTTAAGGTATCTGCCTGCTTCGTTATGGTTGACCGCAAGGAAAAGGGCAAAGGCGAGCGGGGCGCTATGGCGGAGATAGGCGAGGAGTTCGGCTTCCCCGTATATTCCGTAGTTGACGTGTACGATATAATCGAGTACCTTGAGGCTGAGGGCGGCAACGAGGAAAACGTAGATAGAATCAAGCGTTATCTTGAGGTTTACGGAGCGAAATAATCGCGTACACTAAAGGTTGAAGGAATATAAGAAAGGATACGAAATGAGAAGTCTTATTGACATACACGACTTTTCCACGGGGGAGCTTGACGGTCTTATCTCGGTTGCCAAGGACATAATGGAAAGCCCCGATAAGTACAGTGAGAGCTGTAAGGGACGCAAGCTTGCGACTCTGTTCTTCGAGCCGTCCACCAGAACGAGGCTGAGCTTCGAGGCGGCTATGCTGGAGCTTGGCGGCAGCGTTATAGGCTTTTCCGAGGCAAGCTCGTCGAGCGCTGCCAAGGGAGAGAGCATTGCCGACACGGCAAAGATAATCACCTCCTACGCCGACGTTATGGTAATGCGTCACCCAAGAGAGGGCGCGCCTCTCGTTGCGGCGATGAATGCGGGCATTCCCGTAATCAACGCGGGCGACGGCGGTCACGCGCACCCGACTCAGACGCTTGCCGATTTGCTCACGATTTCGGTTGAGCAGGGCAGGCTTGACAATATGACGGTAGGCTTTTGCGGCGACCTCAAATACGGGCGTACGGTTCACTCGCTTATTGCGGCACTCGCAAGATATAAGGGTATAAAGCTCGTTCTCATTTCGCCGCCTGAGCTTAAGATACCGAGCTACGTAAAGTACGAGATAATCGACAAGTACGGTATGGACTACGCCGAGGTGACCTCGCTTGAGGAGGCGCTGCCGTGCCTTGACGTGCTTTATATGACGAGAATACAGAGAGAGCGCTTTGCCGACCCCAACGAGTACGAGCGTCTTAAGGACAGCTACGTGCTGACCGAGGATAAGATGACGCTGATGAAGAGTGACGCGTCGGTGCTTCACCCGCTTCCCCGTGTGAACGAGATTTCCGTCAAGGTCGACAAGGACCCCCGTGCGGCGTACTTCAGACAGGCGCTTTACGGAAAGTATATGCGTATGGCGCTTATCTTGAAGCTTCTTGACGAGGCTAAGGACAAGACGAACAGAACCTGCGTTACGGGCGACACCTCACTCGGTCTTGCGTGCACGAACCCAAGCTGTATCACGAGGTGTGAGCAGGAGCTTGAGAGCCTCTTTACCGTAACCGATGCTGCCGCGGGAATCGCAAGATGCGTTTTCTGTGAGGCGAAGCAGTATTTTAAGCGTTAATCAATACCGATATAATTTAAAATGGAGAAAGAAAAATGGCAAAATTTATAAACGAACCCTCACATACCTTTAACGAATATCTTCTTATTCCCGGATATTCCTCGGCGGAGTGCATTCCTCAGAACGTAAGCCTCAAGACACCTCTCGTAAAGTTTAAGCGCGGTGAGGAGTCGGCTATCACTATGAACATTCCTATGGTATCGGCTATAATGCAGGCGGTATCCGGCGACAGACTTGCCGTAGCTCTCGCTAAGGAGGGCGGCGTATCTTTTATCTACGGCTCTCAGTCCATTGAGGACGAGGCGGCTATGGTAAGACGCGCTAAGAGCAACAAGGCAGGCTTCGTTATTTCCGATTCAAATATCACTCCCGACGCGACTATGGCGGACGTTATCGCGCTTAAGGAAAAGACGGGACATTCCACCGCGGCAGTCACCGACGACGGCACGCCGAACGGCAAGCTTCTCGGTATCGTAACCAGCCGCGACTACCGCCCCTCGCGTATGGAGCCCACCACTCCCGTAAGTGAGTTTATGACCCCCTTCGCAAAGCTTATAACCGCACCCGAGGGCACGACTCTCAAGGAGGCGAACGACATTATCTGGGAGCATAAGCTTAACTCGCTTCCTATCGTTGACGGCGAGGGCAGGCTTCTCTATATGGTATTCAGAAAGGACTACGAGTTCCATAAGGCTAACCCCAACGAGCTTCTTGATAAGGCAAAGAGATACGTAGTCGGCGCAGGTATCAATACCAGAGATTACGCCGAGCGTGTTCCCGCACTCGTTGACGCGGGCGTTGACGTGCTTTGCATTGACTCGTCCGAGGGCTTTTCCGAGTGGCAGAAGCGCACTATCGCGTGGATAAGAGATAAGTACGGCGACACCGTTAAGGTGGGCGCGGGCAACGTTGTTGACGCGGCGGGCTTCCGCTTCCTCGCTGATTGCGGCGCTGACTTCATCAAGGTCGGTATCGGCGGCGGCTCTATCTGTATCACAAGAGAAACCAAGGGTATAGGACGCGGTCAGGCAAC
>CAZDON010000165.1:0-3012 GCA_964507065.1 uncultured Ruminococcus sp. | reverse complement strand
GCGAAGGTAGCCCTCAGAGGACAAAAACCAACCCTTTTTCTTGAAAAAGCCTATAAGCTCACGGGTTGCCACGTACGAAAGCTTCATCTCATACTGAAGCTCAGGCAGGCTCACGGTAAGCTTGTCCTGACAGTAGTCAAAGAATCTCTTTATATCGTCTATTACTACCATATTTTCACCTGTTATTCATCATCTGAGGATGACCTTTTCGGTATATACTCGTATTTCGGATCACCTATCACAAAGTCGCTCGTATATACGTAGGGCGGCTTACTGTCCTTGGAAAGCTCAGGACACATATAGTATCTTTCAAGACGCGACCAGGTTACGTCGGAATTCATTCTCGTGATAATCGCCTCTCCAACCTCAAGGCAGGAAAGCGTGCTTACGGGAATTACGGGAATAGTTTCCTTCTGGTACTGCGCGATATGCTCACCCTCTCCGTTTACCGCGGACATTACGGAGTATATGGTATGCTCACCGCATTCCTTGGAAAACTCCTTTTTCGTTTCGGGGTTGTTCGTTCCGAGGAATACGTGCATATTAAGGTTGTCCTTTATTATCTTAGCGTTATTTTCGCCGTAGACGTTGTCAAGCTGTGCATAGGACTGAATAATCAGCCAGAACCAGATGTTTCGTCCACCGCAGGCGGTAATAACGCTGTCGAAATCGTTGAACTTCGGCATATTTCCGAACTCGTCAAGCACGAAGTAGAAGGGATTTTTCCTCGGACGGTTTCCGTTCTTTCTCGTCATATTGATGAGGTTTTTGTAAAGGTCGGTGAGAAAAAGACCTATAATATCGTAGTAAAGCTTGGTTTCGTCCTTCATCGCGATAAATACGGCACAGGGCTGCTTACCGTCGTCAAAGTCAGAAAAGCTGAAGGTATTGGCGCAGGTTATCTGCCTTATCGCACCGTCGTTTATCTTAGTCATTGCGGTAGCAAGGGTACTCATATAGCCGTCCTTGGTTACCTCTGCCTTAATAAACATAAATCTCTGCACAAGACGCCAGGCGATAGAGGTGTTCTTATCACGGCGGTCAAAATAATCTCTCGTAAACGAGTTGTCCGCCCTGCCTATTCTGTCGTATATTTCAATGAGGGTGGAAAGAGAGAAGGTTTCGCGTGTGATAACGGTATAATTCTCACTCGGCACGCTGTCCTCAAGCATCGAGAATATTAGACCCTTGAATATAGAGCGCGCACCGTTCATCCAGGACGCATCCTTGTCCTGAGTGGCGGGACACATTACCGTGGATATTTCCTCGACTCTTGCCTGAACCTCGTAAAGAATACTCTTACGCTCGGCATTAACCGCGTATTCAAGGCGGACGTCGTCGGTGTAGCGCTTACCTGCAAAGGTGCTGTAATAAACGCCGTCGATAAGCTCTGCCCCTACCTCGTTCTCAATATAAAGATACTTCTGATAAAGGTCGAAAATGGGAGTCAGTGGGTTCCATCTGTCTGAGTTCGATGAATCGATGAAATTCAGGAGTATAATCTTGTAGCCCTGCTCCGCAAGCGTCGGTGAGAGCGAATCAAAAATCTCAAGCTTGGGGTCGCAGAATACCATACTGCACTTATTCTTGCGTGTAGCAAGAAAGCTTCCGTAGGGAATAACGAAGGACTGCGTCTTTCCGCTTCGTGTCGCACCTATGGTAAGCACGTGAGTGTCAGGCACGGTATTTACGTAGAGCTTACCGTCGTCCTTGCGCCTTATTGATATAGGAGTGCCCTCAACTACCGTGTCCTGAAGCTCGTCCCACGGAACAGATTTTCCGAGGATGGAGTCAAGCTCGGAGTAATGGACGACTCTTGTGTTTTCATAGTCCTTAAAAACGTCAAATTTTTTCATTTTTATCTCCCCGCCTTATCAGAAGCCAAACTTAACGGTGCTCTTGAGAACACCCTTCATAACGAGAGAAAGACAATCCTCGTCGACCTCGCCGACCTTGTCCTCAAGCGCCATATACTTGACTATCTCGTCAATACAGTCCTCAATCTGCTCGGTCGATTTGCTCTTAAGCTTTTCTATAACGGTAGGGCTCAGCGTCACACCCTCGATACCGTACGCATCGAGATAACGAAGAAGCACGTCAGATATTACACATTCCTTTTCTTCCTGAGAGATAGGATTAAGACGGATAACGTCACAGTACTGCTCAAGCTCACCGTCAGGCTCACCCTGCGAGAAAAGAATGGGAAGAATGCCAGAAAGATTAAGTCCGAGCGATGGCTGGATGATACGGAAGCTTGCCCTCGTGTCCGCATTCAGGAATTTGCAAAGCGGAGAAATGAGCGACGCGCCGATAGCGTGCGCGTGCTCTATCATAAATACGGTAGAGGTCGTGCGGGTATTTGCAACCTCGCTGACGAACACGTTGTTGGCAGTCTGCGAGAAGGTGTACTCCCCGAAGTGTCTTGCATCAAGCACTCTTATCGGTTTTTTGCTAAGAGCCCTGCCAAGAGCGTGCTTATATTCCTGAAGCACGAAGGCATCGCGGCAGACGAGCATAAGCGGCTTATAATGCGCCCTTGTCCTGCCCTTTATTCCTACGAGATTGCTCTTGATTCTGCGAATCTCGTCATCTCTTTTGATAGACATATCCGCAAACGCGCCCCTATCCCAAGTCATAGGCGTGCCGGCGCCAGCGTAGACGGGTATGCCGTCGTAGAGCATCATAGTTTCCTTGTTGTAGCTCTCGATTACTCTCTTCTTATCGGAAGCAGAGATAATATCGGAATAGATGATGTGCTCGAAGGTAACGTCGCAAACGTTACGCTCTACTGCGCCAAGACAGAAGGCACGCTCAAGAAGCGCCGAGCATTCGTCGCTTTCCACCTCTGCGACACCGTAGGCTTCCCTCACGAGCTCTGCAAGCTCCTGCGTGTCGCTTCCCTTATCCGATGCGAGTATTCTTGCTATGCACTCAGGCGCGCGGGAATTGTCGAAATAAGCAACGACGAGGTTGGCGTCAAGGCTGTTCCACCTTGCCGCGTGATTAATATTG
>CAZDON010000164.1:0-3182 GCA_964507065.1 uncultured Ruminococcus sp. | reverse complement strand
AATCGTAGCGGGGTTGGAGTTACAGAGCACTACCTCGTAGCCCTCCTCGCGCAGGGCAAGGCACGCCTGAGTGCCCGCATAGTCGAACTCAGCCGCCTGACCTATTACGATAGGTCCTGAGCCTATTATCAGAATTTTCTTTAAGTCTGTTCTCTTTGCCATATTTAAAATCGTCCTCCGATGTATAAATTACGAATTTGTATCGCGCCGTTTTTCGTTAAGTGCGCGTATAGACGGGCTTCCCGTCCTTCAGGGTAAGTATGCAGCGTCCGAAAAGCCTGTGCCCCAGGAAGGGAGTGGCGCGTCCCTTGGAAATAAATTCGTCGGGATTTACCGCGTACTCCGCGTCAAGCTCGAACACGCACACGTCGCCGTCCCTTTGGGGTATACCAAATCTTTTCCTGGGGTTTACGCTCATAAGCTCCTCAAGACGCGAAAGTGTAATAATACCCGTCCTGACGAAGTGCGTATACATGGCCGAAAACGCAAATTCAAGCCCTACCACACCGAATGCCGAGCCCCGAAGACCCTTTGATTTATCCTCGCGTGAGTGCGGTGCGTGGTCGGTTGCTATCATATCAATAGTGCCGTCAAGCATACCCCTGACGAGCGCCTCTCTGTCCTCGCCAGACCTCAGCGGCGGATTCATCTTGAAGCGTCCGTCCTCCATAAGGCAGGAGTCGTCAAGAATAAGGTAGTGCGGTGCCGTTTCACAGGTGACGTCAAGTCCCTCTGCCTTTGCCTGTCTTATAAGCTCAACGCTTTCCTTCGTGGATATATGGCAGACGTGATAGGAGCAGCCCGTCCTCCTGACGAGCTCAAGGTCGCGCTTGATAGGCACCCACTCGCTCTCGGACGAGATACCCGAATGACCGTGCGCCCTCGCATACTCGCCCTTATGTATGTAGCCGCCGTGAAGCAGCGAATTGTCCTCACAGTGCGCGACGATAAGCTTGCCAAGTGATTTGGCGCGCTTCATTGCGGCAAGCATCACGTCCTCGCTCTGCACTCCGCGTCCGTCGTCGGAGAACGCACAGCAAAGAGGAGCAAGCTCGTCCATATCCGAAAGCTCGCCTCCGAGCCGACCCTTGGTTATCGACGCGTAGGGGTAGACGTCTATCACCGCGTCGCGCTCTATAATCGCCCTCTCTATATTGATAGAGGCGGCACAGTCGGGGACGGGATTTAAGTTCGGCATCGTCATTACCGCGGTATAGCCGCCTGCGGCAGCCGCGCGCGTGCCGTCGTACACCGTGCCCTTATAAGAAAAACCCGGCTCACGAAAATGCACGTGCACATCGCAAAAGCCGAGTAAAGCAGCATATCTTTTATCATTTGAAAAAGCTTCGGTGAAAGAAGAAACGGCCATAAGAGAGGCGGGAGTGAGTCTTTCGGAGCAAATAATATTTCTACGAATCTCTTTCATAATAAAACTCCTTCCTTGCCCCAGGGCGCGTGCCCTTAAGCTTTTATTTTTTATATTATATCATTATATATTTAATTTGTCAATAAAATCTTGCGACAAACTTCTACGAAATTATTGGGTATTTTAGATAAAAATTGAACAAAGAAGCCGACGCTACGATTATTCTTTCGCTTGACAAGCTCCGACACTCCGGGTAAAATATAAATATGAAAAGACAACGAATGAAGAATGGGGGCGCGGTATGGCAAAGGCAGAGGTCATAGCGCACGGTGAGAGCTTTGAGCGTGCGTATCTTGAAATAGGAAACGTCTGCAACCTTGACTGCTCGTTTTGCGTAAGGTCGAAAAGGGCGAAGCGCATTATGTCAAGAGATGAAATACGAGCCACGCTCGCGGCGCTTTCGGGTCGCGTGAAATTCGTCTATCTTCACGTCCTAGGTGAGCCGCTTCTGCACCCTGAGCTTGATTTTGCGCTCTCGCTTATAGGTGAGAGCGGAATGCGCGCGTGCATTACCACCAACGGCACGCTTCTCGGTGCGCGTCAGGATATGCTGCTCTCGCACAGCGGCACGCTTCACAAGGTATCAATTTCACTTCACGCGCCTGAGGGCAACGGTATCGTCGAGCTTACCGAGTATATCGACACGGTATCCGGTTTTGCAAAAAGGGCGGCGGAGGCGGGAATATTCACGGTGCTCAGACTTTGGAATCTTGACAGCGAGCTTCACGCAGGTAAAAATTCAAAAAACGGAACAATCGAGGAGCTTATCAGAGAAAGACTCGGTGACTCGTGGCAAAGGCGCGGTATGGGCTATAAGATAGGCGAGCGCATTTTTATCGAATACGGTGAGGTCTTTGAGTGGCCTATCGAGTCAAGCGGCGAGGCACGGGACAGGCTCTTCTGCCACGCGCTCACGTCACAGATAGCAATTCTCTCAGACGGCACCGTCGTGCCCTGCTGTCTTGACGCAGACGGTGATATGCCGCTCGGTAATATATTCACAGAAGAGCTTGACGCCATTGTGGACGGTGAAAGAGCCACGGCAATACGAGAGGGCTTTATGAAAAGACAGGCGGTCGAGGAGCTTTGCCGCCGGTGCACCTACGCAAGACGGTTTCGTTCGTAGTGCGGCGCCTTGCGTGCCGCACTACGAACACCCCGCGACAGCGGGACTTCACAGCTTGCCGTGAGGCAAGCCTCTTCATCCGCGAAGCGACTTAATCCGTCCCGAGATTCCGCTCGTTACTCTCGCGCTTTTGCGTCAGGACGCAAAAGTTCGACTGCGCTCAGAATGACAAGGGACGGACTTCATCACGAAGTGACCTCATCCGTCTGTCATCTGAAGAGGGATAGATCCCGACGCAAAGCGTCGCCCTACGGGTTCGACTCCGTCACCCATTGTCATTCTGAGCGAAGCGTAGCGCAGTCGAACGGCATAGCCGCGACGAATGTAATGAAGTCGGAATCTATGGGTGACTCCGCTCAGGATGACAAGGGACGGACTTCATCTGCCGTGAGGCAGATTTCATTACACCGCACTACGAACACCCCGCGACAGCGGGACTTCATCGGCGGCACGCCGCACCGCTAATGCCTACTATTCTTTACATATAAACCCAAATAACGCAAAAAAGCAGAAACGGAAATTTAAAACCGTTTCTGCTTTTTGATTAGAAATAATTGGAATGAAATCCGTCTTATGACGGATGAAGAATGTCATCCTGAGCGGAGTCACCCATAGATTCCGACTTCGCTA
>CAZDON010000163.1:0-3275 GCA_964507065.1 uncultured Ruminococcus sp. | reverse complement strand
CAGGCGAGAACTATCCGTATTCCCGTTCACATGGTTGAAACCATACATAAGGTTTCCAGAACTGCAAGACAGCTTCTCCAGAAGCTCGGAAGAGAGCCCAACACCGAGGAAATCGCTAAGGAGCTTGGTATGACCGCGGACAAGGTCAGAGATATTATGAAGATTGCTCAGGACCCTGTTTCCCTGGAAACACCCATCGGTGAGGAGGAGGACAGCCATCTTGGTGACTTCGTCGAGGATCACGATTCACCCGCTCCCTCTGACAGCGCTGCCGCATCGCTTCTTCGTGAGCAGCTTTTTGCCGTGCTGAGAACTCTTACGGACCGCGAGGCAGAGGTTATTATGCTTCGTTACGGACTTAAGGACGGCAGAAACCGTACTCTTGAAGAGGTTGGAAAGCAGTTTAACATTACCCGTGAGCGTATAAGACAGATTGAGGCTAAGGCTCTGCGCAAGCTCAGACACCCCTCGCGCTCCAAGACGCTTAAGGATTATCTCAACAATTAAATAAAGGGAAAATGCACAAATCGAGCTTTTTCGGTTTGTGCATTTTTTACGCAAAATCTTTTTATAATATTTTAAAAATAAATTTGTATTGACAAAGCGGCGACTTTGTTGTAAAATACAATAGTAAACAAATATTCTTCGGAGGATATATTTTATGAAAAGACTGCTGTGCATAGTTTTATGCCTTGTTATGACAGTTTTTACTCTTGCCAGCTGCGGGGAGGATATTATAGGAGAATTTCTTGAGAATTATCCTGAAATCGACGATACCGTAGAGGAGCTTACTCTTAATGTTCTTATTATTGCGGGCGAGGGAACTACCTCAATCGCTAAGGATACGGTTTCACAGAAGCTTACTCAGTACGCGAAGGAAGATTTCAACACTATACTTAATATCACCTATCTTTCAGAGGCAGATTACGCTGCGACTGTAAAGTCCTCTTGTTCCGCCAATTCAAAGCCACGCGCTGATATCGTACTTATTAATTCAGCCGAGCTTGCTAACTCGCTCGTAAACGATGGGCTTATCGTTGATCTTACCGATTTCTACAAGTCTGATGATTACGGCACGCTTAACGTTGACGTAACGCCCTCTCTTCTTGAGGCTGCTAAAATCAACGGAAAGCTTTACACCGTTCCAAACAACCACGTAGTAGGTCAGTATGAGTACCTTATGATGAAGAAGTCTGCCGTAAGAGCACTTTATTACAGTGATGAGCAGATTGCAACGATAGATACCGCTGAGGAAATTGAGGCTCTTCGGGCACAGCTTGCTGCCGCGTTCCCCTCGGAGGATATAAACAGCCTTATAGCTCTTAAGACTGGCGGTCATGCAGAAATCGGTGCTGATTCGGGCTATCTTTACAACGTGCTTAAGAAGCCTCGCGTCACTGCTGCCGATGCGCACGGCTCTGCTTTTGCTATCGTGAACGGTACTAAGGACGCAAACCGTTGCATGGAAATTATATACGCATTCAATACGGATGCTGAGTATAAAAATACTCTTCAGTACGGTGTTGAGGGTGCGAACTATACCATTGACTCGGAAACCGGAAATGTTATAAGAGTTAAGACTGGTGAGAGCGTATACAATATGAATAATCTCTATACTGGAAATGCCTTTATCGCATACCCTTGCGATGAAATCGGTTGGTCGAAGGCAGATATTGATGCAGGCTTGCTTCATAACCAGAATTCTGTTTTTGAGGGCTGATAAGAAAAATGGCAGTTTATACTGCCATTTTTCAAAACGTGAGGATTAATTATGAGTGCGTTAACAGTGTCTTTTCTCGGAGATAGTATTACAGAGGGCGTAGGGGCAAGCTCGCTTGCCACACGGTACACCTCGGTATTTGAGAAACTATCGGGATATAACGTCAATAATTACGGTATCAGCGGTACTCGAATTGCGAGGAATCATAATCCAAGCCCGAATCCCGAAATTGACCGACCGTTTATTGATAGAGTAGAGGATATTGACAAGGATACCGATGTCGTAGTCGTATTTGGCGGTACCAATGATTTTGGTCACGGAGACGGCGGTCTAGGATATTTCGATTCTTATGATGAGTACACCTTTTACGGTGCGCTTCACAGCTTGATTAAAAGACTCGTTAATCATCTTCCGACGTCAAAAATAGTGTTTATGACACCTCTTCACAGATTGAGTGAAAGAGCCACTGTAAATGAGTTCGGATATCCTACAAAGCCACTGATTGCTTATTGCAACGCAATTCGAGAGGTCTGTGAATACTATTCGGTTCCCGTGCTTGATTTGTTTAAATGCTCTGGAATTCAGCCTGTTTTAGATATTCATCGGGAAAAATATATGCCCGACGGGCTTCATCCGTCGGATGACGGTGCTAAGATTATAGCATCGTTGCTTTTAAAATTTCTTGATACGCTTTGATTTGGAGAGTATATTATGAAAAAGAAAAAAGAAGAGCTTACCTTTGGTGATATAGTAGCGGTATTTATCCCCAAACTTTGGATTATTGCTATCGTTGCCGTTGTCTGCGGAAGCTTGATGATGCTGTATTCGGCGGTCATTAAGCCTAAGACATACACCTCGACTACCTCCATTATCGTATATAATGAGGCTAGTGAGAACGATACGAGCAATTCGGATATTACTGCAGCGCAAAATATGGTTGCTACCTATAGCTACATAATCAAGAGTGATTTCTTCCTCGAAACAATTATAACCGGCTCGGATGATTATGCAACTGAAATTAACCCCTTGCCCGGTGAGTACGGTCTTACCGCGCAGGCACTTCGCGGTGCGATTACAACCGAGCAGGAAGGCGAAACCGAAATATTCAAGGTAAGGGTCACGATGCGCGATAAGGAAATGGCATACGCCGTTGCAAACAGCATTTACGAGTATTGCACCATTCTTCTTCCTGAAAAAACTCCTTATACGATTACCGTCAAGACCATTGATGCCCCCAAGCTTGCTGAGAGTGCAAACAGCAAGAATACTCTTACGAGTGGTGTAATAGGTGCGCTTGTAGGTGTCGTGGCTTCACTTATCGTCATTTGGCTTATTTCGGTATTTGATATTGTCATTCACGATAAGAATAAGCTTGAGGATAATTTCGATTTACCTATTCTTGGTGTAATTCCATCATTTGATGTTCCTGATGCGGAGGTGACGAAGAATGCTTAAGCTTTTTTCTAAAAAGATTGCTTCTCATTCAAATGACCGGCAGGATGCTCTTCGCGTGCTTTCAGATAATTCACCCTTTGCTGTAAAGGAAGCATTCCGC
>CAZDON010000162.1:0-3312 GCA_964507065.1 uncultured Ruminococcus sp. | reverse complement strand
GTATAAAATACTATGCTTTGTAAGACAAGCATTACAAATCAGCGTTTTCCGCCGCGTTTTTTGCTTGATTTGGTGCCATGACCCCCATTGCCCGACGGAGACCTTGATTTCGTGCCCGAAAGACGTTCTGCCTCTCTCATAATTCTCACCGAGTCCTCACCGAAGGTACGCTCAAGCTTCTTAAGTCTTTGAGGCTTAGCGCCGACGGGACGCGAAGTGCCTGTACGCAAGTCACGGCGCGCCTTACTGCCGTGGGGAGCTCCTGACGCTCGCTTCTTGCCTGAGGTGTCAGCGCCCTTATGTAAAGCACTCTTTACCTGAGTGCCGCGAAAGGCGGGTTTTACAAGACATTCCTCACCGTAGCCTATCAGGTCCTCTCTGCCCGCAAGGGTGAGCGCCTCACGCACGAGGCTCGCGTTCTCAGGTCTTGAAAACTGCAGAAGCGCACGCTGGAGCTGCTTTTCTCTGTAATCGCGGCAGACCGTCACCCGCTTTTTTGTGAGGGGGTTTATTCCCGTATAGTACATTACCGTTGATATAGTGCCGGGCGTTGGATAAAAATCCTGAACCTGTTCGGGCGAGTAGCCCCATTTTTTCAGATAAATCGCCATCTCGATAGCGTCGTCAAGCGTAGTGCCGGGGTGGCTCGACATAAGATACGGCACGAGGTACTGCTCCAGCCCCGCTTCCCTTGAGAGTCTGAAATATTTTTTGCGAAATTCCTCAAAGACCTCAATCCTGGGCTTACCCATCATAAGAAGCGCATTGGGCGAGCAATGCTCAGGCGCGACCTTGAGCTGTCCCGACACGTGATTGGTGACGAGGCGTCTGAAGAATGCGTCCGACTCATCCAGCATAAGATAATCAAATCTTATTCCGGAACGGATAAACACACGCTTTACCTTTGGTATTTTTTCAATTTTTTCGAGCATATTCATATACTCGGTGTGGTCGACCCGAAGATTCTTACAGGGGGTAGGTGCTAAGCACTTTCTTCCCTGACAAACGCCGTCGGTAAGCTGCTTTTCGCACGCGGGGGCGCGGAAGTTTGCGGTAGGTCCGCCAACGTCGTGAATATATCCCTTGAAGTCGGGCATAGAGGCGATAAGCTCCGCCTCGCGAAGCACGCTTTCCTCGCTCCTTGAGCGCACCTCTCTGCCCTGATGAAACGCCAGCGCGCAGAAGTTGCACGCGCCGAAACAGCCGCGGTTGTGGGTAATTGAAAACCTTACCTCGCTGATAGCGGGAACGCCGCCGTCAGCCTCGTAATCGGGGTGATAGGTCCTCGCGTAAGGAAGCGAATAGACGAAGTCAAGCTCCTCACGCGAAAGCGGCGGCATAGGCGGATTCTGCACGAGCATTTTATCTCCGTAGCCCTCAAGCACCGCCTTGCCGTTTATAGAATCGGTATTTTTATACTGTGTGGCGTATGCCTCGGCATATTTTTCGGGACTTGCCTTAAGCTCGTCAAAATCGCCGACGTATACGTAAGGATAGTGAGGCTCGTCCCCCTTTGCCGTAAGATACACCGTACCTCTTACGTCCCTGATTTTGCGAATGGGCACGCCGCGGTCAAGAAGCTCCGCTATGCGTCTTAAAATGTTCTCGCCCATTCCGTAGGTAAGAATATCCGCGCGGCTGTCAACGAGCACGCTTCTTCTTACTCTGTCCTCCCAGTAATCGTAGTGCGCGAAGCGGCGAAGCGACGCCTCAAGTCCACCGAGGATAATCGGTACGTCGCCGTACGCCTCACGGATTCTGTTTGAATATACTATAACCGCGCGGTCGGGGCGCAGCCCTGCCTTACCGCCGGGTGAATAATAGTCGTACGAGCGTTTTTTCTTCGACACGGTATAGTGGGCAACCATTGAGTCGATGTTTCCCGCGCTCACCAAAAACGCAAGACGGGGTCTGCCGAAGCGGCAGAAATCCGCCTTTGAACGAAAATCAGGCTGTGCAAGAATAGCAACGGTAAAGCCCGCAGCCTCAAGCACTCTCGATATTATAGCCGTGCCAAAAGACGGGTGGTCCACGTAGGCATCACCCGTCACGTATACGAAGTCAACCTGCCCTATACCGCGAGCCTTTATATCCTCGTAGGTAGTAGGCAAAAACTGCTCTCTTTTCATAAGCATCTCCCAATTCCCGTAGGGGGCGTGCGTTAAAGCGAGAAGCTGTCAAGCATAACCTCTCTTTGCTCACCCGTCGACATATCGCGAAGCATAGCGCGTCCGCACTCAAGCTCGCTCTCTCCTATGATAAGCGTATATTTCGCACCTATTTTATTAGCGTACTTCATCTGTGCCTTAAGGCTTCTTCCGACGATATCGCACTCGCAATACCTGCCCTCCTTACGAAGCCTTTCGGCAATAGCAAGCGCCTTAATCTGCGCCGAGTCACCAAGCGCGGCAACGTAAAGCTCGGGCGTCTGTCTTTCTATATCCGCAACGCCCTCCTCGCGCATAGCGAGTATAACTCTGGTAATACCCATACCGAAGCCGATTCCCGAAAGCGAGGGACCGCCCAGACCCTCGACGAGTCCGTCGTAGCGGCCGCCGCCGCAGACGGTTGACTGTGCGCCGATGCCCTCGGAAATAAACTCAAAGACCGCACCCGTGTAGTAGTCAAGACCTCTTACGATAGAGGGATTAATTACGTAGTCGATGCCCATAGCGTCAAGCGAGGCGGTAAGCATATCAAGGTCGTGACGGCAGCCGTCGCAAAGATGCTCAAGAGTCTTTGGCGCGCCCTCTGCTACGGCGTGACATTTTTCCACCTTGCAGTCAAGAAGCCGCAGAGGATTCTTTTCAAGCCTTGATTTGCAATTCTCGCAAAGGCAGCTCTCGTGCGCTCTGAAGTAATCGACGAGCGCCGCGCGGTACGAGGGTCTGCACTCCTTACAGCCGATAGAATTTATATTGAGCCTGACACGCTTAAGTCCGAGTCTTTTGAGCACCGACGACGCAAGCGCAATTGCCGTAGCATCCGATGCGGGGCTCGTCGAGCCAAAGGTTTCCGTGCCGAACTGGAAGAACTCGCGCGTTCTTCCCGCCTGAGGCTTTTCGTGGCGGAAGCAGGATATAATGTAGTAAAACTTAAGCGGCATAGTATCAGAGCACTTGCCGTTCTCAATTATGGCGCGGGCAACCGACGCCGTACCCTCAGGACGAAGCGAGATAGATTTCTCGTCGTCGGCGAAGGTGTACATTTCCTTCTGAACAACGTCGGTGGTATCGCCAACGCCGCGCTGGAACAGCTCGGTGTGCTCAAAGATGGGCGTGCGGATTTCGCGGTAGCCCGCCTCGGAACAGA
>CAZDON010000161.1:0-3345 GCA_964507065.1 uncultured Ruminococcus sp. | reverse complement strand
ATCGGTCCACTCGTAGTTCTCGCCCTCTGCTGCGGCAACGAGGTTGCCTGCGGTGTCGGAAAGTCCGCCGAGAGCCTTGAACCAGAGCTTTGCGTGCTCCTTCTCGTTTTCCGCGGTTTCAAGGAAAATAGCGGCAATCTGCTCGTAGCCCTCCTTCTTTGCAACCGATGCAAAGTAGGTATACTTGTTTCTCGCCTGCGACTCGCCTGCGAAGGCGGTCATAAGGTTCTGTTCGGTCTTAGTACCCTTAAGATTGTTCATATTTTTTACTCCTTTTAGGATTTATTTTTTATTCTACCCCCTCGGGTAATACGATTATACCAAACTTGAAAAATTATGTCAAGAGGATAGCGTTAATTATAACGGCGCAAATTACAGAGCTCACGCGCCCGTTTTTTAGGATATTGCGACAAGTCCTTCCTTTTAAAAAATATTAATTAAAGCGGATGCCGCGGTTATAGCCCCCGAAAATCACTCCTCGGTGACACCCCACAGAACCTCGTATACGGACGCGTCCCAGCCATAGCGGAAGCCCTCAGGTGCCTCGCCTCTTTCGCAAAGGACGGTAAGATTCGGGCAGTCCTCAAACGAGTCAGTCGCTATCTCAAGCACGCTCTTCGGAATATACACCTTGTCGAAAAGCGAGCAGTAGGCAAACGCAAGCCTATCTATCTTTAGAAGCCCCGCGGGAAGCCTCGTTTCACCGAGCCACTCACAGCATAAGAAAGCGCGCTCCCCTATCTCGCGAAGCTCGCAGCCCTCGGCAAAGGCTATCTCGCCGAGAAGAAAGCACTGAGTAAAGGCTGCCTCGCCGATAGCGGTGACCCTTTTGCCGAATGTTACCTTACTGAGTGAGTCGGTATACCTGAAGGCGTATCTGTATATCGAGTAGGGGCGCCCCATATAGTCGTCGGGCAGGGTAATCTCCCTCTCGCTGCCCTCGTAGCCGACGAGGCAGCACTCCTCTTCGTGCGTGTAAAATATAAAGCCACTCTCGTCATGAGTAAGTCGGCTGTCTGACTCGTCCCTTGCAATATTAAGCACGCCCGCCGTATCCTCACGACCCGAAAGCTCGACAGCGGAGGGGTTGATTATCTCGACCAGCTTCTGACAGCCCGAAAACGCACCCTCGCCAACCGACCTCACCCCGGAGTGAAGCGTCACCGATACGAGCGAGTGCATTCCCGATAGGGCGTGAGCGCCTATTCTCTCTACCTCTCTGGGTATAACGAGGCGCGTAATAGACCTCTCGTCGTTGCCGACGAACAGCTTAGCGCCGGCACGCAGGGGATTTGCGTTTTCGTTACCGAAATCTATCGACAAAAACGACGAGAGGTCATAGACGTACACCTCGCTGATTCTGCCTATTATGGAAAACGCGTCGCGCTCAATTGCCCTCAGGCTCGACGGTACGGTCATCGCGTGAATGTGTATACAGGGAAAAAAGGCTCTGTATCCTACCCTCTCGATTCCCTCTGGGATAAGCACCTCCTCGACCAACGGCCCACCGCCAGCGTTCTTTTCTGCCGAAACGCTGCTTACCGTCCGCCCGTCGTAGCTGTCGGGAATTATCAGGGTCTTCGTATACTCGACGATTATCGCCTCGTAGGTCCCGTCGTCAAGCAGACGGAAGTCAAATTTTCCGTATTCCTCGTTTAACATATAGCTCTCCGTAAAAAATATCGTATCCTTTTCATCTATTATACCAAATTCCCTCGCGCGTGTCAATATTCACAAAAAAAGCGCAGTGTAAAGACAATTCACACCGTGTTTTTGACAATTCTCACGAAAAGCGATTGATTTTGTTGAAAAACAGTGGTATAATTTTAGAGCACTTAATAGTTACGGACAGGACAGAAAAATGGAAGCAATACTTAATTTCATCGGATGGCTAAATGACAACGTAATCTGGGGATTACCCATGGTAATTCTTATGATAGGTACGGGAATTTTCCTGCTCTTTCTTACCAAGGGTGTCATTTTCACGAAATTTAACGTCGTTATGCGCTATACGACCAAGACGCTTTTTAAAAAGCGCGACAAATCCGAAATAGAGGCGGGCGCTATAACTCCCTTCCAGGCGGTCTGCACCGCGCTTGCCGCAACGGTCGGCACGGGTAACATCGTCGGCGTTGCTCTTGCGATAGCAACGGGCGGTCCCGGAGCCGTGTTCTGGCTCTGGATTTCCGCTTTAGTCGGTATGGTAATCAAATACTGTGAGGTAACGCTCTCACAAGCGTACCGCACGACGAACGACAAGGGCGAAATCGTCGGCGGTCCTATGTACTACATAGCAAAGGGTATGGGCAAGAAGTGGCTGGCAATACTGTTCGCGGTATTCGGCGGTCTTGCATCTCTCGGAATCGGCGCGTCCGTACAGGCTAACGCTCTTTCGGGCAGCGTAAACGCGACCTTCGGCGTTCCCACCTGGATAATCGGACTCGTGGTTGCCGCGCTCGGCGCGCTTATCTTCATCGGCGGCATCAAGCGCATAGCAAGCGTAACCGAGCTTCTCGTTCCCTTTATGTCAATTCTGTATATCGTAGGCGCTCTCGTCGTTCTCGTAATCAACGTAGAGGAAATCCCCAGTGCCTTCGGACTTATTATCAAGAATACCTTTACGGGCACTGCCGCTATGGGCGGCTTCCTCGGGGCGTCGGTTATGTACGCCTGCCGTATAGGTATGGCGCGCGGAGTATTCACGCACGAGGCAGGTATGGGCTCGGCTCCCATCGCTCACGCCTCAGCATCCACCGACCATCCCGCCCGTCAGGGTCTTTGGGGCGCGTTCGAGGTGTTCTTCGACTCCATAGTAATGTGTACGATAACCGCCCTCGTAATTCTTACCTCAGGGCTCTGGCACGACGGCGCGTACGTGGGAGATTCACGCGCGATGAGCTCTCAGGCGTTTGAAAATGCCTTCACGGGCGGCCAGTATATCGTAACCGTGGGTCTTTGTCTCTTCGCCTTCGCGACGATTATCGCCTGGTACTACTACGGCGAAAAGTGCATCGAATATCTCTCAAGGGGAAACAAAATCGTCAAGCTTATCTATCAGATAATTTACAGCCTTATGATTTTCTGGGGCTGCGTCGCGGGACTTGACGCGGTCTGGGAGTTTGCCGATCTCTTCAACGGACTTATGGCAGTTCCCAACCTTATCGCGCTTATCGCGCTCTGCCCCGTCATCAAGCGCCTTTCCGCCGACTTTTTTCGCGACCCGAATACCATTCGCATCAAGGATACCGATTATTCCCACCTGCTGATAATCAAGGACACTAAGGACAGCGAAGAGGAATAAGACGGCGCATAAACAGAATAATATAAGCACCGCCCTCTCGTGTT
>CAZDON010000160.1:0-3478 GCA_964507065.1 uncultured Ruminococcus sp. | reverse complement strand
AGGAAGCACGCATTTCTACCATAAAGTCAATCTTTTCCTTGGTATTGATACCGTCCTTATCGTAGATATAGCCGTCAGGACCCGAAATAGTAACTACCTTACCGCCGAGCTCAGTTACCTTTATAACGGTACCCCAAGCAACGTTTCCGAAGCCCGAAATCGCGAAGGTCTTACCCTTGATATCCTCACCAAGGTCCTTAAGCATCTCAGCAGTGTAGTATACAGCGCCAAAGCCGGTTGCCTCAGGACGGATAAGCGAGCCGCCGTAAGGAATACCCTTACCCGTAAGAACGCCCGTAAACTCGTCACGGAGTCTTTTGTACTGTCCGAAGAGATACCCTATCTCTCTTGCGCCGACACCGATATCACCCGCGGGTACGTCGGTATCTGCGCCTATGTACTTCTGAAGCTCAGTCATAAAGCTTTGGCAGAAGCGCATAACCTCAGCGTCACTCTTGCCCTGGGGGTCGAAGTCAGCTCCGCCCTTGCCGCCGCCCATAGGAAGTCCTGTGAGCGAATTCTTGAAGGTCTGCTCGAAGCCGAGGAACTTGATAATGCTCTCGTTTACAGAGGGGTGGAAGCGAAGTCCGCCCTTGTAAGGACCGATTGCGCTGTTGAACTGAATACGAAAGCCGCGGTTTACCTGAACGTTTCCGTTATCGTCTACCCACGGTACTCTGAACTTGATGATTCTCTCAGGCTCAACGAGTCTTTCGATAACGCCCGACTTTACGTACTGAGGACGCTGAAGAAGAACGGGCTCTATTGATTCAAGAACCTCACGGACGGTCTGGTGAAATTCAGGCTCGCCTGGATTTCTACGCTCAACGCGAGCCATGAGGTCATTAAGATATTCTGACTTAAACATAATTGGTTTCCCTCCAAAAATAAATATACATTATTTTAACACAGTGATGCAATAAAATCAATACGGTTTTGCAAATTTTTCAGAAAAAATTGCATATTTTCGCAAAAGAGCAGCACAAATATACTCGTTTTTGCAAGAATTTGAAGGTTTACCCGTCATATTCTGAAAATCAAACGAAATGCCGCGCGCAATAAGCTCTGCAATTTTGTCCCGATTTTTTCTTGTGGGTCTATATTTTTCCTCGTTTTGACGGGAGCAAAAATGCAAAACCTAAACTAAAAACGAAGGACGCAAGATGAGTCGTTTACGAAAGGGCGCACCGCCAGCCGCACGCATGCCGGCCGCTACGCGTTTTAATAAGCTTAACGTGCCTGCCAGGGCATCTCTTATATATACGCTGTCGGGTGTGCTTTGCCGCGCCTGCTCGTTTCTGCTGACACCGATTTTCACAAGAGTAATGAGTAAGGCGGCACTTGGTGAGTACTCGCTTTTCACGACCTACCTCGGCTTGATAGCATCAATAGGCTCACTGGAGCTTGGTACGGGCGTATTATACTCGCTTCTCGGCGAAAACCGCGGGCGTGAGCGAGCCGTTATGCGCTATGCGCTGATAGCTGTGACGGTATCGACGTCAGCCGTATCGCTTCCATTTATACTCTTTCATTATATAAAAAACGAAGGCGGCGCGTTACCGTTTTTTCCCTCGCTTTTCCTTTGCTCGCTCTCGCGCTCCGTGCTGATGCTGTTTATAGGCGGCTCGCGATACAGATACAGATACAAAACGGCAACGGCGGTTACTCTCGTCGAGGCACTCGCACCGCCGATAATATCGCTCCTGCTGTTTCCGGTATTTACGGAGGGGCAGCTTGCAAGCGTGAGGATAGTTTCACTTGCCGCAGTTCTGCTCACTCTCTCTATACCCGTCGCGATAAGTCTGCTAAGTGTCAGAAAGGAAGAGCCGTTTCTTGCAAAAAGCGGCTGTGTCAGCACCTGCACGCAAGGTGCAAAAGGTGATGGGCGGAGTATTATAGCGGCAATACTGGGGACGGCACTACCGACGCTTCCCTACTTTGCACTCGTGAGCCTGATATCCTCGCTTGACAGAATAATTATTGCGCACAGGCTGGGTGAGGTGAGCCTTGCCGAATACGGTATTGCCTACTCGCTCGGCACGGGTGTGACAATGCTAATCGGGGGCGTTGGCGGTATTATGACACCGTGGATTATGAGAAAATTCCGAAGCGGAGAATACGATGTTGCACACAAGTGCGTAGAGAAAATTTCAGGGCTTATAGCGTGCTTGTCACTGCTGCTTCTATCGGTAGCGCCTGAGCTTTTCCGCCTGCTTGCTCCCAGCGAATACCTTGGTGCGCTAGGTTGCGTTTATCCCATCGCACTCAGTGCTCTGCCGCTGTTTTTATCGGGACTAATAGCAAGCTGTCTTATAGGAAGCAAGAAACGGCTGTCCCTTGCCGTTTCTGCCCTCATAAGCGCGTCGCTGTCACTTTTGCTAAACCTGACCTTAATCTCTCGCGGCGGCATTAAGGTGTCGGCAATTATACTGTATATATGCTATACCGTGCTTCTTCTTTTGCTTTCCTACAATTTAAGGCGCTCGTCGGGAATTGCACTTATTTCTGACAATAGTTATTTACAAAAGGCGCTTCTTTCCGCGATTTTTTCCTCGGTGCTGTATTTACTTCGTGAAGCTTTTTTGCCAAGATTAATTATAGCGACCGCGATATCACTTGTGCTCGTCGTTATGCTGCGCGGAGTGCTTACTATGGTTCGCGAGCAAGACTAAAAAGGCTGACACAAATTCGAATTTGTGTCAGCCTTTTTAGTTATTTATTTTCTTTAAGTGCGGCGCGGCGCTGAGCCTGCATACGCTTCCTCTGCGCGGTATCAAGGATTGCCTTACGAAGCCTAATACTCTTAGGTGTTACCTCAATAAGCTCGTCGTCCGCGATAAACTCAATAGCCTCCTCAAGAGAAAGCTGCACGGGAGTGATAAGAGTGAGCTTTTCGTCAGCGCCAGACGAGCGAATTGCCGTGAGGTGCTTTTCCTTGCATACGTTCACCTCAATATCGTCGGGCTTGGGATTCTCACCGACTATCATACCGCAATACACAGGTGTGGCAGGTCCTATAAACAGAGGTCCTCTGTCCTGTGAATTGAACAGTCCGTAGGTCGTCGCAATACCCGTTTCAGACGCAACGAGCGATGAGGTGAAGCGCGTCTTTATCTCGCCCTTGAACGGCTCGTAGCCGGCGAAAATCGAGGATATAATTCCCTCGCCTCGCGTATCGGTAAGAAGCTCCGAGCGGTATCCGAAAAGGCATCTCGTGGGTATCGTATAATAGAGCTTATAGCGAGAGCCGTGAAGCTGCATATCGCTCATAATGCCCTTTCTTGAGCCAAGCTTTTCCATTACCGAGCCCATATACGCCTCAGGCACGTCAACGATAACGTTCTCAATAGGCTCGCACTTAACTCCGTCGATTTCCTTATAAAGCACTCTGGGGTTTGAGCAGGTAAGCTCGTAGCCCTCGCGTCGCATATTCTCGATAAGTATCGAGAGGTGCATCTCTCCTCTGCCCGCTACGCGG
>CAZDON010000159.1:0-3525 GCA_964507065.1 uncultured Ruminococcus sp. | reverse complement strand
CGGTCTTGTCGGGGTTGGTAACCGCCTGACGCTTTGCAACCTGACCTACGAGTCTTTCACCCGTCTTAGCGAATGCAACCACCGAGGGCGTGGTTCTCGCACCCTCAGGATTAGTTATAACGATAGGCTCACCGCCCTCGAAAACCGCTACGCAGGAATTTGTAGTACCAAGGTCAATTCCTATAATCTTTCCCATAATTAATAATCTCCTTTAGTTCGTTTGTGTTTGAAAAATGTTTTGAATTTAGTTGTTTTGTAAATAATTATTTAAAAAACGCATTAGTTTGCCGTCTTTACCATAGCAAAGCGAATAACACGCTTGCCAACCTTGTATCCCTTCTGGAATACCTCGGTTATCTCACCCTCGCCGAGTCCCTCAACCTCTTCGTGAAGAACCGCGTTGTGAAGATTAGGGTCGAAAATCTCACCCACGGCTCCCATAGCCTCAACGCTGAGCTTTTTAAGCGCCGACTCAACGCTCTTCAGCGTCAGCACGAGTCCCCCCTTGACCTTCTCGCCGTCGTCGTAGTTTGCCGCGCGCTCAAGGTTGTCGATAATGGGGAGAAGCTCGCCTACCGTGTCTGCCACGGCAGAGGCGTACAGGCCGTCGCGCTCTTCTCTCGTGCGGCGTCTGAAGTTCTCATACTCGGCTGCCATTCTCAGATGCGCCTCGTCCTTTTCCTTGACGAGTGCCTCAAGCTCCTCAATTCTTGACTTAAGCTCACACGCGCCGTTTTCCTCTGCGCATTCGGTGCTTTCGGTCACGATGCTCTCATTTTCTGTGTTCTTGTCGTTTATCAATTTATCTACCTCTCTGCTGTTTTTATTGCTCGTCATCGCCGCCCGGCGGGGTGCCTATTTGCGGTATATCCTGCGAGAACATTCGGTCAATTCCCGTTGCGAGCTTGTTTATAAGCGTTATTACCTTCTCGTAATTCATTCGCTTGGGTCCGATAACGCCGATAGCAACCTTGCCGCCGCCGATATTTACGTTTCTGAAAATCAGCGTCGTGTTGCTCATTACGTCCGACTCGTTTTCTGCGCCGATGAATACTTGTATGCCGTCGTCACCGCCGTCGCGGCTGGTAATTACGTCGAGAAGCTTATCCTTTTCCTCGAGCACACCGAGAAGCTTTCTGAGCTTTGATACGTCGGAGTATTCGGGATATTTGAGAAGCTTGTTTACACCCTCGACCTTAATGTCGGCGGTATCAAGCTCGCTCATCGCCTCGTATATTGCCTTCATCGTCGGGTGCACTATGGCACTTGCGGGGCCCATAATGCTCTCAAGCTTCATAATGACCGACACGTTTATCTCGTCACAGGTGAGATTCGCAAGGTAAATATTGAGTGCCTCGTTGAATCTTGCAAGGTCCTGACGCGTGATAGCAAAGCTGAGTGAGAAGGTCTTGGACTTGACTATGTCACCCGCAAAGGAAATCACGAGGTGAAAGCTCTTCGGTGAAATATATACCGTGTCAAAGCGGGATATTCTTACCTTACCGCCGCCCGTCTTGAAGGCGATTCCCGTGTAGTCGGAAAGATAGGACGCAAGGTGCGACGCCTCTGAGAGGATTTTGTCCATCTCGGTAAGCTTGTAGCGGAGTCTTTCGTTTATGTCGTCAATCTCGTTTCTCGTTTCGCTGTACTGGCGCACGAGCGCGTCAACGTAGTATCGGTAGCCAAGCTCCGACGGAACTCTTCCCGCTGAGGTGTGAGGCTGTACGAGGTATCCCATAGACTCAAGCTCTGCCATCTCGTTTCTTATGGTGGCGGCAGACGCGCTTATATGAACGTCCTGGGAAAGGAATTTAGAGCCGACGGGCTCGCCGTGCGTGATATGAGCATCGACTATGGCGCGCAGTATCTGCTGCTTTCTTAAGGATAGCTCCTTAGGGTCCATTTCTCTACCTCCTCGTGTATTTCAGGCAGGGTGGGCTCGGTTTTTGACGCTTGCTCCAGTTTTTTAGCACTTAACTCGTCTGAGTGCTAATCCTGACGACTATAATATAATACATTTCGGGTCTTGTGTCAACCCCCTGGTATAAAAAAGATATGAATTTTTTGTTAATAATAAGCATCTTTGCCTTGGGAGTGATATTTTTATAAAGACCGCGAAAACCCACGGTATATCGTATATCTTTTCTCATTCGCGACGTATCTCTTTTTTGCGTGAGCTAAAATAAATAAAAATTTTTCTTGACTTTACTTATTTATTATTATATAATATAATCGTACGATTATTCGCGACAATATTTTTCTGCCACCCGCGGCAGAGAGTGCATATCTTGTGAGTATTAGTATGAAATTTCTTAACATATAGGTTACTAAACTGTAATCGAGGAGGTGTAAATGGAACCGATTTTTGTTATTCTTATTGCCGTCGGCACGCTGCTTGTCGGTATCGTCGGCGGAATAGTGATAAGAAAGGGTGTAGCGGAAAAGAAGCTCGGCTCTGCTGAGGAGCAGGCTAAGAGAATTCTTGAGGACGCTATCAAAAACGCCGAGAGTGCTAAAAAGGAATCAGTGCTGTCGGCAAAGGAAGAGATTTTCAAGCTTCAGAAGGAGGCGGATGCCGACATAAAGGAGCGCAGACGCGAGGTTTCGGTGCTTGAAAAAAGACTTACTCAGAAGGAGGAGGCGCTTGACGCAAAGCTTGATAAGCTTGAGAAAAAGGAAGCGGCTCTTACCGAAAAGCACGTCAAGGCAGACAAGCTCTGCGAGGAGGCAAGCGAGGCGCTTGAAAGACAGATTTCCGTTCTTGAAAAGCTTGCGGGTCTTTCGCGCGAGGAAGCAAAGGTTGAGCTCGTAGCAAGGCTTGACAGCGAGATGCAGCACGAAACAGCGATGAAGATTGCGGAGTATGAGGAGCGCTTCCGCGACGAGGCGGACGCTAAGGCAAAGGACATTCTTTCTCTTGCAATTCAGCGCTGCGCGGCAGACCACGTGAGCGAGATTGCAATATCCGTAGTTCAGATTCCCGGCGACGAGATGAAGGGTAGAATCATCGGCCGTGAGGGAAGAAACATCAGGACTATCGAGAGCCTGACGGGTGTTGAGCTTATCGTAGACGATACCCCTGACGTAATTACTATTTCGGGCTTTGACCCCGTAAGACGCGAGATAGCGAGAATAGCGCTTGAAAAGCTTATCTCCGACGGCCGTATCCATCCTGCGAGAATTGAGGAAATGGTTGAAAAGGCTCGCCGAGAGGTAGACAACGTTATTAAGCGCGCGGGCGAGAGCGCCGTGTTTGAAACGGGTGTTCACGGGCTTCACCCCGAGGAAATTAAGCTTCTCGGAAGAATGAAGTTCCGTACCTCATTCGGACAGAACGTGCTCCGTCACTCGGTTGAGGTGTCTATGCTTGCGGGAGTTATCGCTGAGGAGCTTGGCGTTGACGCCACTATGGCAAAGCGCGCAGGTCTTCTTCACGACATAGGAAAGGCTCTTACCGCTGAGGCAGAGGGCTCGCACATTCAGCTCGGTGTCGAGGTTGCAAAGAAGTACCGCGAGAGCAAGGAT
>CAZDON010000158.1:0-3582 GCA_964507065.1 uncultured Ruminococcus sp. | reverse complement strand
AACCCCTGAACGCATCAGAGCCTATTGAGGTCACGCTGCTCGGGATGGTTACGCTCGTAAGCGATTTGCAATTATAGAACGCATAAGTGCCTATTGAGGTTACCAAGGCATCTTCGTACGTCGCGGGAATTACTACGCTCGTAGCGCTTCCCGTATAGTCGCTTACCTCGTAGGTGTTATCACTTTTAAGCTTAAATACCAAGCCCTCGAACGAAACCGCACCGCATCTCGTGCATCCTGAAGATGATGAAGCGGCTACATGTCCTGCGGGTATTGCTATCGTGCCGACCTCATTTTCGCCGTCTTCGTCCGAGTAGTTTTTCTCGCACCCTGCGCAATACCAATGCTCGATATTACCGTCGGTAGTGCAGGTAGCCTCAGTTCTTGCGCGATAGGTAAGGCTGTGTCCCGTTTTTATGATTACAACACTGTCAATTTTATTATCGGCACCCGCGTCCGAAAATTTATCTCCGCATGCGGAGCAAGACCAATACTCAATATTTCCATCGGTGGTGCAGCTTGCCTCGACTCTCGCGTGGCGGGTGAGATTATGACTTGCGGGAATTACTACGGTGCTGGCTTCATTTTCAGTATTTTCATCTGAGAAATTCTTTTCGCACTCAGAGCAGTACCAATACTCAATATTACCGTCGGTAGTGCAGCCTGCCTCGACTCTCGCGTGGTGGGTAAGATTATGACTCGCGGGAATTACTACGGTACTGACTTCATTTTCGGCATTTTCATCTGAGAAAGTCTTGCCGCACTCAGAGCAGGTCCAATACTCAATATTACCGTCGGTGGTGCAGCCCGCCTCGACTCTTGCGTGGTGAATAAGGCTGTGGGATGCAGGGATGACTATGCTATCCGCCACATTAGCACCGTTTTCGTCCGAATAATTCTTTTCGCACTTAGAGCAGTACCAATATTCAATGGTTCCATCTGTGGTACAATTCTTCTCAACTCTTGAGTGGTGGGTAAGGCTGTGTGCCGTTCTTCCGATTACAACGGCGGTAATTGCATTCTTCCCATCCTCGTCAGAATACTTTTTTTCGCAATCAACACAAGACCAATATTCAACGTTTCCGTCTGCGGTGCAGCTTGCCTCTACTCTTGCGTGATGAGTAAGATTGTGACCCACTCTTCCAATTATTACGGCAGTAATTTCGGCATTAGCATTTGCGTCAGAAAACATTTTCTCGCACGAAGAGCAAGACCAATATTCAACGTTACCGTCGGTAGTACAGCCTGCCTCGACTCTTGCGTGGTGAGTAAGGCTGTGCGACGCAGGGATAACTATGCTATCAGCAACATTTACGCCGTTAGCATCCGAGTAGTTTTTCTCGCACGAAGAGCAATACCAATACTCAATATTACCGTCAGTAGTACAGCTTGCCTCGACTTTTGCGTGATGAGTCATTGAGTGCGTATGTACATCGGGTGTTGACGTGCCGCCGCCTGCGCCGCTGCCGTCCGTGACGTTATCTCCCGTGCTACCGCCGCCCTGCGTAGTATCGTCGGGCGTAGTATCACCACCGTTATTATCGTCCTGTGTTTCATCGTCGGGGGAGGACTGCGTGACGGGTGACCACTTCGCATAGACGCTAATGCTTTGCTGTATAGGCGCGTCAAGCAAGGAATTTGCCGTAAAAGGCTTCTCCCACGTTCCCTCGTCCCAGTACCAGCCTTCGAAGTTATAGCCGTCCTTCGTAGGATTTTCGGGAAGAATAATAATTTCCTCAAGCTCATTCTCGACCGATACGGTGGCGTATTCAACACCGTCGACCATAAAGCTTACCTCAATATTCGTCGAGCCGAATATATCCTCAAGGTTAAAGTCAACGTCACACGACGCAAGCGTAAAGACGCTGAGCATCGCGAGGATAAGCGCGAGGGTAAGTACCAATGCCTTTTTCATTCTTTTTTCTCCTTTAATAAATAATAAACGAAATTATTAAAGGCGCACAATAAAAAAATGCGCCCGCAATGCGAGCGCACCCATATAGCACTCCACATTGCTGCGACACAATTCTTCAACATTCTAACGATATGCATAGGAAAAAGTGGAGGTACTAAAATGGCATAGTACACCCATATCGTTAAAATATTGAATTATGTCGCAGGGCAATTATACCATATACGGCAAGTATTGTCAAGACATCTGAATTTAATTCATTTTATAAATTTTTTGGTAAGTAATATAAGTAATATATAAAAAGCAATATGCACCCCGAAAAACGCTCAGCTTTTTCGGGGTGCATATTATATCACAAGGGGGGGCTTTTTTCACATATCAGATACGCCGTTCTGACGGCGTCGGTGGCGCTGGATACTATGCCGCCTGCGTAGCCTGCGCCCTCACCGACGGGGTAGAGTCCGTGAATACTCAGGCACTGGCGGGTTTTCTCGTCACGCTCGATACGGACGGGAGAGGTGGTGCGCGTTTCGGCACCAGTCATAACCGCGTCGCCTATAACGAAGCCCCTGAGGTATTCCTCGTAGTCGGCAAGCCCCTCGCGAATACCGTCCGTGATATAGTCGGGCAGATAGCTTTCGGGTCTTGCGGGTGTCGTTCCCTTTGGGTATGATGGTACGACGGTATCCGTACTCGTATCAGTCGGGCTTCTGCCCGAAAGGAAATCGCGCACGGATATTGCGGGCGCGCGGAAGTCACCGCCGCCTGCGGCGTATGCAAGACGCTCTATTTTTCTTTGGTAGGCTATTCCCGCAAGCGGGTGGTCGCTTCCGAAATCCGCGGGCGTTACGGAAATGAGATGCGCGGCGTTTGAGTTATCTGCCATTCTGTCATAGCAGCTCATACCGTTTGTAACGACGCCGCCACCCTCGCTTGCCGCCGCGACGACTGTACCGCCAGGACACATACAAAAGCTATAAAAGCTTCGCCCACCCTTAAGGTGTGTGACGAGGTGATAGCTTGCCGTGCCTACGGTATTGGAAACAGAGGAATCCTTATAAATAAGACTGTCAATATACTCGCGTGGGTGCTCTATTCTCACACCGACGCCAAAGCCCTTTGCACGCATAGGAACGCCAAGCCTATAAAGCATTTCGTAGGTATCCCTCGCGCTGTGACCCGTCGCGAGTATAACGGTATCGGTATCAAGGCAATAAGTCTGCCCGTCCTTTTCGTACTCTACACCAGTCACACTTCCCTCACCGAGCTTAATACCCGAAAGTCTTGCACCGTATAGGAACGAGCCGCCGCCCGCCTTTATTTTCTCGCGGATATTTTTTACGAGCGTAGGAAGCTTATCCGTGCCGAGGTGTGCACCGACGGTATAGAGGATATCCTCATCAGCGCCTGCCTCAACGAACGCACGAAGCACGAAGTCCTTGTACTCGTCAAGAGCACCGACCTTGAGCTTACCGTCGGAGAATGCTCCCGCACCGCCCTCGCCAAACTGGACGTTGCTCTCCCCCAAAAGCGGTGCGCCTGAGAAAAAGCCGCTCACGATCTTAACCCTATCCTCTACCGCCTCGCCCCTCTCAAGCACGACGGGGCTTGCACCGCAAAGCGAAAGATAGAGCGCCGCGAAAAGTCCTGCGGGACCTGCGCCTACTATA
>CAZDON010000157.1:0-3659 GCA_964507065.1 uncultured Ruminococcus sp. | reverse complement strand
AAGCGAGTTGAAGCCTCTCTGAAGTACAGGTGTCTTGGACTTGTACGCCTTGTCGCTACGACCCTTTTTAACAAGCTGGTTAAAGGTTGGCATGATTTTCCTCCTTCTTCAAATATTTTTTTGCGCAGCCACGCGCACGCTTTCCACCGTCTTTTTTCAAAAAACGACGGAAAATTCGCCGTACAGCGTACGGCTATAATCGGCAAAAGGGCATAATTCACCCATACCGCCCGATTATTCGCTCTATTGTAACACATAAACGATACCTTGTCAAGCGTTTTTGGGAAAATATTTTTAAGTGTAAGCTTAACCCCCTGAGGCGTTTATCACACGAGGCTCTTCTCAAAATACACGAGCTCGCCGTCTTCCCTCACGGCGAGAAAGCCCTCCGACGAAAGGAGCGACAGCGACGGCGCGTTCTCCCTATGCACTCTTGCCATAAGGCGAAGAAGCCCGATATCCTCTGAAAGAGAGATAAGGGCGCGAAGAATTTTTCTGCCAAAGCCGCGCCTCGTATGCTCCCTTGCCACGCGGAAGGATATTTCCGCGCTTCCTCTGCCGTCGGCGGCGTATATTACGCCCTCGCCGATAAAGCGTCCCCCGTGGGTTACGAAGAGCGTGAGCGTTATATGAGCATCCATCTCACGCCTGAGCTCGGCTATCATAAGCGGGGGCGAGGCATCGCCTATATCGTCGGTGACCTCGTAGCCGTAATATCTGCTATGCTCACGGTCACGCACGAGCGCGGCGTAGGAGTCGGAAAGCTCAGCACTCGGTGTCGAAAGACGAAGCCCCTCGTACTCAAAATCAATATCCGTATCAAGCATTGAAAGGGCGGTCTTTACCTCGACGACAAAGCTCTCTGCCCTCTCGTCAAGCGCGTGAAGCTCGGCGTGTCTTGCTCCCCGAAGAAGCGTGGGAAGGTCGCACGCCGCCACGCCCGTTATAACCTCGGGGATTCCCTCTCTTACGCAAAAGTCGGTGATTTCACCGAGTGCGGCCTCTATACTGAAATCACTGCACACGGGCACGGGGTAGGTCAGCATATAGCCTACCCCGTCGTCAAAGATTTTTGCTACGACGGTGCCCGACGCAAGAGCAAAATCGCACTCGCACCCCTCGTACTCGCGAGAGATTTTTTCACACGCGAGAGGGTACGACTCCTCAACTCTACTGCTGGTGCGAAACGACAGCATTTTCCCCACTCCTCCGTATCTTTAGTCCCAGCCTTGCCATAAAGCTTCCCTCCTCGCGAAGGATGTCAAGCGTCGCGCCTATTGCCTCGGCAATTTTTCCGCAGGTCTTAAGACCTATTCCGGAGCTTTCCGTCCTGTCGCTGCTTTTAGATATTTTATTAGCCAGCGTAATCAGGAGCAGCCCGTCGGAAATTTGTATATTAAGACCTATCGGGCTCTCGGCATCGGCGTACTTATATATATTTGAGAAGAGATTATCTATAATACGCATAAGACGGGGCGCGTCCGTGTATATGCTGGTTTCGTCGGGGAAATCCGCCTCCCCGCTATACTCCAGCGTATACCCCCTTTCGTCAAGAAGAAGTATGTGCTCCGACAAAAGCTGCTCGATAAGCGTTCTCGCGTCGTAGCTCTGAAGCTCCGCCTCAATATCGCGTCCGCCGAACACGAGGAAGTATCTGAACATATCGTCAGACAGCTCCTTAAGGCGAAGCGCCGTGGTTTCCGTAGCCCTGATATAGCCCTGCATTACCTCGTCGCTCTCTCGGCTTTTCATAAGGTCGATATAGCCGAGAAGGACGGTAAGGGGCGTTCTTATATCGTGTGACATCGAGGTGATAAGCTCGGCGTTTGCGTCGTGCGCCTCTCTTTCCTTCTCAATGCTCTTGATAATCGAGCTTCGCATCTGCTCCACACACTCGGCAAGGTCGGAAAGCTCGTCCGCGCCCTTTACCTCTATCGTGTGATTCATATTAACACCCGAAACGATATTTACGTCGCGCGAGAGCGAGGCAAGCCTTCCCGTCAGGCTGAAGAAGTATATCATCATCACGACGGCAAGCACCACGAAGGCGGTGATAAGGCTCACGACGTTTACCGCATCGTAGTAAAAATACTCGGTAAAGTCGGACACCTGAGCAAAGATGATACCGTCCTCAACCTCAAGCGAGTGCATATCGTTCTTCGACGCGTAGTCAAGTATTTCCTCTAAAGTGGGATACTCGACCGTAATACCCGGGACGGACGGCTTGCTTTCATTATCCTCGCTGTCGTTTATACCACCCGAAAAGAGAAGCTCGTTATCCTTATATATCATAACGTAGGTGTATCTGTTATTATGCTTTACCCAGTCGGCAATAAGAGGAGTATTATCCGACGAGAGCGAGTTTTCCGAAATATAGCTCTGAAGCCTCTCGACGTATTCGGTTTCGCGCTGACCTCTTGCCTCGTCTGTGGCGATATAGCCGTCAATCGCCGTCATCATAACGAATCTTGCAAATACGTATGCAAGCGTGCCGAGAATAGCGCCGAAAATTACGACCAGCACCATTCTCGTGCGGAGCGACCACACGCACCGCTTAAAGAATGCCTTAAGCCTCTCAGTCAATTTGATAGCCCTTTCCCCATACGGTTCTTATTATCTTCGGTGACGAGCCCGTGTCCTCAAGCTTGCGCCTGAGGTTGAGGATATGCACCGTGACGGTATTTCCTGCGGTAAGCAGCGGCATCTCACCCCATACGGCAGAATAAAGCTCGCCCGTGTCAACGGCTCTGCCGCGGTTCTTAGCAAGATACAGCAGCACCTCGTACTCCTTGTCACGCATCTCGACGGTCCTGCCGTTTTTCTCAACCTGACGAAGCTCAGGGTTCAGGGTAACGCCTCTGCCTATTCTTATAATCTCGCCCGTTTCCTCGCCCTTGCTCTGATAGACGTTGTACCTTCGGGTAAGCGCCTCCACCTTCATAAGAAGCTCACACGCTCCAAAGGGCTTTACTATGTAGTCGTCACCGCCCGCGGAATACGCGTCCGCCTTATCCTTGTCAAGCGACTTCGCGCTCAAAAAAAGAATGGGAACGGAGCATAGCTCTCTTATCTTCTCGGTAGCGGATATTCCGTCAAGCCTCGGCATCATTATATCCATAATGCAAAGGTCAATTCCGCGCTGGGACCTCACCGCCTCGACTGCCGAGATTCCGTCGTCTGCCTCAATTACACCGTAGCCCGCACCCTCAAGTATAAGCTTCAGGACCGTTCTTATCTCGCTCTCGTCGTCAGCTATAAGTATTTTCATATTATTCACCCCGCCTATAGGTTAAAATTCAGCCGCAAATCCTACGCAAGCTCCTTTTTATAATAACACAATACCGAAAAATAGTCAACATCGGTTTGAATGAAAAAAGGTCGGGCTACCGAATGGTCCGACCTTTCTCTTATGAGATTAATAGTTCTCTTTTCTTACCTCGAAGAATGCCTGAGGATGAGCGCATACGGGACAAGCGGCAGGTGCCTTCATACCCATTACGAGGTGTCCGCAATTGCGGCACTCCCACATAGTCATCTCGCTCTTAGCGAATACTGCCTGCATCTCAACGTTGGAGAGAAGCTTTCTGTATCTTTCCTCGTGAGCCTTCTCGATAGCGGCAACCATCCTGAACTGAGCCGCGAGAGCCTTGAAGCCCTCC
>CAZDON010000156.1:0-3714 GCA_964507065.1 uncultured Ruminococcus sp. | reverse complement strand
GATATGCAATGATATCAGACACGCGCACGACACAGCCCTCAAGCGTCGAGGGTACTATTTTCGCGATATTGCTCTCGTCGACGTAGCAGCTCTCAACCATTTTGTCAAACTCGGTGAAGCTCGGCATTACAGACGGGCGGTACTCGTTCATCTCAAACTCACCGTTGTGAGTGATAATTCCGTCGAGAGTATCAAGCGTGATATTAAGAGGAAAAATTCCGTCGAGCACACGCACCGAATGGACGTTGTGGTTAAAATATCTTCCCGTTTCGTTGTGATAGACCTCACTGATATAACGCTCTCCCGCGTGACCGAAGGGTGCGTGACCGATATCGTGGCCGAGCGCTATTGCCTCTATAAGGTCAAGATTGAGATTAAGCACCGAGCCGATAGACCTCGCAATTCTGGACACGAGCTGGACGTGAAGCGCACGCCTCGTAATATCGTCATTCTTGTAGAATGAAAACACCTGAGTCTTATCAGTGTATCGGTTATAGTAGGGGCTGTGAAGTATTTTATCGACGTCCCTGACGTATGCAGGACGCCATATTGATTCCTTATCATACGCAGGATTCCTCCTCACTGCGAACTCGCCCCTGGCGGCAAAGGACGGTCTTGTGCCGTCGTTAATATCCTGTCTTATACGCTCTGTAAGCTCAGGTGAGAGCTTTTTATAATTTGGCAAGGTACAAGCCTCCCTTTTTCGTCGTTAATAAAATTATATCAAAATACACTCGCGGTGTCAAGCGACCTTTGTCGTAAAAAAATAACGACCTGCTGGGTTGGGGCAGGTCTTTATTTTCTTACATCTTATTAATCTTGAGAGTGAACTCGCTCTTCTTGTGAGCTGCATTGTTCTTATGAAGGATGCCGCGAGCAACTGCCTGGTCAACCTTCTTAATAACAACGGGATAAAGCTCAGTAGCAGCGGCCTTGTCACCTGCAGCAACAGCAGCATTGAACTTCTTGATGAAGGTCTTAAGCTGGCTCTTTGCCATCTGGTTGCGAAGTGCCTTCGCACGGTTTACAAGAATACGCTTCTTAGCGGACTTGATATTAGCCATTTTTATCTCCTTATTATTTTAAAGCAACTCAGATTTACACGACTGAAAAGAGGCTGAGAGGGTCCTTCTTTCTCCCGCATTGATGCTAAGTTACAGTTTTTTACCAATATATAATAGCATAATCTATTATCAAAATCAAGGGTTTTTGAAAATTAATTTTAAAAATTTTATAGATTTTGAAAATCCCCTTGACAGCACCCGATTTCTATGCTATACTTGTAAAGCAATTTACTTTACACCTTCAAAAGGGCGGTGGTCGAATGTTCTCAAAGGATATGAAGCTTGGTTATTTGCTCACCTTTTACCGCGACCTGCTTGATGAGCGTGCGTGCGGTATTATGACGAGCTATTACGAGGACGACCTATCGCTCTCAGAAATTGCAGAGGGTGTCGGTATCTCGCGTCAAGGTGTGCGGCACATTATCAAGCGCGCCGAGGAGCAGCTTCTCTTTTTTGAGGATAAGCTCCATTTCGCAAGAATTGCCGAGGCTCAGTACAAGAGTGTGGGGGCGCTTAGGGCGCTTACAGACGAGCTTCGCTGTGACGAGAGATTTTCGTCGCTCGTTCTGAGGCTTGACGCTATACTTGCCGAACTGCCCGATATGTATAAGAATTAAGAGGAAAGATTATGTTAGAGGGACTTACTGAAAAGCTGGCTAACGCCTTTAAAAGGTTCAGAAGCAAGGGTAAACTCACCGCCGCCGACGTCAAGGAGGGTATGCGTGAGGTAAAGCTTGCGCTTCTTGAGGCAGACGTAAACTTCAAGGTGGTCAAGGAATTCGTCAGCAAGGTTACCGAGCGTGCAATTGGTGCACAGGTGCTTGAAAGCCTGCTTCCCCACCAGCAGATAGTCAAGATAGTAAACGAGGAGCTTATTGCTCTTATGGGTGGCGAAACACCCAAGCTCAATATCAGTCCCAAGCCCCCGACCGTCGTAATGATGGTAGGACTTCAGGGTGCGGGTAAAACCACGCACGCGGGCAAGATTGCAAGAATGTACAAGTCAAAGGGTAAAAATCCCCTGCTCGTCGCCTGTGACGTTTACCGTCCTGCAGCAATTGACCAGCTTCACGTGGTTGGAGAGAGCGCGGATATTCCCGTATTCTCGATGGGCTCAAAGATATCTCCCGTAGATATTGCGAAGGCGGGCGTTGAGCACGCAAGAAAGAACGGCAACGATATGGTATTCATCGATACCGCCGGCCGATTGCATATAGACGAGGAGCTTATGACCGAGCTCGTTAAGATTAAGGAGGTCACCTCGCCTACCGAAATCCTTCTCGTCGTAGATGCTATGACGGGTCAGGACGCGGTAAACGTTGCTAAGAGCTTTAACGACCTTCTTGATATAAGCGGTGTCGTGCTTACAAAAATTGACGGTGACACGCGAGGCGGTGCTGCGCTTTCTGTCAAGTATATCACGGGAAAGCCTATCAAATTTCTCGGCACGGGAGAAAAGCTTGATGCAATCGAGCTATTCCACCCCGACAGAATGGCGTCCCGTATTCTCGGAATGGGCGACGTCCTTACCCTTATTGAAAAGGCAGAGGCGGCGTTTGACGAAAAGAATGCAAAGGAGCTTGAGCGTAAGATGCGCGAGCAGACCTTTACGCTTGAGGACTTCCTGATGCAGATGCGACAGCTCAAAAAGATGGGGAATCTCGACCAGCTGCTCGGTATGATACCTGGACTTAAGACGGGCGCGCTCAAGGACGCAACCGTTGATGAAAAGCAGATGGTAAGAACCGAGGCAATAATCCTTTCTATGACTAAAAAGGAGCGCACCTACCCAGACACGATAAACGGCTCAAGAAGAAAGCGTATTGCGCTTGGCTCAGGTACCTCGGTCGAAGAGGTAAACAAGCTTCTTAAGCAGTTTGAGCAGATGAAGAAGATGATGAAGCAGATGACAGGACTCGGCAAGCGCCGTATGTTCGGTGGAATGAAGCTTCCCTTCTGATTTGAATTTTTTAATTAAGCTTTCAAACAATAAAAAATAAATTAAACAACTTTACGGAGGAAAAAGCAATGGCAGTAAAAATCAGACTTAAGAGAATCGGCGCAAAGAAGTCGCCCTTCTACCGTGTGGTAGTAGCAGACGAGAGATCGCCCCGCGACGGTAAGTTTATCGAGGAGATAGGTTACTACAATCCCCTTACCGATCCCGCCGATATCAAGATCGACGCAGCTAAGGCTACCGATTGGCTTAAGAAGGGTGCTCAGCCCACCGACACCGTCAGATCGCTTCTTAAGAAGAGCGAGATTATCTAATTTTTAGTAAGATAAATTAATATTACGCTAAAAATTCAAATTATCACTAACAAAGGAAGCTTTCCTTAAATGGAAACGGTAAGAAAAATGGATCTTAAATTGGTGCTTACTAATATAGCGCGTGCCATCGTGGATTCGCCCGACGCCGTTACCGTTACGGAAACCGTAGACGGTGATAACGTTGAGCTTATTCTCACGGTTGCTGAGGACGATACGGGTATGGTAATCGGCCGTCACGGCAGAATTGCAAAGGCTATTCGCCAGGTAATGAAGGCGGCGGCTAACACCTGTGGCAAGCGTGTAACCGTAGAAATCATGTAAATGCCAAAAGGGTGTTTCAAATCAAAGCATTTGAGACGCCCTTTTCTTTTATTTCAGA
>CAZDON010000155.1:0-3729 GCA_964507065.1 uncultured Ruminococcus sp. | reverse complement strand
TCATCGTTAAGTCGCATATAGAACGCCTTGATATCCTTAGGGTAATCAACGAGGAAGATAGGCTGCTTGTAGACCTTTTCGGTAAGATATCTCTCGTGCTCGGTCTGAAGGTCAACGCCCCAGTATACGGGATACTTGAAATCCTCCTTGGAATTAAGAAGAACCTCGATAGCCTCGGTATAGGTTACCTTTCTGAAGTCCGAGTCCATAAGTGCAGTAAGCCTTTCAAGAAGCCCCTTATCAACGAAGCTGTTGAAGAACGTGATTTCCTGAGAGCAAGTATTCATTACGTGGCGTATGATATGCTTAATCATATCCCACGCAAGCTGCATATCGTCGTCAAGGTCGGCAAATGCGATCTCAGGCTCTATCATCCAGAACTCAGCCGCGTGACGCGCAGTATTGGAATTTTCAGCACGGAACGTAGGACCGAAGGTGTATATGTTTCCAAACGCCATAGCGTAGGTTTCACCCTCAAGCTGTCCTGAAACGGTGAGGTTAGCGCTTTTACCGAAGAAATCCTTGGTATAGTCGATTTTTCCGTCCTCAGTGCGGGGAAGGTTATCAAGATCAAGGGTGGTTACCTTAAACATCTCGCCTGCACCCTCACAGTCAGAGCAGGTGATAATAGGAGTGTGCACGTATACGAATCCGCGGTCGTGGAAGAAGGAGTGAATTGCGTATGCAACCTCGCTTCTTACTCTGAAGACAGCCGAGAAAAGATTAGTTCTGGGGCGAAGATACGCCTGCGCACGAAGAAACTCTACGGTATGTCTTTTAGGCTGAAGCGGATACTCAGGGGTGCTGGTGCCCTCTACGTAAATCTCGCAAGCCTTAAGCTCGAAGGGCTGCTTTGCCGCGGGAGTAAGCTCAACGACGCCCGTAACGACTAAGGCCGCACCTACGTTCTGCGATGCAATTTCATCATAGTTGGCGACCTTTTCACGCTCAAACACAACCTGAATGCTTTTAAAGCACGAGCCGTCGTTAAGATCGATAAATCCAAAAGCCTTTGAATCGCGAAGATTTCTTACCCAACCGCCGACGGTAACCGTCTTGCCGCCGAAGCTCTCGGGGCTTTCATATATCGCTCTTACATAATCTCTTTTCATTTTGGTATCTCCTTTTTGACGGTTTGCGTCCGTCAGTTTACGAAATATAGAACTATTATACCACTACTCAAAATATTTTTCAATAGTTTTCTTAACTATATTTGAGTATTTGGGCACGAAAAAAGCGCACGGTGCGGAGAATCACCGTGGGGAGAATACTACCGTTTCGTTTTCCGACATTTCCCGCTCGTATATCGCCCCCGACGAATCCTGCATACTCTTGCGGATATACTCCGGAAGCTTTATTCTGAGACGGCCTCCGGAGCGCGCCGTAACACGAATCTTAGTTATCCTGCCGCCTTGCCACTCACAGTCAACCTCAAAATTTCCTCTTGCGACAAGACCCCGAAACGAGCCGTCCTGCCACTCGCGTGGAAGTGCCGGTAAAAGCTCGATATATCCCGCGTGGCTTTGGAGCAGCATCTCGCACAGCCCCACCGTATAACCGAAGTTTCCGTCTATCTGGAACGGAGGATGTATGTCCCAGAGATTGTCAAATATATTATTCCTTATCAGCGATTCAATAAGAGTCCTGCAATGCTCGCCGTCCTTTACTCTTGCCCACAGAAGCAGCCTATGCGCAACCGACCAGCCTCCCGATTTGTCACCGCGATTTTGTAAAGTTATCTTTGCACCTTCTAGCCACTCGGGCGTGTTGTCATTTATAATAGTACCGGGATAAAGTCCGACGAGGTGAGATATGTGACGGTGACGGGGCTCATCTCCGATAGACGAGTAGGTCGTTTCCTCCCTGAATTCCTTGACCTGTCCGTCATCACCTATAAGCACGGGGTCGAGAAGGGGCAGCATCTCGGAAAGCTCGCTTATAAAGCTATCCTGAACACCGAGAATATTTGCTGCCTCAAGTGTCCTTTTGAAGCTTTCATACACCATCTGCTGGTCAAACGCGCAGCCCTCAGTGATATAATACTCACCACCGTGTCTTATCTCAGGCGAGGCAGACTGGCATATAAGATATTTACCGTCGCGAAGATCGAGAGCCTTCTTAAAGAATTTTGACATTCCCAAGAGTGCGGGATATCCAAACGTACGCAAAAATTCTATATCTCTGGTGTAGTCGTAATAATCCCAGAACAGAAGCGAGGTAAACGCGCCTGTGCCGGGACCTGAATGCACGATGCTCGTCAGCCTTTCAATATCGTAGGCTCTTGCAGCCGTCCATATAATCCAGCCGTTATCACCCTCGCCCGTGTATTTTTCGGGATAATTTACCCTGATAAATTCATCGGCGTTACGGGTGGCAGCCTTCATATATGCCTTTGCATAATTGATATAAGGAAGAAAAAGCTCTGCAAGATTTGCAGGTCCTGACAGCCAATAATTCATCTGCACGTTTATGTTATGCCAATATCCGCACGACCAGGGCGAGTCGCAATAGGCATTCCATATTCCCTGAAGGTGCGCAGGAAGCCTTGCTCTTGATGAGGCTATAAGCAGGTATCTTCCGTATTGAAACAGAAGCATCTCAAGATAAAGCGAGGGCTTTCCCTCCTTGTATTTTTTAAGAAGCACGTCCGTGTATTCAAGCGCATCGAGTGCCACGCTATCACTGTTGATATTAAGCGTAGCGCGACGGTAAAGCCTACGATAGTCATCAAGATGCCGCCTCTTCAGCTCCTCATACGGTGTTTTCGATATTCTATTTACGTCGGCTATACATTTATCCGCGTTAACGTGCCTGCCGTAAAGCTTATACTCGTGGCGTTGCTCTTCAAAAACGGTATCCGAAAGCTCGTAGCTCGTATCACAGGTAAAGTACAGAAGAACCTCGTCTGCTCCGTCGACGTAAAGAGTGCCTCCGTTCTCTGTGAGTCTGCCACCGACGGGAACTACCTTTAAGATTCCGAAATATTCTATTCCGTAATAGCCCATTTCGCCCTTGATTATAATAGAGCCGTCTGCCGCCGTAACCTCGCCGCGCTTCGACAGTCCGTCACCCGGCTCAACGGTATACTCACCGAGAAAAGGAATCTCTGCGCGCACGCAAAGAGATACAGCCCCCGCCTTGTCGCACGTGTATCGGACGGCAAGAAGTCTGTCGGGAAAAGAGGTGAATGCCTCCCGTGAGTAGTGTACTCCGTCCTTTTTATAGCTCACGTAAGAAATAGCATCGTCAAGAGAAAGTCCTCTTTCAAAGTCGCTGACTCCCTCGTGACCTATATCAAGATATATCTCGGCAAAGCTGTTCACACCTGCCGCGGCAGCACCGCCTGCCTTGGGTACGGTTTTAGGTCTGTACCAGGGATTGCTGAGCGTCGGGTCGCTTATCTGTATTCTCTCTGTCAGAGTGCGACCGAAAACGTTAGCACCAAAATATCCGTTGCCAAGCGGCAAGGAATAGGTTTCCCAAGCCGAGTTGCCGCAGGCAAAGCGCGTGCTTTCGTTAAGCAGAGGCGACGGAAAACCATATTTCAGTTTCATTTCTAAGTCTTTCATAACAATATTAACTCCGCCTTTTGAATATCAAGCATATTCTGGGTGTGCGATGCTTGTTTGCTATTATTTTACTATATTTCTATTTCATTTTCAATCCTTTTATATAAAAAAGGGGCTGTCTCATTAAGACAGCCTAAAAAAGAAAAAAGCGGATGTTCTT
>CAZDON010000154.1:0-3787 GCA_964507065.1 uncultured Ruminococcus sp. | reverse complement strand
ATTATACTTGACGAGGCTCAGAACACCACTCCTGAGCAGATGAAGATGTTTTTAACGAGGCTTGGCTTCAATTCCAAGGCGGTGGTAACGGGCGACTTGTCGCAGACCGACCTTCCTTTTGGTAAAAAGAGCGGTCTTTCAATCGCAAAATCGGTCCTCGGCGGTATTGAGGGTATATCGATTTTCGAGTTTGGCGATCGTGACGTCGTAAGGCACAGACTCGTCAGGGAGATTATAAAGGCATACGATAAATATGAAAAATCCGCGCATACGAAATTTACAAAAAAGGAAAATGGAAAGGATACTGACGATGAATAACGAGATTATTATTACCGTATCGGGACACGACCGATTTGAAGAGTGCGACGCCTACGTGCTTGAAAAGCTTAACGAGGGAATAGAGATGACCCTTCAGTACGCCGGAGTCGATTACCCTGCCGAGGTGTCGGTAAGCTTCTTTGACGAGGCAGAGATTCATTCGCTCAATCTTAAATACAGGGGAGTAAACCGTCCTACCGACGTGCTTTCCTTTCCTATGCTCTCACAAGATGAGCTTGAGTCTGCCGGCGGCTCTGACCTCACAGTCGTGCTCGGTGATATCGCGATATGTATAGACAGGGCAAAGGAGCAGGCAAGTGCTCTCGGCAACACGCTCGCGCGTGAAATATGCTTTCTTGCTATACACTCAACGTTGCATCTTCTCGGATACGACCACGAAAGGTCGGAGGAGGACGACGAAAAGCAGTGCGCGGCACAGCGTGAGATAATTGAAAAAATCGAATTTAAGGGATAATTTTTATAATGAACAGGACAGGCTTTATAGCAATAGTAGGACGACCTAACGTCGGAAAATCAACGCTTCTTAACGCAATAGTAGGCGAGAAGATAGCAATAGTATCAAAAAAACCGCAGACCACGAGAAACCGTATAACGGGAATACTTACCGAGGGATATAAGCAATTCGTCTTTCTTGATACCCCCGGTATGCATAAGCCGAGAACAAGACTCGGTGATTTTATGGTAAAGACCGCAAGGGAAGCTATCGGCGGTGTTGACGGCGTGGTGCTCGTCGTTGAGGCAAAGGAGTCGGTAGGTGATATTGAGGCGGAGCTTCTTAAGAACATAAAATCTCAGGGCATCGGTGCTATTCTCGTTATTAATAAGGTAGATTCCGTACGCAAGGAGAACATCGCAAGGACGATTAAGGCGTATGCCGATGCGTTTGATTTTGACAGCGTTATACCGATTTCCGCTAAGAGCGGGAAGGGCGTTGATACCGTGCTTCTTGAATGTGAGAGGTATCTTTACGAGGGGGACTTTATGTTCTCGCCCGATATTGCCACTGACCAGCCCGAGCGCCAGATAGCAGCAGAAATCATAAGAGAAAAGCTCCTTCGTAATCTCGACGAGGAAATTCCTCACGGCACGGCTGTCGTTATCGAGGAATTCAAGGAGGACGGTAAGGTCGTCAATATAAGAGCCGAGATATACTGTGAAAGAGCCACCCATAAGGGGATTATTATCGGCAAGGGCGGTCAGCTTATCAAGAAGATTGGCACACACGCAAGGGAGGATATTGAGGCTATGCTTGGCGTTAAGGTATTCCTTGACCTGTACGTAAGAGTAAAGGAAAACTGGCGCGACAGCCTTTCAAATATCGCAAATCTTGGATATACCGAGGACTGATATGGAAAACGAGGTAAGAGGTCTCGTGCTTAAATGCGTTGACCTTGGCGAGTCCGACAGGCTTCTGACACTTTTTACGAGGGAAATGGGCGCCGTCACCGTAATGGCAAAGGGGGCGCGGTCGCTTAAAAACCGTAACTTTGCCACGACGCAGCAGTTTTGTCTTGGAGATTTCGTGCTTGCAAAGCGCGGGGACAAGCTATGGCTTCGCGAATCAAGTGTGGTTGAGAGCTTTTTTAGCATAAGAGATTCGCTTGAGGGGCTCAGCCTCGGTCTTTACGTGCTTGAGGCGCTATCCTACGTCACCACGGCAGAGCCTGAGGGAGAGCTTTTGCGTCTCTCGCTGAACTCCCTATATTCGATATGCAAGAGGGAGCGTCCGCTTCCTATCATCAAGGCGGCGTTTGAGCTTCGTATGCTCACGATAATCGGCTTTATGCCCGACGTAAGCGGCTGTCACGAGTGTCAGGGCAGGTCGCAGGACTACGTCTTTGACCTGCTGGGCGGTACGCTTATTTGCAGAGAATGCAGAGAGCGAATGCCCGCGGGGCAGATAAACGACGACCCGCTTTCCTCTGCGGCTCCCGTATGTATTATCACCGAGGGAGTAAGGCTCGCTATGTCTTATATCATAGAGAGTGCGCCTATGCGCGTCTTTTCATTCACGCTCTCGGATGAGGAGCTTCCGATTCTTGAGTACGCGTGCGAGGAATATCTGAAGAATCAGCTTGAGCGAAGCTTTAATTCGCTTGAATTTTACAAAGAGGTAAGACGATAAATGCAGTTTACGGGTAAGACCCTATCTACTCTTGAATATGATAAAATACAGGTACTTCTTTGTGAGCTTTGCGCGACGGAGGGAGCTAAGGCTCGTGCTATGTCGCTTATGCCAAGCTCGTCGTACGACGAGGTAGCTCTGCTTCAGAGGCGTACCGAGGACGCAAAGCGGCTTATAAACGCAAAGGGCTATCCCTCGTTTTCAGCTCCCGACGGTGTAATCGAAGCATCCGAGAGGGCATACAAGGGCGGAGTGCTTTCCCAAAGAGAGCTTATCCAAGTCGCGTCGCTTCTCGGCTCGGTTGAGAGGCTTCTTGATTATATTAACACGGACAAGCCGTTTGAAACCTCACTGGATATGATGTTTTGCAGGCTTATGCCGAACAAGACTCTCTATGAGAGAATCAGCCGTGCTATACTTAACGAGGAAATGATAGCCGACGAGGCAAGTCCTGAGCTCAGTGAGGTCAGACGCAAAATAAGAGGTGCTAACAACAGAATAAAGGACACTCTTTCCGGCTACGTCAGCGGTGGGCGTCTTAAATATCTTCAGGAAAATATAGTCACCGTCCGTAACGGAAGATACGTCGTGCCCGTTAAGGCTGAGTATAAAAACGAGGTCAAGGGACTCGTCCACGATACCTCCTCATCAGGTGCTACCGTATTTATCGAGCCTATGGCGATCGTTGAGCTGAATAACGAGCTTAAGAGCCTTGAGGCTAAGGAAAGAGCTGAAATAGATAAAATATTAAGAGAGCTTTCTGCCACGGTCGGTGAATACACTGCGACGGTTACACTCAATTACCATAATATAACCGAGCTTGCCTTTATATTTGCAAAGGCGTCCCTTTCGCTCACTATGCGTGCGACGATGCCGACTGTCACCCGCGGGCGCGGTATAAGCCTCAGGCGTGCAAGGCATCCGCTTCTTGATAAGAATACGGTAGTACCGATAGATATCTCAGTCGGAGACGATTATTCCGTTATGGTTATAACGGGACCTAATACGGGTGGAAAGACCGTATCTCTTAAGACGGTAGGTCTTTTCGTGCTTATGGCGCAGTCGGGACTTCAGATACCTGCCGACGAAGGCTCTCAGCTTCCCGTATTTGACGGGGTGCTTGTGGATATAGGAGATGAGCAAAGCATCGAGGCGTCTCTTTCGACCTTCTCATCGCATATGGTGACGGTTATAGATATTCTTTCGCGCGCGGATAAAAATTCGCTCGTTCTTCTCGACGAGCTCGGCTCAGGCACCGACCCAGTTGAGGGCGCAGCGCTTGCGACCTCGATAATTGATACGCTTCTTAGTAGCGGTGCCGTG
>CAZDON010000153.1:0-3802 GCA_964507065.1 uncultured Ruminococcus sp. | reverse complement strand
ACGGCGCTTTCTATGATGAAGCTCGGCGGTATTCCGATATGGTCGCGCGACCGAGGTGAGGACACTCCGATAATTATCGCGGGCGGCCCTTGCGTGTATAATCCCGAGCCCATTGCCGACTTCTTCGACCTTATCAATATAGGCGAGGGTGAGGAGGTGCTTCTCGAAATTTCAAGGCTCTATATAGAGATGAAGAGGGACGGAAGCTACACAAGACGGGCATTTCTTCGCCGTGCCGCGAATATTGAGGGTGTATATATTCCCTCTCTTTACGAGGTAAGCTATAACCGGGACGGCACGATTGCCGCTTTCACTCCTAAGGAGGAGGGAGTTCCCTCGAAAATCAGAAAGCGCATCGTCAGAGATTTGGACGAGGCACCTTATCCCGAAAAGCTGGTTATGCCCTATATACAGACCGTCCACGACAGAGTCGTGCTTGAGGTATACCGCGGCTGTATCCGCGGCTGCCGCTTCTGTCAGGCGGGAATGGTATACAGACCGATAAGAGAAAAATCGCCAAAGACGCTTTGTAATCTCGCGAAATGCCTTTACGAAAGCTCAGGCTATGACGAAATATCCCTGATTTCGCTGTCTATCAGCGACTATTCGAGGCTTCGTGAGCTTACCGACGGGCTTCTTGAATGGACTGACGAAAAGAAAGTAAGCCTCTCGCTTCCGTCGCTTCGCCTTGACAGCTTCTCTGAGGAGCTTATGCAGAGAATATCCTCGGTGAGGACGGGCGGACTGACCTTCGCACCCGAGGCAGGGACGCAAAGACTTCGCGACGTAATCAACAAAAACGTTACCGAGGAAGACCTGCGCCGCGCGGTAGATATCGCCTTCCGCGGCGGAAAGAACAGCGTAAAGCTTTACTTTATGAACGGTCTGCCCACCGAAACGCTTGATGATATAGAGGGAATTGCTCACACCGCAAAGACGGTTGTCGATTGCTACTTCGCCCTACCTAAGCCAGAGCGTCCCGCGGGCGGTGTAAGCGTTACCGTCAGCGTTTCCTGCTTTATACCCAAACCCTTTACTCCCTTCCAGTGGGAGGCTCAGGATTCGCTTGAGTCGCTTACCGAAAAGCAGGCGCATCTTAAAGAGGCTATCACCGACAGGCGTGTAAGATACACCTATCACGACGCTAGGGTTTCGGTAATTGAGGCTATACTTGCCAGAGGTGACCGCCGTATCGCGCCCGCTATTGCGCTTGCGGTAGAGTGGGGTGCAAACCTTGACGCGTGGGACGAGTTCTTCGACTACGACAGATGGATGCGCGCATTTGAGGAGTGCGGCGTCGACGCCTCTTATTATACGACGCGCGGCTTTGGCGTCGACGAGATTCTTCCGTGGGATATGATAGACATCGGTGTTACCAAGGCGTACCTCTTGCGTGAGCGTGAGCGTGCCTACTCAGGCAAGACGACGCCCTCGTGTCAGGAGCTGTGCTCAGGCTGCGGAGCAAATAAGCTTGGAGGTAAGAACAGATGGTGCAAATGAATCCCTGCGTCGTCAGAGTCAGATTCCGCAAGATAGGGAAGCTCAAATTCGTGTCGCACCTTGACCTTGTACGCACGATGATGAAGGTTATCGTCAGGGCGGGACTGCCGCTTCGCTTCAGCGAGGGCTTTAACCCGAAGCCAAAGCTTTCCTTTGCCGCGCCGCTTTCTACGGGTGTTGAGAGCGTTTGCGAGCTTATGGATATAAAGCTGAATTACAGAGTTCCCGAGAGCGAGGTGCTTCTTTCGCTCAATAAGAATTTTACCGACGAGCTGTACGCTACCGAGGCGTATTATCCCGATAGCAAATTTACCGAGCTTTCGTTTATCTCCCACCGTATCGAGCTTGACCTGCTTTCCTCGGACGATGAGCTTTGCAAAAGAATAAGCGACACTCTCACGTCCACCCTCACCATAATCAAAAAAGGCAAGGGCGGTGAGCGCGAGGTCGATATCGCTCCGATGATAAAGAGCGTAGATTGCCGTATTCAGGACGGAAGAGTCGTTCTTGAATGCGTGCTTTCGTCCTCTCCCTCGCAGTTTTTGAGCCCTGAGCTTATGATAAAGGCGCTTCGGGAAAGACTGGGTATTCTGAGAGAGGAAAACCTTACTGATGAGGGTTATACGGTTATGCGTACCGAAACGTACGTCGCCGATATGACTCCGTTCAGGTAAGTCTTTAAAAAATACTGTCGGGATTTACTCCCGAGAGCCGTCTCAGATGCGTAAGCGTCATAATAAGACGGCTCTTTGCTATTATAAGAGACTCACGGTCGTCTGCCCTTGCCGCACCGAGAATTTCAGCAAAATCCTTTTCAATATCGCTGAGGTCCTCGTGAGAAACGGTAAGGGATATGAATTTCTGCCATTTACAAAAATTCTCGTAAAGACGCTCGTATTCGGGAGCACGCTCACATTCGTCGGGGATTTTTTCACATTCGTCGATAAGTGAGCTTAAGGAAATATCGAGAAATACCGAATTCAGTATAACGGCAAGCGTCACGAGGCAGGCGGTCACTATCGCAAATACAAAGGTTTTCATTACGGGGACTGTCCTCCTTTCTTCTTTACAAGATACCGTACCCCCTCGTCATTCTCGCAAAGAATAAAAACCTCCGAGAGGGGAACGTCGCCAAGCTCGCTCATCAGCCGCTCCTCGTCGTAGCCCAGCATGCTCAGGTTGTTTTTCTGTATTATCCCGTCGGCAATAAGAAGATGTCCAAGACCGCCCGCATCCCCCTTTTTAATAATTGACATTTTGCCGTTTGACTCAATTATACAGTATTCTACCTCGTCAATGCTTCCAATGCCGTTTTGCCTCATCTGTCCGAGAAGCTCGTTAATTGATATACGGTTTTCCGTTAGCACATCGGGATTTAATCTTCCTTTATATATTATATAAGAGGGCGTGCCGTCGACGAGTTTTTGCATCGCGGACGATTTGTTCTTTACGACCGATACGATTATCTCAAGGGAAATGATAAATAAAACGGGAATAATCGCGTTCATAAGCGGGATGTCGGGATTGTCTATCGGGATAGAGCAAATCTCCGAAAGAAGCAGCGAGGTTACGAGCTCACCGACCTCAAGCTCGCCAAGCTCCCTTTTTCCCATAAGCCGCATTGAGAGCGTCAGGGTTATATAAATAATTATGGTTCTGAAGAAAATAGATGCCATAAGCTCACCTTTTTTGTCAATTTGCCCATTATTTCGGGATTTAATTCGTGAATTATTGACAAAACAGAAAAATAGCCAAAAAAATTAAAAAAGTGCTTGACTTTTGTTTTTCCTTGTAGTATAATCTTACAAGCGGCCTTAAGAAAGGCGGCGCACTTGCTCCTTGAAAATTGAACAACAAAAGAAATTTCTGAACGAGCACTGAAAAGTGCGAAGGAAATCTCGACAATAACTTTGAAACTCAAACAAAGTAAAGAAAGTCAAGAGAAAAAGCTCTAAAGATGTTAGTGGGTAAGGGAAGCCTTACCTGTTAAGATACAATTTATTTAGAGAGTTTGATCCTGGCTCAGGATTAACGCTGGCGGCGTGCATAACACATTCAAGTCGAACGGTGTAGCAATACACAGTGGCGGACGGGTGAGTAACGCGTGAGCAATCTACCTTCCAGTGCGGAATAACAACCGGAAACAGTTGCTAATACCGCATGAAACGGCAGCACCGCATGGTGCAACCGTCAAAGGCTTGCTGCTGGAAGATGAGCTTGCGTCTGATTAGATAGTTGGTGGGGTAGCGGCCTACCAAGTCGACGATCAGTAGCCGGACTGAGAGGTTGAACGGCCACATTG
>CAZDON010000152.1:0-3837 GCA_964507065.1 uncultured Ruminococcus sp. | reverse complement strand
CTCACTACTGTCATCAAGCGGGAAGTAGGTCCCAAACGCCGCGTGGCGTTTGCTCTGCCACAGGCAGAGTTCGACTCCGTCACCCATTGTCATTCTGAGCGAAGCGTAGCGCAGTCGAACGGCATAGCCGCGGCGAGTGTAACGAAGTCGGAATCTATGGGTGACTCCGCTCAGGATGACATTCCTAATCCCTCAATAATACACGCAACCTCGTCAAGCGTCGTTGCCGAGTTGAGCCTTACCCGCAGGGCTGACGCGCCGGGTACTCCGCGGAAGTAGAGCGCAAGCTGCTTTCTTGATTCAAGCACCGCGCACTCCTCGCCCTTAAGCTCAGTTGCCAGGGAAAGCTGGCGAAGCGCTACGCGCTTTTTGGTGTCGAGCGTGATTTTCGGGCACTCCTCGCCACCGAGCGCCGAGAGAATTTCGGAAAACACGAATGGAGCTCCGATAGCGGCTCTGCCAACCATAATTGCATCAGCGCCCGTCAGGGAAAGCGTATTGAGTGCGCTCTCACCGTCGCATATATCTCCGCTTGCAATAAGCGGAATATGCAAAGCTCGCTTTACATTTCCAATGGCTTCGAGGTCACATTTACCGCTATACATCTGCTTTCTCGTCCGTCCGTGGACGGTTACGAAATCGGCTCCCGCCGCCTCTGCCGCAAGCGCGCACTCGACGGCGTTTATATGACTCTCGTCTATACCCAGCCTTAATTTTACCGAAAGAGGTATATCTATCTCATCTCGCGTAGCCTTGACTATTTTATATATAAGGTCGGGACTCTTCATCAATGCCGAGCCCTCACCGTTTTGGAATATCTTATTCACAGGACAGCCCATATTTATATCTATTCCCACGGGCTTAATTTCTGCCGCCGCCAGCAGAGTCCGCGCGGCATACGCCACCGTATCGGGCTCACTGCCGAAGAGCTGAAGCACACAGTCGCCCTCCCGCCCGTCTATTCTTGAAAGCGAGTAGGTCTTTTTGTCACCGAATTTCACCGCCTTAGCGCTTATCATCTCGGTAAAGGCAAGCTCTGCTCCCCACTCGCGAGAGATTATACGCATAGCGCTGTCAGTAAAGCCTGCCATAGGGGCAAGGCACACTCTGACGTCGCGTCCGTTTATTTTTATACTCATAGCTCGCCGCCCGTATTAAGTGGTAAGAGCGCCGTCGACCGCCGTCTCAGCACCCACGGCACGAAGCTTTTTACGAAGCCTGATTTCGGCTACTACTCTTATCGTTGCCATAGCGACGATAGACAGCGACCAGGATATAGGATAGCTCATCATAAGTCCCGTCGGGGTATTGAACGCCTCGCTTGGGAAGAATACGAATATCCAGAGTATTCTCACGCCGCATATACCGATAATATTTACCAGCATAGGTGAGAAGGAATAGCCTATTCCGCGAAGCGAGCCCGAAAGCACGTCAAGTATTCCGCAAAGGAAGAAGGTGTTAAGAAGCAGGGTGATGATATCCATAGTAATCGTCATTACCGCGTCCCTGTTCTCTGCATCGGGGCTTATGTATAGCATTATAAGCTCCTCACCGAAAAGCAGCTCAAGCTGGGTTATCGCGACGCCTACGACCATAACCTGAATAAGCGAAAAAAGCAAGACGCGTCTTACCCTGCCGTGCTTTCCCGCGCCATAGTTTTGTCCCGTAAAGGTGAGCGCCGCCTGTGTAAATGCGTTCATCACGGTAAGGCTTATCGAGTCTATATTTCCCGCGATAGTATTCGCAAGCACCGCGTCGGGTGTCGGAAAGCTGTTCATTGCCGAGGTGATAAACACGTTTGAGATAGAGAACATACAGCCCTGTATTCCCGCGGGAATACCGAACCTCAGAATCCTGCAAAGATGCCTCTTATGGAATCTCAGCTCACGCGGACGAAGCCCGTAGCTCTCGCTTCGTCTTATATAAAGCACGAGCATAACTGCAATTGCCGATACGTACTGTGATATGATAGTGGCAAGCGCAACGCCCGCAACGGACATATCAAAGCATATTACGAAAACGAGGTTTAGCCCGACGTTAAGAAGCCCCGACGCGCCGAGTATGAGAAGAGGAGTCCTTGAATCCCCGACCGAGCGGAGAATCGAGCCGCCGAAGTTATATACGCTGCTTGCGGGTATACCGACGCAGATTATTCTGAAGTAAAGCACCGCGTTTGACAGCACCTCAGGCTTCGTGCCCATAAGAGTCAGCACGGGCTCGGATATAATAAGCCCCAGCACCATTACGGCAAGCCCCGCCACGGCGGAAAAGCTTATCGCGGTATGTACGGTCCCCGATACCGCATCGTAGTCCCTTGCGCCGTAGCGCTGTGCCACCACGACACCCGTACCCGCAGACACGCCGAGAAGAAGATTAAGAACGAGATTCGTAAGAGATGAGGTCGAGCCGACCGCCGCAAGCGCGTAGTCGTCGCCTGAGAACTGACCTACCACGATGTTGTCCGACATATTGTAGGCTATCTGCAAAACGCCCGTCAGCATAATAGGCAGGGCAAAAAGCAGCATTCTTACGAACATCGGTCCTTCGGTAAAGTCCTTTTTGATTTTTTGCATCGAGAGTATGCCTCCAAAAGCAAACGCGCTTTTAAACTTAAATTATACTTTAATTATTATAGCACCGCGCATTTTAAAATTCAACACAATTTCGATAAAAATCCCGATGCTTCTCATTTTTTGATACAGTATCAAAAAAAGCATTGACATATTAATATTCCTCAGGTAAAATAGCATACACAAGAGAACGGGTGCCAAGGAGCACCCGATACAAAAGACTAGAAAGGAATTAATTACTATGAAGGTTTGTCACATGGAAGCAATGAAGGAAATCAAGGCTCTTGAGGAAGAAAAGAGCAGGATTCTTGAGCGTGAGGACGACGTAAGCGCGGTTTCCTATAAGGAAGGCGAGGCTAAGGTCGACACGGGGTACAGCTACGAGGCGACGAGAGAGAGGGTTCGCGAGCTTGACGCGAAAATCCGCAAAATCAAGTCTGCCCTCGCGTACGCTAACTGCACCGTTATGCTTGAGGGCTTCGATATCACCATAGGTGAGGGGCTCGTGATGCTCGCGCAGCTTGGCAGCGAGTATTCGCGACTCTCGTATATGGCGAGAGGTCAGCAGCTCACCAGAAGAATCACGCCCGTAGGTATTCTTGAGTACACCGAGCGCCTTTACGACGTTGAGAGCGTCGTGAGCGAGGCTCGCGAGCTTAAGAGCCGTATAAGCTCTCTTCAGGTTGCTATCGACCGCGCGAATCTTATCAATATGATAGAGATTTAACGCACGGTCGGTTTATCACTTCGCACATTTCCCGTTATATCCTTGCCAAAGCTGCAAATTGCTTGCGCCATTTAACATTGATACGTCGGTTTATTGCTAATCGGTTTTCGGTTGTCGGTTGTGTTATTGTCAGTAACGGTTTAAGGTTAAGGCTTTTTGAAAAAAGACTATTTTTCTTTCGGCTAGGATATAAGAAAGCTTTACCCCGCAGGAGGAAGCATCGGGTTATACTCCGTTCCTGCGTCCTTCGGGACGCAGGAACAATAAAAGCGAACGCTTTCAATTCATGGAGCCATACGGCTCCAATTCATGACGCAAGGCGTCAAATCATGCGGCATAGCCGCAATTCACTTAAAAAGAGGTAACATTTCGGCTACGAACACCGATTTGTTCTCTCTTTTTCTGTTGGTTTAATGAAATCGTTGCACGGCAACGATGAAATCCAAGGTCAAGTCCCCCTGATGAAATCAAATCCGTCTAAATACAACCCTGCGAAGCAGGATTTCATCGCGAAAGCGATTTCATCCACCAAAGGTGGAT
>CAZDON010000151.1:0-3898 GCA_964507065.1 uncultured Ruminococcus sp. | reverse complement strand
GAGCGCAACCTTGCCAAGGTTGAGGTGGCGGGTTCGAGCCCCGTAATCCGCTCCAAAAAAAGAAGAACAGACCTTGTGTCTGTTCTTCTTTTTTTGGAGCGTGAGAGGCTCTCTTTAAAAATACGCAAGTCATTTTAAAGAAGAGCCTCAGCAATCGCGAAGCGAGTGCGGACGATTCGCGGAGTGAATTGCTTTAATCACGCTCCAACAGACCGTCCTTGCGACGGTCTTTCTTATTTGGAGCGCTGGGAAACGGGGCTTTTTCTTCGCGAAGAGAAGAAAATAGCCCCAGCATTTGCAGAGCAAATGCGGAGAATAAGTGGCGAAGCCCCTATTCATATAATCACGCTCCGGCAGGTTATTTAACCTGCTTTCCTTTTTTGGAGTAATTACGTTCATTCCCGTGTCATCCTGAGCGTAGGGCAATGCCCGAAGTCGAACCCCGTCGGGGCGATGCGTAGCATCGGGATCTACGTGGGAAGGGAAGCGTTCTACCCGAGATCCTGCTCGGCATATGCCGAGCACTGCTTCGCAGTTCGACTCCGCTACGCTTCGCTCAGGATGACACGGGCGAGAGAAGATTTTGGTTATGAGTTTGGCTTTGCCAAACGTTATGAGAGTGCTGTGCACTCGTTATGATACTCGCTGGAGCTCGTAGTTATGAGCGGCTTTGCCGCGTTGCCGCATAGCGGCTACGGCTCAGTTTGTATTTTGCGGCGCCAGGCGGTGGGCGAGAGGCCCGTGCTTTTTACAAAGCATTTATAAAAATACGGATAGTCAGAGAAGCCGCATTCGCCCGCGATTTCAAGGAGCGTGCGCGAGGTCGTTTCGAGAAGATACTTGGCGCGGCTTAGTCTTTTATCATTTATATATTGAAAGGGAGTTTTGCCGAATTCCTTTTTGAAAAGCCTGATTACGTAATTTTTGCTGTAATGAAGCTCATACACCAGCTCATCGAGCGAGGATATTTTCGAAAGATTCCCATCGACGTATTTTTCGATACGCCCTGCGACCTCGGAGCGTGGCGCTATGGGGCGAAGCGAGAGCAGGAGCTTTAAGAACAAATACTGATTTTCGACGAAGCTGCCGCCGCCGTGGGAGGCCTTGTCAATTCTTTCTGCAAGCTCCGAGAGCCTGTCCTTGTCAAACTCACCGCGATATGCAAGCGCACCGTCAGCCTCACACCACTCGCCGTCAAAATGCACGTAAAGATATTTCGGCATATCAGAGGGGGTATCAGCCGTTTGATAAAGCCCTGCGCGCCAAGGTGAAGAGAATCGCCTGGGGCTACGAGAGTGGGTTTGAGAGCGTATGTGAAAAAGCGCCCGCCTCGCGCGAGCCGATTTCAGACGAGGCTGAAATCGAGCTTTACCCCTACGGCTGTGCGAAGCTCCGTATGACCGAGCTTCCGCTGGCGTAGCGTTATACTACCCTTGGAGTATAACGCAATGAAATAAATCCGCAAAAGGCGAATTTTTGAAATGACCTACGGTCTTGAAATGCTTGGTGTTACCAAGCTTGAAATGCCTGCGGGCATAAGGATTTATTAAAGAAAAAAGAGGCACTATATACGGCACCCTATTGCCTTTAATCCAAACGCACTTCAAAGGGGCGCCTTGGAATTTTCTCGCTTTGGGTCCGAGCCAAAGCGCCGCACAGGGTGCGTACCGAAAATTCCCTAACCTTTGGTTTGAACCGAAAAGTACGACGAGCGAGAGATGTATAAACATACAGCGAGCGAGGAAACGGCTATAGAAAAACAAAAAATATATTTTGAAGAAGAAAACCGTAGGTTTTCAACCTAAATGCCTTTCATCAAGCACAAAAAAGGATGATGTAGTAGAATACACCATCCATTTTTTTGTTTTTCGTTTATACGGCGCCCTATTGCCTTTAATCTAAACGCATTTCAAAGGGGCGCCTTGGAATTTTCTCAATTTGGAACCTAGCCAAATTGCCACGCATAGCGTGTACCGAAAATTCCCGTGCTCTGTGCTAATTCAGAAGCCCGAAATTAATCCTTCTTAATTTCTGCAAGTATCATCTTAAGCAAGTCCTCGGTGGTAGGATTAGCCTCGCGCTCAAGCCTTGCTTTTTCAGCAGCCTCAGCTTTAGCAGCCTCTTCCTTTGCCTTAGCGTCCTCTTCCTTCTTCTTCATATACGCCTTGACAGCCGCGTCGTCGCGAAGCTTTATACCGAGTTTCTTCATTTCCTTGCGGTCAGCCCTCGAGGGTATGCCCTGAAGAATCTTCTTCTGGTCCTCGCGCACCTTGTTGACTATCTTTACGATAGAGAACAGCACGAATGCGATAATGAAGAAATTGAGCACCGCGTTGATAAACGCGCCCCAGTCAATGTAGATGGAGGATGTAAGGTCAACCTCCTTGCTGATTACGTTGCCCTCTGCGTCGAGGACGTCCTTTTCGGCACGGATAAGGAACGTGAATATATCCTTAAGCGAGTCCTTGCCGAGAATCATCGCCAAAAACCAGTTAATTATCGGCTTTAAGATGTTGTTTGAAAGACCGTTGACTATTGCGGTGAACGCGCTACCTACGGTAACACCGACTGCCATATCAACGACGTTTCCGCGTGTTATGAACTTTTTGAATTCCTGAAAAAACTTTTTCATAATGCTTCCTTTCGTCATATCTCTTATTGAGAAATCTTGATAAAGCAATTATACATTTATACATGAAATTTGTCAAGAGAAAAGATGAAATATGAGTGGGGTCAGCGGTGTCATAGCTTTAAAATGGGAAATTAACTGCGGGGCGGTCCGTTTGCTGTGATATATATTCCCAAACGTTAAAATCACCGTATATAATTCCCGTGACCAGCTGTCCGTTTTCCCTGTAGTAAAGCTTGCCGTCCTCAGAATAAAAGACCTCGTTTTCCTCATCACAGGTAACGGTGAAGAGTGGGACGTAATAATTCAGGATGCTCTTGGCGTTTGATTCGTGCCTTGCTACGATAAAGTAGAATAAAGCAAGGCCGTTTATTTCTTTTACGTTCTTGCCTATATGCAGAGAGAAGCTAAGTGGGAAAAATTCGCATATATTCTCGTCAGAAACGAAATCCGTTGCATACCATTCGATAGCGTCGGGACAAAGAAGCCGTCTTGCTTCATCATCAAGCGTCAATTGCAGCGGAGAGGGAACTCCACGTCCGAAATATCCGCCAAGGCTCGTCACGGGCATACCGTCGTATTCGTCCGGAACCGTAAGCGCCGTTGTGTCTTCTTTGCCGTCCCACATGTATGCCGCGGCAAACGCGTCGTTATACAGCTCGCTGTAGCCTATATCAAAGCCGCTCTCCGAGTCGTATTCCATATTGTAAAACAGGCAGCAGCCCGTAAGCGAGAGCGTCAGCGCGAAAAGGAGCATAAGGCATAAGGATAAAAGCTTTTTCATAATTTCACCGTCCTTTTTGAGTTTAGCATAGCATAAAATCGGTGGTTTGTCAATGAAGCGTGGGCGGTTGACAAAGCGGATTCCTCGGAGTGAACCAAACCGAAGCGAAATTGCCGCCATCGGCAAAATAGCTATGAATTTTGCTTGTGATTTTGCTTGATATTTTGCCGACGGAAACGGATGCGTCGGTCGGCTGATACATCGACTTTGTCGATATGAAGAAGCGGCGCCCGCGCCGTGAAGCGAAGCGCAACGTCATTGGGCGTAAGCCCATATCATTGCGAAGCGCATCGTTTGCGCGCAGCGCAGCCTCGTTCATTTATGTCCGCCACAGCGGAATGATGTTGACCTTTGGTCAAATGATGTTGCGTGCAAGCACGCAAGTGATGTTGTGTCCTGCGGACACAAATGAAAAAATTCCAACTCTCACGAGTTGGATTTTTTGTGAAGGGCGGACAAAAAAGATATTTTTAATCTTTTTCGTT
>CAZDON010000150.1:0-4044 GCA_964507065.1 uncultured Ruminococcus sp. | reverse complement strand
TCTCAATATTGCCCTCAACACCGTCTGCTATATCATAGCAAAGGTTGAGGTTCCAGTATTCATTTAGTATATCCGTTGAGTTAGTAGACTGATAGTGTAAAAACGCGGTACACTGAGTGAATTTAGAGGTAGTGTGCGAAATTGCGCCTACCTTAGCGACGCTGCTGATTGCAGTCATACATCTTTCCGCTTCGTTATTAAGATTTTTTGCTCTGAAGAGAGGTACCGGAACGATTGCGAATCCGCCACGGTCAGGAGTCTTCATATCCTGATACTCCTCATATTCAAGCGAGCCGATTGTGACAACTCCGCCGAAGAGAACCTTGCCTCTTGCGAACTGATTACGGATAGCCTGAAGAGAGGTAGCGCCCCAACGAGAGCCTGTGCTATCGCTTACTACGATAACGCCCGTGGACTTGAAGAGGTCGGTAAGAGCGTTAGTAAAACTTACGAGGTCGCTGCCGTCCTGAGGATAGGAATACGAGTACTTACCCGTCGAGGTGTTAAGCTCCTTATGAATAACCTCAACCGACGAGGTATAAAGCATTCCCGCTGAGGAAAGACCCGATGAGGACGAAAGCGCGAAGCCTACGGTATCGCCAAGGTTAGCGGTCGTCTCACCTGAATCGTTCTTGTAGATAGCTGCGGAATACTCTGCAACTCTGGTGTAGGTCCACTTGCCCGCATAAACCTCGCCGAAGAGGTCGTTAATATCGAGAGCGCCGTCGCCGGTGTAGTCCTCAAGACCGGAGATAGTGGTAGCAACCTGGTTGTACAGCTTTACGCTAACGGGAACGACGTACATCGCTCTTAAGATATCGGTAAAGTAGTCAGATGCAAGCACGTAGGTCTTCGTATCCGAAAGAGTAGTGGACGCCATAAGCTCCGTCATATATCCGTATTCGGTAAAATTGAAATAGTTTACACCGCGCGACTGCGAATTAAGATTTGCAAACGAGCCAAGAAGCGAAGTTGATACCATATCGGTAATAAAGTTGCAGTACATATCAGGTCTTGTGCTTGAGCCTGACATAACCTCATTATAAATCTTATCAATACACTTAGACCAGCCGTAATCCGAGGTATCGTCAAAATACGAATAGGTGACGGTTACCTTCGTATTTTTAATTGCCGCATCGTTTCTCGCATCAACCATATCGTCGATTGCACTAGCGTCGTCGCTTTCACCCGCAAGATATCTCTCACATCCGGAGGGAAGCTCTTCCGTATTGGAGTTCTTAGTCATCTTGAAACGAAGATTGGTTTCCTCGTAGGTTATGTTACCCCACCACGAGTAATACAGGACAACGTTACTTATCGTAGTAGTGGCGGAAGCGTCAGAATATGCTTTTTCACATATAGCGCAGTACCAATATTCGACGTTACCGTTCTTCTCTGCCGTCGGCTCTACTCTTTCGTAATGAGTAAGCGTATGCTTTGGCAGAGTTGCGTCGGGGATAAGAGTCGTCGCGCCCTCATCCTCATATTTGTTAGAGCATTCGGAACAACCCCAGTACGCGACGTGTCCGTCGGTCTTACAGGTAGGCTCTACCCTCTGTGAAAACGTAAGAGTAAGTTTTGGCACTGTCACGCTCGTGAGTTTGATATCGCGGTTGTTGACCGAATACTTAGTGTGGCATACTTCACATTCGTAATGCGCCACGGTTCCCTCCGACTGACAGGTAGCGGCAACAGCCGTGCGAAAAATGTGACTGCAAGGAAGCTTTGCCACGGTAACGTTTTTAATTTCGGTATCCGCCGTAGCCTCGGCATAGGTCTTATGACATACCTCGCACTCGTAATGCTCGACGTATCCCGCCTCTTCACAGCTCGTTTCCTTTGCCGCGCGATATACGGTAGAGCAAGGGGTCTTAGAAACGATAACGTTGGAAACTACCACGGTAGCCGCCGCGTCGGAATATCTCTTGTGACAGACGCCGCACTCGTAGAATTCGATATTTCCTACGTTTTTGCAATCTGCCTCTTTTGCACTATTATGCGTCAGGGTGCAGGAAAGTTTCGGCACGCTGACCTCGGCCAGTTCGACCGTCGGGTTCACGAAGGAATATTTTTTGTGGCACTCGGTACATTCATAGTGCTCAATACATCCCTCAGACTGACAGGTGGCGGTGATCGCCGCGCGGTATGAAAGTGAGCAGGTGTGCACGTCACCGTCAGGCGTCGTGTCACCGTCAGGCGAGCTGTTATCCTTCCACTTTGCGTATACGCTCATATTACTCGAAAGAGGCGCGTCAAGAAGTGAGTTTGCGGTAAAGGGACGCTGCCATACGTCCTTATCCCAATACCAGCCGTCGAAGGTATATCCTTCTTTCGCCGGGTCGTCGGGAATTTTTATTACCTCCCGTCCGCTTGTCTTAATGCTTCCGTATACTTCGCCGTCAACCATAAAGTACAGTTCGAACTCTACGGTGTTACAGGCGCACATTATCACAGCACAGATTATCAACAGAAAGCATAGTGCCGTTTTTTTCATAACCCAAAACTCCTTTTCGAATATTTCTCAAAGGCGCAAAAAAATGCGCCCGCAACGCGAGCGCATCCCAAATAGCACTTCACATTGCCGCGACGCAACTTTTCTTCTACATAGGTATAGGAAAATGGAAGTACAAAATGGCATAGTACTCCCTATGTAGAAAATTATTCGGTTACGTCGCACGTAAATTATATCACGCGAAGGAGTATTTGTCAAGAAATGGAAAAATATTAACTTGCAAAATTTACTCAAAAACGGGGTCGTGAGGTTATTTACGTTCGACAGACGACAAAAAATCCGACACGTGGTTGTCGTAGCGCCCCTAAGGGCACTACGCAACGAAATAAATCCCTTGCGGGATTTGTGAAATGCACTTCGTGCGTGAAATTCGTCTGCGGCGAGTGAAATACCTGCGGGTGCAAGAGGATTTATTTCATTTCACATTGAGCCGGAGCGAGATATTTCACAATATACGAGAGCATATTATTTCACGTTTTGCGAAAGTAAAACATTTCACTATATATGTTTTATGGACACGAATTCAGTGCTTTTCAATAGAAAAGACGGCAGTCATGGTGTACTCGGAATCGGCGATATCAAACTTAGGTTAAACAATTTTATTTGATAACGGTATAAAATATACCTTTGCCGCTTCCGTGGCGTTCAATCTTGCCTTCCTGCTCCAACCGTAATAAAATATTTCGTGTTTTCGTCAGCTTGAAGCCCAATTCTTCTTGCACCTCTGCGCGAGTGACTCTGCCGCACTTAGCAATGAAATCATATACAAGCTCATTATCGGTACGGATTTTCCCGGATTCTTCCATATACATCTTGTTGGGCAAAACCAAAAGAAATCCGTTATCCGACACCTCAAAGCGCGGCTCAAGTCCCGTGTGCTCGTAGTCGCCTTGTATTTTTTCAATGCCGGTGCCGTATGCTTCAACGTATTTGAGCTTGAAGAAAACGTTAGCAAGTCTTTCATTTCTTGAACGCGAAACTCCGAGCATCATATCTTCATAGGTCATTCCCGATACCAAGCCACCGATAGACACGTATTCGATACGGTTTTTATAGATACTAATAAGGATGCTGCCGTTAAGTGAGTAATCTCTGTGAATGATAGCGTTCAAAAGTCCTTCGCGCAAAACAAGCTGATTGTATTCCGTCTTGTCCTCTCGGAGCAATCCGTTATATTCGCCGCGAGTTTTATTATTAAGATTAAGATACTCATACAGCTCGTCGGCTTGACGGATGAGCGAGCCCTCGAACTCTTTGCGATCCAAAAATCTGCTCTTATCATCACTATCAAAAACCGCAGCTTTGATAGAAAAAGGGCATTGATCCGACAAAAGCAAGGCAAGATTGGTATAGCTTCCGTTTGCATCTATCAGTCCAAGCGTTTTTTGTTTCAGTTCGATTTCTGCACGTTTAAAAACGCTTTCAAGATAATCAAAGGTCAGATCCTGTTCAACACTTGGCAAAGATTCAAACGACCTATCCTCGCTTGCGATAATCATTTGCTTGATAGCGTACTCGGATGCTTGCTGCGA
>CAZDON010000149.1:0-4077 GCA_964507065.1 uncultured Ruminococcus sp. | reverse complement strand
TACGGTCTCCTCAAACAGCTGATATTCGGGATACTGCATAACAAGACCGACGCGCTGTCTTACGGCAGTTATCGCCTTAGGCCTTGCCCATATATCCTCGCCGTCAAGAAGAACCCTGCCCTCGGTGGGTCTGTAAAGACCGTTAAGCATATTTACAAGCGTTGATTTTCCTGAGCCCGTGTGACCGATAAGACAGGTAATTTTTCCAGTCTCAAAGGAGCAGGATACCGAGTCAAGCGCGCGTCTTTCAAAGGGAGTGCCCTTGCTGTAAACGAAGCTTACGCCCTCTATTCTGATTTTATCCATTACGTACCCCTCTCCAAAAGAAGCCTGATGAGCGCCGAAAGACATTCCCCGTCACCAAAAGCCTGCTCTATATCAAGCCCTTCCTTTTTCAGCATATGGATAAGCTCCGAGGACTGAGGCGCCTCAAGACCGATGCTGTGAAGAAGCGACACGTCGGAAAATACCTCTCTCGGCTCACCGTCAAGCAAGAGGCTGCCGTCGTTTATAACGACGATTCGGTCTGCTCTCGCCGCCTCGTCCATATAGTGAGTGATATTAATTACGGTGATACCGTCCTCCCTGTTAAGCCTTTCCATAATCGAAAGAACGTCTCTTCTTCCGATAGGGTCAAGCATAGCGGTAGCCTCATCAAATATGATGATATCGGGACGCATAGCGATAATACCGGCAATTGCGACGCGCTGCTTCTGTCCACCTGAGAGCTTATGCGGTGCGTGACGCTTATACTCCGACATACCGACAAGCGAGAGTGCCGCATCAACGCGTGCTCTTATCTCTTCGGGCGGAAGTCCTAAATTTTCAGGACCGAAGGCAACGTCCTCCTCGACCACCGTCGCAACGAGCTGGTTGTCGGGATTCTGGAATACCATTCCCACGCGGCGGCGAAGCTCAAACTGTGCATCCTCGTCAAGCGAAGTATCCCTGGTATCCGTGCCCTCTATATATACCTTACCCGCGCTTGGGGTAAGAATCATGCTTATAAGCTTTGCAAGAGTTGACTTGCCCGAGCCGTTGTGCCCAAGAACCGCCACGTATTCACCGCGGGATATATTAAGCGAAATATTATCCACCGCAGGGTGATATGAGGGAATCACGCTCTCGCCCATATCCTCGTATGTATACGAGAGATTTTCGCAGCTTATGATAAAATCCTTCATTGGTTTGCCTCTGTGCTAAAAAATAATTAATAAATCCGACCTACTCCGAGAACACCGCACGCACGGTAGAGCCGCAAGGAAGCGAAAGTCTGCCGTCGCCGACGGGAATGCCAAGCTCGTCTGCGTAGCTTTTCCCCTTATATGTATCGAAGAGCCTTAAATCCACAATATACTTCATAGTAGACGGTGAGAGTCCCGTCGTATAAGAATTAAGCAGAAAAAATATCGGATTATCGGAAAGAACTCCCTTGGTAAGAGTTACGAACTCATCGATAGAATCCTCTATCTTCCAAACCTCGCCCGTCGGTCCGCGTCCGTATGAGGGCGGGTCCATTATAATTCCGTCGTACTTATTTCCTCGTCTTATCTCACGCTCAATAAACTTTTTACAGTCGTCTACAATATATCTTATGGGCGCATCCGAAAGACCCGAAAGCCTTGCGTTTTCCTTAGCCTGCTGTACCATACCGCGCGACGCGTCCACGTGCACGACCGATGCGCCTGCCTTCGCGCACGCGACGGTAGCACCGCCCGTATATGCAAAAAGATTAAGCACGCGACATGGTCTGCCTGCACGCTCGATAAGCTCGCGGCAGAAATCCCAGTTTACAGCCTGCTCAGGAAATATTCCCGTGTGCTTAAAGCCCATAGGCTTTATAAGAAAGGTCAGGTCGCGGTAGCTTACCGTCCAGGACTCGGGAAGCTTATTCTCTCCCCACGCGCCGCCGCCGGATTTGCTTCTTTTATAGTGCGCGTCAGCCGTACGCCAGAGGGGTGATTTTTTATCGCTACGCCATATAACCTGTGGGTCGGGACGAACAAGAGTATAGTCCCCCCACCTCTCAAGCTTTTCACCGCCTGATGTGTCAATTATTTTATAATCCTGCCATTTATCAGAAATCCACATACTTTTTCCTCTCGCTTTATCAGGTGCGCTTATTAAAGTAACCGCCCATAGCGGACGCGCTGCACTGCGCGTGGCAAAGCGCAATAGCAACGGCATCAGCCGTATCGTCGGGCTTAGGCGGCTTGGGAAGCTTTAAAATTGAGGTGACCATAGCAATTATCTGGTGCTTTTCCGCCTTACCGTAGCCTACGACCGCCGACTTTACCTGAAGCGGCGTATATTCATAAATCCTGACTCCGTGTCGGTGTGCGGTAAGAAGTATTACTCCCCTTGCCTCTGCAACCGAAATTGCCGTCGTGCTGTTGGTATTGAAAAAAAGCTCCTCGATAGCAACCTCGTCGGGCTTGTATTTTTCAATTATCTGATTCAGGTCCTCTTCTATCATCAAAAGGCGTTTTTCTATATCCGTATGCGCGGGGGTGGTGATAGCACCAAACGCTATCGGGCGCGTATTTCCCCGTACTGCCTCAATAACCGCCCAGCCCACGATTGCAAGCCCCGGGTCTATTCCAAGTATAATCATTCTTCACCCAAATATTTTAATTAAATTATATTGTAGCACACAAAGCGCTCTTTGTCAACCTAAATAATCTGCGGCACTCTGCCACGCTCTGCCGAGTGAGAAAAGATAGCAACACTTTTTCTTTTCTTCTTTACTTTTTGAAGTTTGTGTGGTATAATTGATTTAAACTGTGAAAAGGAATTGATTTATGTATTATTATCTTCAGGGCACTGTTGCTCATCTTGAGCTTGGCAGCTGCGTTATTGACTGCGACGGCGTAGGCTATAAGCTTACGATAACGGGCGGCGCGTACGAATCGCTTTCGTCCTCTGTCGGAAAGACGGCCAGAGTCTATACTCATCTTGCGGTAAGAGAGGACGGTATTGAGCTTTTTGGCTTTATCAGCGAGGACGAGCGTAACTGCTTCCTCTCGCTTATCGGAGTCAGCGGTGTAGGACCGCGCGCGGCAATAAGCATTCTTACTACTATGCGTCCGCACGAGCTTGTCAGTGCGATAACAACGGAAAATACCAAGGCAATTGCAAGGGCTCAGGGCATCGGCGGCAAGACGGCGGCAAGAATCATTCTTGAGCTTAAGGATAAAATCGCCGGGGAGGTCGGTGCTGTGGCGTCGGTTACCTCACACCCAAGTCTTAACGAGGGTGACAATTCCGAGCTTCGTGATGCCGTAGAGGGACTTATTGCGCTCGGCTTTGATAAAAGGGATATCACAGCGGTTATATCGGGGCTTGATATCAACGGACTGACCTCAGGACAGATTATCCAGCTCTTCTTCAAAAAGATGAACAGATAAAGACGGGGATATATGATTAACGAAGTAAACGAATTTGATTTTGAAAACCGCATAGTTTCAAACGAATACGATGAGAGCGCTGACGCTGAGGTTGAGGTAAGCCTGCGCCCCAAGATACTCGACGAGTATATCGGTCAGGACGTGGCAAAATCAAACCTTAAGGTGTATATTGAGAGCGCGAAAATGCGCGGTGACTCGCTCGACCACGTGCTGCTTTACGGCCCGCCCGGCCTCGGAAAAACGACGCTTGCATCCATTATCGCAAATGAAATGGGCACTAATATAAGAGTAACCTCAGGTCCCGCCCTGGAAAAGCCCGGCGACCTCGCCTCAATTCTCTCAAACCTCTCGCGCGGCGACGTGCTTTTCATTGACGAGATTCACCGTATGCCCAAGACCGTTGAAGAGATTCTTTATCCCGCGATGGAGGACTATAAAATCGATCTCATACTAGGTAAGGGACCAAGTGCCAGAACCATTGAGCTTGCAATACCGAAATTTACCCTTATAGGTGCGACGACGCGAGCAGGACAGCTCACAACGCCGCTTCGTGACCGCTTCGGCGTGCTTTTACGCCTTGAGCTTTATACACCTGAGGAGCTTTGCGAGATTGTAAACCGTTCAAGCAGGATACTCGGAATTGATATCACCGAGGGCGGTGCTCGCGGAA
>CAZDON010000148.1:0-4077 GCA_964507065.1 uncultured Ruminococcus sp. | reverse complement strand
CGATATGATTTCCTCCGGCGATTCAATTATAGACGTTGCAAGACAGCTTAAGGACAAGGGTGCTAAGCGTATCTTCGTATTTGCTACCTTCGGTCTTTTCTGCAACGGTCTTGAAACTCTTGACAAGGCTTACGAAGAAGGCTGCTTCACTCAGATATTCACTACCAACCTCGTATATAGAACTCCTGAGCTTCTTGAGCGCGAGTGGTACTCTGAGGTTAATATGTGCAAGTACGTTGCATATATCATCGACACTCTTAACCACGACCGCACTATCAGCCAGCTTCTTGATCAGTCAAAGAAGATTCACACCAAGCTTGAGTCCTATAATAAAAACAAGAGCAAGGGTAAGAAGAGCAATAAAAAACAGGCTTAAGAAAAATACACATCCGCCCCGATATTTTTGGGGCGGAGCGCATTTAGTAAGAGAGGAGTCATCTCATGAGAATCACGCTTGAGAGCGATTACGCACTTCGTATCGTTAGTGAGCTTGCGAAACGTGGCGAGGTGGTTGACGCGCAGACACTGTCATGCGCTACCTCAGTAACTCCGCGATTTACTTTAAAAATACTCAGCAAGCTTGTCCGCGGTGGCATCGTCGCCTCGTTCAAGGGCTCTCATGGCGGCTATAAGCTTCGCGAGGATAAGACTAAAATTACCTTAAAGCGCGTTATTGAGCTTATCGACGGACCTATTGCGATTGCAAGATGCCTTGAAAGCCACGAAATGTGTAGTATGAACAGTGATAAGACATCGTGCATATATCATCACATTTTTGACAAAATAAGCTTTGATTTAACAAAAAAGCTCGATTCTATCACAATAGATGACGTTCTTAACAAAAAATACACGGTTTAGTCGCAAGATTCGCTTTAAATCATAACGGATTCGTTATATAATTGAACAAACCACTAGAAGCGAGGTACTTTAATGCTTAAAATATCAAAAATAGCCTTTCCCGGAATCGGCATTGGCGAATTTGAAATAAACAGCGTCGCAATGTCCCCCTTTGGTATTGATATTGCCTGGTATGCGCTTATAATAACAACCGGTATGGTTCTATGTGTGCTTTTTGCCTCGTTTAAGGCAAGCAAGCTTGGCGTTCACTACGAGCATATACTCGATATGGCACTCTTTACCATTACCTCAGGTATTGTCGGCGCCAGACTTTATTACGTCGCGGTTGAATATAAGAGATTTGAAAGCTTTGCCGAGATATTTGATATAAGAGGCGGCGGTCTTGCGATTTACGGCGGAATTATCGGCGGTGCGCTCGCTGTATTCTTCGTATGTAAATTTAAAAAGCTCAGGTTCAACGTCATTGCTGACGTCGTCTATCCGGGCGTTATGCTTGCTCAGGCAATAGGGCGCTGGGGCAACTTTATGAATGCCGAAGCATACGGTATTGAAACTACGCTTCCGTGGGGAATGACCATTAACGGAAGCGGTCCGTTCCACCCGACATTCCTTTATGAGTCGCTTTGGAATATAATAGGCTTTATAGTGCTCGTATTCATTCTTTATAAAAGACGCAAGTATGACGGTCAGATTTATTATCTCGGTGCGGCATACTACGGTCTTGGTAGATTTATGATAGAGGGACTTCGTACTGACAGTATGTTTATCGGTGAGGTCAGAACAAATCAGTTCCTTGCTGCTGCCGCATTTATAATATACACGACGCTTCTTATCTACAACGCGATAAAGGGGACGGATAAGAAAGAGGATGCGTGGATTATACGCCCCGAGGATAGGGTAAAAAAAGAAAAAAAGACTAAAAATACAACGGGTGAGAGTGAGAATTGACCAATGACAAGAATTGAGGGTAAGTTAGTCAGCGCAAGCGTACGCGAGGCGCTTAAGGAAGAGATAGCGATTCTTACGGAAAAGCACGGTAAGACTCCGGGGCTTGCAGTAATACTCGTCGGAGAGGATCCTGCATCTCAGGTCTACGTAAGAAACAAAGCACGCGCGTGCGAGGAGCTTGGTATTTATTCTGAGGTGTATAGACTTCCTGTGGATACTGACGAGGGGGAGCTTTTAGCTCTTATTGACAAGCTCAACTGTGACGGTAAAATACACGGTATACTCTGTCAGCTTCCTCTGCCAAAGCATATATCAGAGGAAAAGGTTATACTCAGAATATCCCCGAAGAAGGACGTAGATGCCTTCCACCCCGAAAACGTCGGGCACATAATGGAAGGAAAATACTCATTCCTGCCTTGCACTCCTGCTGGCGTTATGGAGCTTCTTAGCTTCTACGGAATATCCGTTGAGGGCAAGGAATGCTGTGTTATAGGCAGAAGCAATATTGTAGGAAAGCCTATGTCTATGCTTCTTCTTAACGCAAGCGGCACTGTTACCGTATGCCATTCGCGCACGAAAGATCTTCCGGAGGTTGTAAGGCGCGCGGATATCGTCGTGGTAGCGGTTGGACGGGCAAAATTCCTTACTGCAGATATGGTTAAGGACGGAGCCGTCGTAATTGATGTAGGTATTAACAGATGTGAGGACGGAAAGCTTTACGGCGATGCAGATTATGACGCGCTCGTCGAGAAGGTCTCATTTATCACTCCCGTTCCCGGCGGTGTTGGACCTATGACTATAACTATGCTTATGAAAAACACGCTCACCGCGTTCAAAAAAATTGAAAATATATAAAACAAAATTGAACAAAATAAAAAAAGCCTCTTGACAAATCGGGCTCAATAAATTATAATATATAGGAATTATTAAGATTTATCTCTTGGAGAAATGAAGGGAGGGATAAAGGTGGCAGAAATTAGAGTAAAAGAAAATGAATCTCTTGACAGCGCGCTTCGCCGTTTTAAGAGACAGTGCGTTAAGTCCGGCGTTCTTTCCGAGCTTCGTAAGAGAGAGCATTATGAGAAGCCCAGCGTAAAGCGCAAGAAGAAGTCTGAGGCTGCAAGAAAGCGTAAGTATAAGTAATATACTTCATAAGACGGTTGATTTCAGTATTTTTCCGAAATCAACCGTCTTTTCTTTTATTTGGCATAAAATATAGAAAATCTCATTGACATAAACGAAAATATTTATTATAATAATTATAAAGTATTATATAAGGAAGAGGATAATTTTATGAATATGAAGCTTTCTTTCAGATGGTACGGTGAGAGCGATCCTATCTCTCTTGAGTACATCTCACAAATTCCCGGTATGCGCTCGATAGTTTCGGCTGTATACGATGTAAAGCCTGGTGATGTCTGGTCTGAGGAGTCACTTCTTAAAATGAAAAACGAGTGCGAGGCGCACGGACTTGTATTTGACGTTGTAGAGTCCATTCCCGTATGCGAGGACATAAAGCTTGGACGTCCATCGGCAGAAAAGCTTATTGAGGTTTATTGCGAGAACATCCGCCGCTGTGCAAAATACGGTGTAAAATGTGTTACCTATAACTTTATGCCCGTATTTGACTGGACTCGTACGCAGCTTGACAAAAAGGCTCCCGACGGCTCAACAAGCCTCGTTATGTACTGGGATCAGATGCGCGGACTTGACCCGCTTAAGGACGATATCCATCTTCCCGGCTGGGACGCAAGCTATACTCAGGACGAGGTAAGAGAGCTTATCAACGCATACGCTGAGATAGGTGAAGAGGGGCTTTGGAAAAACCTTGAGGTTTTCTTAAAGAAGGTAATTCCCGTTGCACAGGAGTGCGGCGTCAGAATGGCAATTCACCCCGACGATCCGCCATATCCTATTTTCGGTATTCCGAGAATCATCACCTGCGAGGATAATCTTGACCGATTCCTTAAAATCGTTGATTCACCTGCAAATAGCCTCTGCCTCTGCACGGGAAGCCTTGGCTGCGCAAAATCAAACGACGTCGTTAAGATGATAGAGAAGTACGCAAAGGCCGACAGAATTGCATTTATGCACATTCGTAACGTCAAGATTATGGACGACGGCTCGTTTGAGGAGCGTGCTCACCTCTCAAGCTGCGGCTCGCTTGATATATACGAGATAGTTCGTGCGCTTGTCAAGAACAATTACTCGGGTTACGTTCGCCCCGACCACGGTAGAATGATATGGGGAGAAACGGGCAAGCCTGGCTAC
>CAZDON010000147.1:0-4101 GCA_964507065.1 uncultured Ruminococcus sp. | reverse complement strand
GCTCGGTGCTTTCCTACGAGGGTGAATACCGCCTCGGCAAGCGAGAGGGGCGGGGCCTGATACGCTACCGCAACGGCGACCGCTTTGAAGGCGGCTTCAAGGAAGGCGAAAAGCACGGCTGGGGTACGTACTACAAGCATATAGACGGCTACAGGGAGGAAAGTCATTACGGACAGTACCATATGGGACTGAAATTCGGCAGGTTTACCAAGACCGACAAGGACCACCGACAGAGCTATTATTATGAGAACGAGTGGACCGAGCCGAGAACTCCGACTCCCGCGCCCTCGGGCATACCGCAGAGGACGCTTTCGCAGGCGCAGGCGAGCGCCAGAGAATACGCAAAAAAGCTTAATCCCATCGACAGAAAAAGCTCGGGGCTTGACAAGGGCGACCGATACGAGGGGCCTCTGTCCTCTCTCGGAAAGCCTCACGGCAAGGGCAGATACCGCTATTCAAACGGAGACGTCTACGAGGGTGAGCTTTCCTTTGGAAGGCTTTCGGGCAAGGGTAAGTATACCCACAGCGACGGCTCGTATTTTGACGGCAGCTTCAAGGACGGCCTCTGGGACGGCGAGGGATATTACAGCTCAGTAAGATACGGCTGTACCGCGGGAAAATACGAAAGCGCGGTTTTCGTCAAGGGCGTCTGGCATCTTGGAGTAATTATAAGCGGCGAGGTCGAGTACAAAAAGAGCGGACAGGATTACTATATAGTTGATAAATACGTGGGCGAGCTTGCCCCAGGCGCGTACGTTGCGCACGGTAATGGCAGGTACACCGAATCCGACGGCTCTTATTACGAGGGCGAATTCTTTATGGGAAAGCGTCACGGCTACGGAAAATATTTTAAGGCGTATGACAGAACCACCAAAACGGGACGCTGGGAAAACGACGTCTTTAAGGGCTAGACTTTTGTAAAGAAATATTTACAGTACATATAAGAAACGGACGGTACAATGAAACAGGTAATTTTTAAAATCAAGTCAAACGAGCCTATCTCGAGGGCGGTATATAAAATGGTGCTTTCGGGTGACACCTCGGATATCACGGCATCCGGACAGTTCGTCAATATTTCCCTTGACGGCTTCTTCTTAAGACGGCCTATCTCGGTGTGCGACAGCATACGGGGCGAGCTTACTCTCGTCTACAAGGTGGTAGGCAAGGGAACGCTTAAAATGAGTGAAATGGCGGCGGGCGAGAGCCTTGATATTCTCACGGGACTCGGAAACGGCTACGATACCTCACTTTCGGGGGAGCGACCGCTTCTCGTTGGCGGCGGCGTTGGCGTGCCCCCGCTTTACAGACTCTGCCGTGAGCTTATTGCCGAGGGCAAGGGGGTCAGCGTGATTCTCGGCTTCAATACCGCGGACGAGGTATTTTATAAGGAGGAGTTCGAGGCACTGGGTGCCCGCGTCATCGTCTGCACCGTCGACGGCTCGCTAGGCGAGAGGGGCTTCGTTACCGACTGCATTGATAAGGTTGATTACACCTACTTCTACACCTGCGGACCTGAGCCTATGCTCAAGGCGCTTTACCGCGCCGCTAAGACCTCAGGACAGCTAAGCTTTGAGGAGCGAATGGGCTGCGGCTTCGGTGCGTGTATGGGCTGCTCGTGCAAGACCGTCACGGGCTACAAGAGAATATGTAAGGAGGGCCCCGTGCTCGTTAAGGAGGATATAATATGGTAGAGAATAACAATACCAAGGTTACCCTTTGCGGTATAGAAATCGACAATCCTATAATCCCTGCCAGCGGTACCTTCGGCTACGGCTACGAGTTTGCCGACCTTTACGATATAAATATCCTCGGCACCTTTTCCTTTAAGGGAACGACGCGCGAGGCGCGTTTCGGCAACCCGACGCCGAGAATTGCGGAATGTCAGTCGGGTATGATAAACGCGGTAGGGCTTCAGAATCCGGGAGTTGACAAGGTAATATCCGAGGAGCTAGTCAAGATGCGCCGCGTATTTAACAAAAAGGTAATGGCTAACGTTTCGGGCTTTTCGGTCGAGGACTACGCCTATACCTGTGAGCGGCTTGATAAGTGTGACGAGGTAGGCTGGCTTGAGGTCAACGTATCCTGCCCCAACGTCCACGGCGGCGGAATGTCCTTTGGCACCTCGCCCGAGGCGGCGGCAGAGGTTACGCGCGCGGTAAAGGCGGTAACGACGAAGCCCGTATTCATTAAGCTTTCGCCCAACGTCACCGATATAGTTTCAATTGCCAAGGCGTGCGAGGAGGCTGGGGCTGACGGCATCTCGCTCATAAACACGCTTCTCGGAATGAGAATAGACCTTAAAACCAAGCGCCCCGTCATAGCAAATAAAATGGGCGGATTTTCAGGTCCCGCTATCTTCCCCGTTGCGGTAAGAATGGTATATCAGGTTGCCGCGGCGTGCAATATTCCGATTATCGGTATGGGCGGCGTAAGCTCTGCCGACGACGTTATAGAGCTTATGCTTGCGGGTGCTACGGCGGTTGAGGTCGGTGCGTACAACCTCGTCAACCCCTACGCCTGCCGTGATATAATCCGTGATTTGCCCAGTGCGATGCAGAGGTATGGCATTGACTCGCTTTCGGATATTATCGGTCTTGCGCACAAGTAATTTTAAAATGAAAACAAAGCCGCGTATTGCGGTAAAATAACATAAATGTAAAGAGAGGTTTGCAAAAAATGGGAAAAGACGTAATTATCGCGTGTGATTTTGACAGCGCGAAGAAAACATTTGAGTTTCTTGATAAGTTCACGGGAGTTAAGCCCTTTGTCAAGATAGGTATGGAGCTTTACTATGCCGAGGGACCCGAAATCGTCCGCGAGATTAAAAGACGCGGCCACAAGATATTCCTTGACCTCAAGCTTCACGATATTCCCAATACCGTAAAGAAGTCTATGGCGGTGCTTTCGCGTCTTGACGTAGATATGACTAACCTGCACGCGGGCGGCACTGGAAGAATGATGTCGGCGGCGCTTGAGGGTCTTACCCGTCCTGACGGCACGCGTCCCATTCTTATCGCGGTAACTCAGCTTACCTCAACCGACGAGGAAACGATGAGAGCGGACCTTCTTATCGAGCGTCCTATCGACGAGGTCGTTATGCACTACGCGGGCGTTGCCAAGGCGGCAGGGCTTGACGGTGTAGTATGCTCACCCCTTGAGGCGGCAAAGGTACATGACAAGTGCGGCGAGGGCTTCCTTACCGTAACTCCAGGCGTGCGCTTTGCGGACGGAGATATAGGCGACCAGAAGCGTGTTATGACTCCTGCCGAGGCAAAGAAGATAGGCTCTGACTATATCGTAGTCGGCAGACCCATCACGGCGGCAGAGGATCCCGTGGCGGCGTACGAGAGATGCGTGAGGGAGTTCGTAGGATAATTTCGGTAAAGAATAAATGCGATACTTATACGACCACGACCTTCACATTCACTCGAAGCTCTCGCTTTGCTCAAAGGACGAGGGTCAGACGGCAGAGCGTATTTTAAGGTACGCACAGGATAACGGGCTTCACACGGTATGCGTGACCGACCATTTCTGGGACGAGGCAGTTCGGGGTGCTACCGAATGGTACAGAATACAGAACTTTGAATGGATTTCAAAAAATCTTCCACTGCCGAGGGCAGAGGGCGTGCGCTTTCTTTTCGGTGCTGAAACCGAGATGGACAAGCACGGCACGGTCGGTATAAGCCCCACGCTTTACGATAGCTTCGGCTTTTTTATAGTTCCCACGACTCATCTTAACAACCCCGATTTCGGGCTGACGCTTGACGAGGCGGCAAGCGTCGAGGGCAGAGCGCAGGCGTGGCAAAGAAAGCTCCGCGCGCTGCTTTATTCGGATATGCCCTTTAATAAAATGGGTGTCGCGCACCTTGCGTGCAACCTTATCGCGAAAAAGCGAGAGGACACCCTTGCGGTGCTTGACTCACTCAAGGAGTCGGAGCTTCGCACACTCTTTACGAGGGCGGCAGAGGTCGGCGTGGGAATTGAGCTTAACTCCTCGGATATGAGCTTTGAGGAAAGTGAGGCAAAGACGGTTTTGCGCATATTCGAGCTGGCAAAGGCGTGCGGCTGCAAATTCTATCTCGGAAGCGACGCGCACCACCC
>CAZDON010000146.1:0-4206 GCA_964507065.1 uncultured Ruminococcus sp. | reverse complement strand
GCCGATACCGATTACGACGAGTATATCTGCGTTTTTCTTGATTTTTTCAGCGCAAGCCTTGATTCTTGCAAATTCTTCCTTATCGTAATCCACGGGTAAGGTAGACCAGCCGAGGAAATCTGCGCCAGCGCCTTTTTTTGAAAATACAAGACCGAGCGCATCAGTAGCCTCGCCCTTTACCTTGGCGAGCTCATCAGCGCTGACAAAGCCGCTGATAAATTTGTCATTAAGCTTAAGTGACATATCAAGTCCTCCGAATGTTTTAAAAATATAGAAATATTATACTACATACCGAAAAGAAAAATCAAGAGTAAAATGTAAGATTTTGGAAAAAAGATATTCTTTTTATCCTTTCCCGATTACGACACTAAGAAATTTAAAATACAAATCAAAAAATGAAAGTCTTTCAACGCTGATTTTTGAATATATGTCCGAGCGTCCTATCTCATGTCCGTCACATATATATTTTACTACACCGACTCGTTCGCCGATATTAACGGGAGCTGTAAGTGTATCTGCTATTTCATATTCTCTCTTTATTGTGCTTCCCTTTTTAATAAGTGCAGTGAAGGGGGCGCAATACAGTGCGGCAGAGTCAAGCTTACCAAACGATACGGGTGCTGTTTCAACGTACTCCTCGTCAAAGCATTCGAGCTTATAGGTTGAAAATCCGTAGTCAAGAAGCGTTTTGGCACAGGAATTACGTATATCCCTCGTAGGCGAACCCATTACGACGGCTATAAGCTGCATACCGTCCCTTAGAGCACTTGCCGTAATGCAAAAGCCTGCCTTATCAGTAGACCCCGTTTTTAATCCGTTGCAGCCGTCGTAGTATCTTACGAGTCGGTTTGTATTGGTAAGTACAAATTCCCCGCCTCTGATGCTGTCCTGCCAAAGACTGCTGTATTTGGTAATTATATCATACTTTAATAGCTCTCGTGATATGACGGCAATATCATATGCACTCATCACGTGATTTACAGTAGTATCGTCAAGTCCCGTAACGTTTTCAAAATGCGATGATTTTAACGAAAGCTCCATTGCCTTTGCGTTCATTTTCGTGACGAAGGCAGAGATGCTTCCACTGACAAGCTCGGCAAGGGCTGCCGCAGAGTCGTTGGCGCTGGCAATTATGGTGGATTTGAAAAGCTCCTCGACCGTAATTTCCTCGCCCTCCTCCAAAAACACCTGACTGCCGCCCATTGATGCGGCGGTGTCACTTATGCGCACCTTTGTATCAAGTGTAAAGCAGTCGTCCTCCAGCGCCTCGCACGCAAGAAGCAAGGTCATAATCTTCGTTACCGATGCGGGGCTGTATGAATTATCCATACCCTTTGCATATAGAATTTTACCCGTAGAAGCTTCCATCAGGACGGCAGATTTTGCATCAAGCGACAAATCAGGCATATCCTCTTCACTAATTGAATTGCCATTATCTGCCGCAAAATAAGTATCGGATAATGCAAAAGATGCCGTTCCGAAGCTTAAAATTAACAAAAGCGCGACTACAAGCGTAGCTATTCTTTTCATAATTAAGTTTTCTCTCCTTAAAGCCTTGTTTTATAAATATATATTTTTCGTATCTTAATATTATAACTTGTGACGCAAAAATTTACATATTGCACTTGTTTTCTTTTTAAAATTGTGCTATTATTTATTTATTAATATTGTTGAGGTATTATAACTTGAAGGATAATAAAAAGAAGCCTACCTCGCGACTTCGTCTTATCAGACTTGACAAGGACGGGCGCGGCGTAAGCAAATCGTCAGAGCATATGAAGGGTGGCGTTCGAGGATTTTTTCGTACACTCTTTGATAACTTCGGAAAGCTTGTATCCACTAACATAATAATGGTTCTCGGCAACTTCCCTCTTTTCTTCCTTATTATGAATTTGTCGGGATATTTCAAAACCGAGCTTACACTTCCTCTATCCGATCTTTTTCAGAATCTTGCGGGGCATATGGCAACGGGTGAAATAACTCCTTATCATATGACGCTCTTTGCACTTGAGGGACTTCAGGGGCAGGTTCTTTACGATACAGCGGTTAACTATGTATTCTACGCAATTAGCGCACTTACGCTTTTTACCTTTGGTATTGTAAACGTCGGTACTGCCTATATTCTTCGCAATATCGCATCAGGCGAGCCTGTTTTCGTATGGCAGGACTTCATTTATGCTGTTAAGAGAAATTATAAGCAGGCACTTCCTTTCGGTATTGTTGACGGACTTATCTGCGTTATTCTAGGCTTTAATATATTCTCGCTTTTCACAACGAGTGACCAGTTCCTAACGTCCGTTATGTTCTGGAGCAATGTTGTTATTGCAATAGTTTACTTCTTTATGAGGTATTATATCTACGTTCAGATGGTCACATTTAAGCTTTCCGTCTTTAAGATTATAAAGAATTCTCTTATTTTCTCACTTCTCGGACTAAAGAGAAATTTGCTCGCATTTCTCGGAATTATCGTCTGTATACTGCTGGAGCTTGTTTTCCTCTTCGGAACGGGTGGCGTGCTTATTCCCTTTGCAATTGCCGCACCTCTTGCAATTCTCTTCTCCGCCACAGCGTATATGAAGGTCTATGCCGCGTACTTTAAGATAAAAACCGTTATGATAGATCCGTACTATGAGCAGCATCCTGAGCAAAAGCCTGCGGCTGATGCCGAGCCGCTTATGCGTGATGATGTTACGGAGCGCGAGAGGCTTGAAAAAATCAAAAATCAATCGGTAAAATAGTAAAAAGGCTGTCTAAACTAGTTTAAGACAGCCTTTTGGAATTAAAAGCCATAATCTTATTTACAAAGCTCGTCGAGTGTGCCGAAGGTGTAGCCCATTTCACGCCACTTATCAATTAGTCTTGGCAAAATTTCTACGTTTGTTGATGACGTCGGGTGCAGAAGAATTACCTCACCGTTGTGTGTGTTGTCAATAATAAGCTTAAAGGCTCGCTCGGGGCTTGACTGATTATTATTATCCCAGTCCGCATAGCCAAAGCTCCAGAACACCGAGGTGTAGCCCAGTGAATTTATATGCTCAAGTGCGCTTTCTGAGTATTTTCCTTCGGGAAATCGGAAGTATTTTGCGAGCTTCTCTCCTGTCAAGTCAAAATATGCGTCCTCAAGATTTTTAAGGTCCTCGGTAATTTCATCATTTGTAAGCGTGCTGAGGTCCTTGTGATTTTTAGTATGGTTGCATACGAGATGTCCCTCATCCGCCATTCTTTTTATCAACTCCGGATTCTTTAAGATGGGATACTTCAATATAAAAAATGCTCCGGGTACGTTTTTTTCCTTAAGAATATCAAGCGTCTTTTCAACGTTGCCGTTTTCATATCCTACATCAAATGTAAGATATATAACACCTGCCTCGTCATCGTCCATAGCATTCTTGTCTATATAGTAGGCGCCAAGTGACTCAAGACGCCTGTGCATTTCGTCGCCAACAGGACGCTTATTTCCGTTTCTTTTTATATAAAAGCTGACTCCCTCGCTACTGCTTGGAGCTGCTGATAAAAGCATCGTCAAAATCAGTACGATGCAAATTAATGTTAATACAAATTTTTTCATAGAAAATCTCCTCAAGAATATTTTGCTTAAAACATTTATAATTTAAAAGAAGAAAATCTATGTATATAAAGAAAAGACAGGACGCCAGTCCTGTCTTTTCCAAATTATTAAACTCCCGAATATGCGGAGAATCCGCCGTCGATAGGAAGGACGACGCCCGTGATGAAGCCTGCTGCCTTATTGTTAATAAGGAAAAGAAGACCACCCTCAAGCTCCTCGCTCTCACCGAACCTGCCCATAGGAGTTGCAGCGAGTATCTTGCCTGTTCTTGCCGTAGGAGTTCCGTCATCGTTAAAGAGGAGCTTTGCATTCTGCTTTGTCGAGAAGAAACCGGGGGCAATTGCGTTTACTCTGATTCCTACCCTTGAGAAATGTACTGCAAGCCACTGTGTAAAGTTGGATATAGCTGCCTTTGCGCCTGAATATGCGGGAATCTTTGTAAGAGGTGTGTAGGCATTCATTGAGGATATATTAAGAATGTTACAGCCCTCTCTTCCTACCATCTGGCGAGCAAACGCCTGAGTGGGAAGAAGCGTACCCAGGAAATTCAGGTTGAATACGAAGCCGACGCCCTGTGAATCAAGGTCAAAGAAGGATTTTGTATCGCCATCGATATCACCAAGCTCAAAATACTCCGT
>CAZDON010000145.1:0-4239 GCA_964507065.1 uncultured Ruminococcus sp. | reverse complement strand
TTACGCTTTCACACCTTGCAGCCTCGCTTATAATTGACTTTATTCTTTCCTCAATATCTCCGCGGCACTTAGCACCGGCGACCATAGAGGTAAGGTCTCCGGAATATATTACCTTATCCCTGAGCACCTCAGGCACCTCACCTCTGACTATTCTCAGTGCAAGCCCCTCAACTATTGCGGTTTTACCGACTCCAGCCTCACCGATAAGACAGGGATTGTTTTTCGTGCGACGGGTCAGTATTCTTATAAGGCGCTCGGTTTCGCGATCTCTTCCAACTACGGGATCTATTTTTCCGTCCCTTGCAAGATTATTAAGGTTCTTACCGTACTGATTAAGGAACTGAAGCTTTACCGTCGCTTCCGCAGTATCGATGCCCTTTTCGGTCGTGCGTAAAAAGCTTATGACCTCGTCCTTCAGCATAGCCGTATCAACGCTCATATATTCAAGGAGCTTTGCCGCGACCGATTCCTTTTCCTCAAGCACGGCAAGAAGAATATGCTCGGTACCGATTTTATCCGACGAATACTTAACTGAAATCCTATACGCGCCCTCAACGATTCTTCTGCATTTTGGCGTCATATCCTTTGACGATAGCTTGCGCTTTTCACCGACACCCGAATACTCACGGATTGCGTCGTAAACCCTTTCCTTTGATACCCCGCATTTAGTAAGCAGAGCAAAGGAGCAGGAAAGGGAATCCTTAGTAAGAGATGCAAATATATGCTCGCTTCCTATATAGGTATGACCGAAGCCTTCGGCTATTTTGACAGCACCGTTAAGCGCAGCCTCTGCCTTATCGGTAAATTTGCTTCCCATTATACACCCCCAGAAAATTTTTACCAAAGCAAATTATACCCGATGTCAAGCAAATTTAAGCACGGCTTACAAATTTCTCGCGCTCAAGCACCTCTCGTCTTATTCTCTCAAAGAGCTCTGCGCTGACTTTACCGTCCTCGTCTACTCTCAGTATGCGCTGAAAATATTTGACGGCCCCCTCCGTTGCTCTTCCGAAAAATCCGCGTATATCCGCAAGAGGCATATCGGGATAGAACCTGACGAGTGACAAAAGCTCGGTATTCAGCCGCCTTACATTCTCACCCGCATCTCCAAGTACGAGAGGAAATTGCTCATACCTGACCGTATTGTTTCTCGTATTTCTTTCATCAATTATGCCCTCAGACTCGAAAAACAAAAGATTAAAGGTTTCCTCGTTGACAACGCCAGAGGCAGCAAGGCTTCGTAGTCTTTGATATTCAAGCACGGCATCGGCGGTTGTATCACCGTATATTCCGTCTACCGATACCTCAGGAATGCTGTTTTCAACCTCAGCAATAATAAGCAGCATTCTCTGAACCTCTCTTATTGCCGATACACTATCATCTATAAGATACATAAGTCCCCCATAAATAAATTTATCCACCGATATCATAGCCGGGGAACTGTCCCTGACCGACAATTCTACCGTAATACAGGTCGTCGTAAAGCGATGTGATTTCTTCCCAGAGAACGGCACCTACGCGGTCGTTGGCACCCGGTATGCCGAAACGGCTCCTGAATGCCGCAATCTGTCTTTCGGTTGCAGGACCGAATACACCGTCAGCCTCTGTTTTCGGTATTTCGGGATAGCTATCGGCTATAAAGTTAAGATATTCCTGAAGCGCCCTTACGTCCTCACCCTCGGTGCCTTCGGTTATAATTCTTCCGCCAAAGGGAAGCGTTGCCCCCTCGGTAAATCTGTAATCTTGCGCACCAAGCATATTATAATAGGTGCTCATAATCTGGTTCCACAGAACTCTGTCAACCACCCCGTCGGGAGTAAAGCCGTAGGTATTCTGAAAGGAAATGACCGACGCACGGGTCTGTTCACCGAAGATACCGTCAGGAGTCACCGTCTGAACGGTAGGAAGATAAAGTGCTATAAATTCAAGAAAATACTGGAGCACCAAGACTCCCTCGGAACGAGAGCCGAGGGAAAGCTCGCCCGGGTAATTCTGCGGAAGCTCACCGTACTTAAGTCCCTCTGAATTGACCTGATGAAGCCGCTTTACCGCATTGTATATAAACTGTATTTTATACCAGGTGGCTCGACCTACTATACCGTCGTCGGTAAGACCGAACACACGCTGAAATTCCTTTACCGTAGCCGTCGTTTCGCGTGAGAAGAAGCCGTCGGGCGAGGGAATTTTCGGTATTGCGGGATAATTCGTTGATATTCTGTTAAGCTTTAGCTGCAGGGATTCCACATCCCGTCCGGTATCACCCTCGCGAAGCGGTGACGGAGGTGCTGACCCGCTTATATTCTCAACGGGCGCATCCCTAACTATCTCAATATCGTTGCCAAAATAGTATTTAAGTATTGAAAGAGCATCCTCCCCCCGGTTTGCGAGCGTTACCGAGCCCCACTGTGAAAGCCCGTTACAGTTAACCTCTACACCGTCGCAAAAAGTTGCAAAAAGCGGCTCAACGAAGCCGTTTCTTCTGATATAGCTGTTGAACAGTTCGTCTACGACTCTGTCAACCGTGTCGAAAATATCTCTCTGATATACGAAGGACTGATCGTAGGCTGTAGATGAGGTAATATCAAAATCCTTGCCCTGACTTCGGTAGTATTCGGTATATATGCGGTTTAACGCTACTGAAATTTGTGCCAGAATATTAGCCCGAAGCGCTTCCTCGGGCCAGGTCGGGAATATTTCGCTTGATGCGACGTTCTTAATATAATCAACGAAGTAAACGGTTACATTCTCGGCATTCTGGTCAGGAGCACCTAAATGTACCACTATCCTTTCGGGAATTCTTACACTTTCGGGCATATCACAGATCCTCGTTTTCCTGACTTATGGAATAATTACTTGACCTCGGAGCATCTACGTTTCTTGTAAGCCCTGCATCAGGAGTCATCGAGAGGGGAAGCACGGAGAGTATTCCTGAAAAAACTGCTACGTTAAATATTTTCTTAGGATAATATCCCTCGGCACTGACATAAACGTCGTAGGTTGAATAGGGCTGCTCTTGGGCACCGGGGGAAAGAGAAAGCGTACGCGCGGGAGCGGGTAGGGGTATTTTTTCCGTAAGACCGCTTCTTCCCGTTACCACCGACACCTCGACGCCAAGATTAAATTCGTCGTTGCCGCTTATTCTGACGAATGCACCCCCGACGGGCAGCCCCTCGTCGGCAACGAACGTTCTTACCTGAAGATAACCCGACTGATTCTTACCGTTGTCTATCAAGCTTATAATCACCTCGTTTTGAAATTATTTGTTCAATGTTTATAAAGACACGACGAAAACGCACTTACTTTAAATCAATTTGCGACATTTCTTTACAAAAAATATTTTTGCACTTGACTTTAAATATTTATTATAATATAATTGTATATGTAAGAGTCGGTCGGCGTCCTTACGGTATATTATGCAGACCCCGCCGCTTTTGACACCATAATTTAACATCAAAGTCAGAGGAGAGAGACTATGAAGGAAAGTTTGTACGGAGATCTCAGCGTCATAGGAATGAGAGGCTGCGAGGAATTTACCGAGCAGGTTGATTCCTATCTTAAGGATTGGAGAAGACACGATCAGGAGGGCTCATTCCTCGTTGATTGCTCATGCCCCAGATTCGGAAGCGGCGAGGGCAAGGGTGCGCTTCACCAGTCGCTTCGCGGAAACGATGTTTATATCATTTCCGACGTATTTAACCACGGTGTAACCTACAATATGTACGGAAAGACAGTTCCTATGTCACCCGACGATCACTTCCAGGATATCAAGCGCGTGGTTGGTGCTATCGGTGGAAAGGCAAGAAGAATCAGCGTAATTATGCCTATGCTTTACGAGGGCAGGCAGCACAAGAGAGCGAGCAGAGAGTCGCTTGACTGTGCTATTGCGCTTCAGGAGCTCGTTAATATGGGTATTACCAACATAATTACCTTCGACGCGCACGACCCCAGAGTACAGAACGCAATTCCTCTCAGCGGTTTTGAGAACGTACGCACCTCGTATCAGATGATAAAGGCTCTTCTCAACAACTATCCCGATATCAATATAGATCCCGATAATCTTATGATTAGCTCTCCTGACGAGGGCGGTATGGCAAAGTGCATGTATTACTCCTCGGTTATGGGTATTGACCTCGGTACGTTCTATAAGCGTCGCGATTACTCCCGTATAATCAACGGAAAAAATCCCATCGTTGCACACGAGTATCTCGGCCGTGACGTAACGGGCAAGGACGTTATCGT
>CAZDON010000144.1:0-4313 GCA_964507065.1 uncultured Ruminococcus sp. | reverse complement strand
TAAAAGTAAGTTTGTTGTTGGTGAAATTAATTTTGACCAAAATTAATTTTTATTCTTAAAACAATAGGCAGATGTCCAAGAACGCGGACAGCTGTCTATTGACTTTTACTTAATATCTACCCTATTAAGGCGAGTGGAATTTGTTCTACTTGCCTTTTTTGCGCCTTAAAAAATATTTTAAGTTTAGACCGCCACGTTTTGCCTCAAATTCGCCCTTTTTGGTGAAGAAGAGTTATTAGATAAGTAGGAAGCAGGTTGAGAAAACCTTACCAAATGGAAATTTATCCGACTTCAACGAGAATTCACAAGAAGAAATATGAGAAGATGAGTCAGGCGTGGCATTAAGCCACGCCTGACTCACAAAAGAACAGCACCTACCGCAAAAAATCCCTAACGGAACAGCAATAAGGGGCTGCCCTTACTCTTGCTTTTGCTCTATACTGAATTTGGTATGAATTATATTTTTTGAAATTATCTATTCCTCTCAGTATCTGGAAAAGATACTCCTGCTCAAAAGCTTGAATAAATTAGCTTTCTTGCGCCGTCGGGGGAGTAGGTCCAGCTATCTATATGCTGACATACGTCGGGTGTTATAAAATATTTCAGCGCAGGACGAAGCTCGCCCTGTGATGAGTCAATGATAATAAGCTTGATTTTCATCTTATCGGGAATAATACTTTTTATGTAAACGGCTGCAACCTCGGATTCCGAAATTCCACTCTTGTATTCGGCAAGTCCCGCAAGGTTAGGGGATAGCTCTATAAATATTCCGTAGCTCTCGACACCCCTGACGATACCTCTTACGGTCTGCCCCTCGGTAAAAAGACTCGCATTCTCGCACCACGTGCCGAGAAGCTCCTTCATTGAAACGAATATTCTGCCGCTCTCGTCAATTGACTTTATTACGCAATTAATGGACATTCCCGCATCAAGTCTTTGACTAGGGTGAGATATGCGGGAAACGGAAATTGAATCTATGGGCAAAAGCGATATAATTCCGCACCCTACGTCAACGAATGCGCCGAAGCTCTCCACGTGCGTTACTCTTGCCCGAATAATATCACCCGATACGAGCGATGCAATATAGTGATTCATACATTCAAGCTGTGCCTCGCGACGTGAAAGCGTGAGATAAAGCTCGCCGCGGTCGTTTCGGTGCAGTCTTATTATCTTGAAGCACACGGGCTTGCCGACCCTTGTGAGTATGGCAATATCCTTTACCTCATCACCGCCGCGTGAAAGCTCGCATTCCTCTCTTGGGATTTTTGCGTGAATCCCGGGACCTAAGCTTACGTGAAGATTAAAATCCCTGTCGCAAAGTATTGCGGGCGCCTCAAGAATTACTTGCCTCTCATACGCGCGTATAAGTCCTTCAGCACCCGACAGATATTCCATATTCTTAAAATCTCTTACCGTTTCGCCCTCGGGTAAATAGGTGTTCATATTTTTCTTCTCGCTTTTTGATTTACTAAAGACCGAGGTCTTCTGTAAATACTATGCCGACACCGCCGTAATTATGCCTTAAGAATTGCCGTTAAGACCAAAGCTTACGCCAAGGGCAGAATTTACGCTCTGCATAGTGCCGTCGTCGAGGTGTCCCATCTTTTCCTTAAGCCTCTGCTTGTCGAGGGTTCTTATCTGCTCAAGCAAAATAACGCTGTCCTTGGCAAGCCCTGCACCTACACACTTCACGTCAATATGGGTAGGGAGCTTTGCCTTGCTCATTCGCGAGGTAATTGCTGCTGCAATCACGGTCGGGCTGTATCGGTTGCCCACGTCGTTTTGCACGATAAGCACGGGACGAAGCCCGCCCTGCTCGCTGCCCACGACGGGACTCAGGTCAGCGTAATAGATATCACCACGTTTTATGTTCATTTCGTTTCGGGAAAAACCCACGTCCTCTCTATAAATTAGGCGCTTTGTTGCTACCGACTATATTTTTTGCCAAAGACCTGCGTTTTAAACAATAAATGGCAAGCTTTTTTCAGTCTTGACGGGTACGGTCGGAAAAGGGAAAATCGGCGCTGATATCCCTGATACAGTTTATGCGACTACGCCAAAAAACGACAGAAAAAAGGACTGCCGCAAAAAGGAATACCTTATGCGACAGCCCACGGGATGCGTCAGGCTCTGTGGGTAATACGCTCGTCATCGGTATGGAAGAGCATCGATACGCACCAAATGCCCGCGAGAGCGACTACTACATAAATAATTCTCGCAAGAACACTCGTAGCACCGCCCGCTATCCACGCAACGAGGTCGAAGGAAAACAGACCAACGAGTCCCCAGTTAAGACAACCGATTATAGCAATAATCAGCGCTATTTTATTTATTATCATCATAACCTCAAAACTTACCCTTCTGGACGAGAGGCGAAAGGAAATCCATCGTCCACACCTATTTTGCGCACATTTTTGCCTTTTATACTTTATTTGCAAAAATCGGGAACGTCACCGCCAAATGCCTCGCGCATAATAAGAAGAGCGCGCTTTTCAATTCTCGATACGTAGGAGCGCGATATGCCGAGGTGCTTTGCGACCTCGCGCTGTGTAGCAGGCTTAAAGCCCTCAAGACCGAATCGCAGCACGATTATCTGCCGTTCTCTTTCGGTAAGAACCGTGTCGATAAGCTCGCGTATTCTTCCTACGTAGTGATTAATTTCAATATTTTCATCGGTTGAATCCTCGACGCCAATTATATCCATATAGGTAAGGGGATTTCCGTCGCGGTCAACGTCGATAGTATCGTCAAGCGATACCTCGTGCGTTTTGTTCTTTTTTGAACGAAAGAACATAAGAATTTCATTCTGCACGCATTTTGCACCGTAGGTGGCAAAGCGTATTCCGCGCTGTGGCGAAAAGGAATCGACTGCTTTAATAAGACCGAGGCTGCCTATCGAAATCAAATCGTCGGGATACTGATATGATGCGTAGTATTTCCGTACGATATGCGACACAAGACGCATATTATGCTCGATAAGCCTGCCGCGTGCCGCTTTATCACCGTTCTTCATCCTTAAAAACAGCTCCGTCTCCTCCGCGGCACAAAGCGGCGGTGGAAAGCTTTGCGTTTCGCCAAGCCCCAGGATAAGAGAGATAAACTTGAAGAAAATTGCCGAAAAATTCATAAAAAACTCCATTCTGTCGCACATGCGACTAGCTGATACCGTTTAAGCATATGAATGGGGCTTATCCTTATTTACACAAAAAATGTGCTTTATGAATTTCAGGGCTTTGGCGTGATGAGCGGTGGAGTTAAAGCGATAAATCAGACGTATGAGGGCGAGGGAACCGGGAGAAGCTCGTACTGACCGTTCTGATTCGCACAGATAAGCCGCTTTCCCGTAAGAAAGAGAAATTTTTTGTTCATTACCGACACGTGAGTGCGTATATTTGCGACCTCAGGCACCTTCGTGGGTCTGAATGCAAGTAAGAGCAGTCCGCGTGCGTAAAGAGGTCTTGGGTGTGATACGAGCAGAGCGCGGATAAGCATAACCTCGGTTTTCGTAAATGAAACTTTTTTTCCCTCAAAATATACTCCGTCAAGCCCAATTGAGGCATCAAGCGTACCTATTTTATAATTACAGGGCGGGGCATACCCCTCATCCCTACATATTCTGATAATTTTCTCGCATACGGACGGCATACCGACAGAGGGTGAGAATGCACCGAGAGCAAGCCCTCGCGACGGTGCGTCGGGGTACTTATCAAAGGCGGTAAATATAGGAATATCACCGAGTCTTTTTCTTACGTAGCTGACGAAGCCGCTGATACTCTCGGCGGGCAGCGCGATAATAACGCAGCGGTAAAGGGAGGCGTTTGAAAGAGGGGCGCCGTCTGCATCGTGCTCATCGCACACAGCCCCCAGGGTATGAAGCATATTTGCAACCGTCTTTCGCGCGGCGGTATCCTTTCCAAGAACTAAAATCATCGTATGGTTGCTCCTTTTTCTTAAAATTTCTTGACAGAGAGGAAAAATACTAATATAATTAATGTAAAGTATTTAAAATATCACGGCTGTGAGGAATTTATTATTATGAAAAAAATACTTATAACGGGTGGCTCTCGCGGAATAGGAGCGTATGCCGTACGCGCCTTTTGTAAGGCAGGCTTTGAGGTAGCCTTCACCTATTTTAATTCACACGACGAGGCAAGACGGCTTGCCGACGAGTGCGGCGCCGTTGCTATCCGTGCGGATTCCAGGGTCGAGAGCGAGGTTATCTCTGCCGTACAAAGCGCAAGGACTGCGCTTTCGGGAATTGATATTCTTATCAACAATGCAGGCATATCCTCAATAAAGCCCTTCGATACCGT
>CAZDON010000143.1:0-4314 GCA_964507065.1 uncultured Ruminococcus sp. | reverse complement strand
TAAGTGATGCGATATAAGTGCCTTGTAATTGACCACGACGATACCGTAGTAAAAAGCACCGAAACGATACATTATCCCTGCTTCCTTTCGTTTATGAAAATGCAAGGAAGGGATATGAGTGCGTCTGTCACACTAGAGGATTATTTTACTAAAAATTTCTTTGGAGACATTCGCTCCTTTTATCTTGATTATATAGGTCTTACCGAGGAGCTTCTTAATGAGGAAACTATGTTTTGGCGCGACTGTGTAAACAATTGTGTGCCAAATGCTTATTATGGGCTTTGTGAAATACTTACTCACTTTCGTGAGCTCGGCGGAAAAATCTATGTCGCAAGCCATTCGGAATCGTGCTTCATTCTTCGCGACTGGTCGATGGGCGGTCTGCCCACTCCCGACGGTGTGTACGGCTACGACGCAGCACCTGATATGCGGAAGCCTAGCTCTCGGATAATTGATGATATTATCAAAGCAACGGGGCTTGAAAAAAGTGAAATTCTCGTCGTTGATGACCTGAAGCTCGGCTACGATATGGCAAAATTGGCAGGCGTGGACTTTGCTGCTGCCCTATGGGCGCACAGCATACCTGCAATAGATGACTTTATGAAGAATAACTGTAAGGTAATTCTCAAATCAACAGACGACCTGAGCAGGCTTTTGTTTAAGTGAGTTTAGCGGCTTTGGGATTTAAAACGCAATAAAAGCAGGTAGAAGCGCACGGTGCTTCTACCTGCTTTTAATATCAGATGCTTAAATTTTTATCCCACAATGCTTTTGGGGGTTATAGGGGACGCTTAGGCTGGGGAGCGTCCCCTAATATCTTATTCCTCCTCATAAATCTTAACCCCGTCGAAAAATCCGCGGCTTCTTCTGTCAAGGTGTCTTATAAGGGTATCCTTCGTGAAGATGAGCCAGCTTCCGACCTGCTCGCCCGTAAAGGCGACCTTGATTGAGGTGCGCTCCTTAGTCACGTAGGTAAGCTCCGACGGCTCAGGCGAGAAGAGAAGAACGGGAATATGTCCATTCTTTCGCGCGGGGGTTGGAATGATTCTCGTCTTAGCGCCCGCGACACCGCTTGGCATTACGACCACGGCGCGTGGACGCGCCGTGAGAGTTTTCGACACGCGCCTCGGTGTAATGCCGCCAAGCCTTGTGAATACCACCGCGAATTTCGGCGACGCGATATGTACCACTCTCGACCGACCGCCGCCGTTGAAAAGATGCACGTCGTAGACAGCCCCGCCGAGTGTGACCGATATAAGCGGTCGCCTGCTAACTCCTCGCGAGAGAAGAGAAAGAGGTGAGGTCAGCTTAATACTGGCACCATCGATTTTCCTTATTCTGAAAAGCCTTATAATAAGCCACGCGCGCCTCGTCAGAAAGGTAATAAGCCCCAGCCCAATGACGAGAGCAGTGATTATCAGTATGAATTCAAAAACCTCTGTCACGGGGAGGACTCCTTTCTTAAGGTTGTGCGGTGATGCCTACGCGGTAAAGTCTGTGAGCCACCGTGCGCGCCACCTGTCAAGAGCAATAAGCGCTGACAAAAGATGAAAAAGCGCTAAGGCAAGCGCGGTGATGAGCCACGCGCCGAAGAGCCCGACGCTCTCGCACAAAAGACGCGAGTGCGTCAGGGGAAATGAAAAATCCTTATCGAAAAACCACTGTGGCGAAAGCGCCGAGGCAAGATATATCGGCACGGGTGCTAAAGCTGACCCTATCAGGTCGTGAGGGTAAAGGGTGCGAAGATAAATCGGCATAGCCTCGCCCACGGTATAAAGTCCGTCTGTTGCCGATATTATACGCTCGTTTTTGTAGTTGTCAAGTCTTACAGAAAGGTAGGTCGAGATAAACAGAGCGATACCGAAGGAAATAAAAGATAGCACCTCGCGAAAGACGCGGTATCTTTCGGCATTGCTTATCGGACTGTAAAGCGGGAACACCGAGCCAAACCACTCGTGAAGCGCCGAATAAAGATGAGTCAGCACCCACAGCACGCCGTGTGATATCGGACCTGAGAGAAAAAGCCAGAGCATAATAAATAAAGCACGCTTCAGTGTAACGGTGAATTTTATCTTCAATGCACTTCTCCCTTCGCCTAAAGTCTTAAAATCACTCGTCGGTTTAGTCTATTTTACCATATTAGCGACACCTTTTCAAGTTAATGTGCCAAAAATTCGCACGCGCGAGGATTTTATTTATAAAAAGGTTGATTTATTTTGAAAAATATGGTATCATTAGTGAAGTAAAGGAGTGATTGCTATTCTTAACTTAAAGCTTATTAATCAAAACGGTGAGGTTAAGTTCAAGGCGTACGGTGAAGAGATTGACGAGCGCTACTCGGGCGTCTACGAGGTAGGCGACAGGTGGCGTGTCGAGCTTGAGTATACCGAATTCATTAAAATCTGCCTTGACGAAACTATGGCGGAGTCGATAGTATACGTTCCCGACGGAGTTTTCGAGTTCGCGATTCCCTTCGGTAACGAAAGGCGTGCCTGCTACGGTACGGTCGCGTTTGGCGGAGATTCGCACAGAGTCCGCGTAAGCGAGCCCTCTGAGGCCGAGATTTACGCAGAGCGTAAGATTTCGCTTAACTCGCACGACAGGCACAACGTGCCTAAGTATTTTCCCCACGCGGTTGCGAATTTCGTCACCCGTGAGGACCCCTGCTTTTTTGAGCGTAACGCGATAGACGGCGTTATCGACAACTCAAACCACGGAAGCTTCCCCTACCATTCTTGGGGCGGCGGACTTCGTGAGGACCTTGAATACGAGGTGCATTTCGGCACTGAGGTTGAGGTAAGCTCGGTTACCATCTTCATCAGGGCGGATTTTCCGCACGATACCTATTGGAAGGAAATGGATATCGAGTTCTCGGACAAGAGCTCGGTACATATGAATCTTGAGGGAGTTGCCGAGGGACAGACGGTCACGCTCGACGCGCCCAAGACGACCGAGTACGTAAAGCTTACGGGCTTCAAGCAGCAGAGGCTTGCCGACGGCTCGCTCTCTTTCGCTGCACTTACACAGATTGAAATTAACGGTAAATACATAAAAAAGGAGATAGAGGGAATGGAAGTAAGAGACGCTTCTAACGCAAAAGATGTCAAGTATTATACTACTGACAGATTAAGAGAGGAGTTCCATATAGGAAACCTCTTTACCAAGGACAACGTAAGAATGGTTTACAGCCATACTGACAGAATTATCGTTATCGGTATGATGCCGATAAAGCTTGAGCTTAAGCTTGAGGCAGGCAAGGAGCTTGCCGCAGACTACTTCCTTGAGCGTCGTGAGCTTGGCTGTATCAACATAGGCGGCAAGGGAATTATCACCGTAGACGGTGAGGAGTTCGAGATGAATCCCAGAGACGGTATCTACGTAGGCAAGGGACATAAGGACTTAAGATTCAAGAGCGTTGACGAGACCTGCCCTGCTAAGTTCTACATCACCTCCTGCCCCGCGCACACCGAGTATCCTACGGTTAAGATTGACATAACCAAGGCAAGAAAGGTTCCCTGCGGAAGCGTTGAGGACTGCAACAAGAGAGTAATCAACCAGTACATTCACCCTGAGGTTATGAAGTCCTGCCAGCTTGCTATGGGACTTACTCAGCTTGAGGTTGGTTCTAACTGGAACACTATGCCCTGCCACACCCACGACAGACGTATGGAGGTTTATCTCTACCTTGATATGGGCAAGAACGACGCCGTATTCCATATGATGGGTGAGCCGAAGGAAACGCGCCACATCGTTATGCACAACGAGGAGGCTGTTATCTCTCCCAGCTGGTCTATCCACTCAGGAGTCGGCACGAAGAACTACTCGTTCATCTGGGCTATGTGCGGTGAGAACCAGGAATTCACCGATATGGACCATATCGAAACCAAGGAACTCAGATAATTAAAATTTGATTTATATAAAAGGAGTATTTGAAAATGGCAAACAGTTTTGACCTTACAGGCAAGGTTGCACTTATAACAGGTGCATCTTACGGAATCGGCTACGCTATCGCAAAGGGTCTCGCGGCAGCAGGCGCTAAAATCGTATTTAACGATATCAAGCAGGAGTTCGTTGACAAGGGACTTGCGTCCTACAAGGCAGACGGCATCGACGCTACGGGCTACGTATGCGACGTTACCGACGAGGACGCGGTAAACGCTCTCGTTGCTAAGATTGAGAGCGAGGTTGGCGTTATCGACATTCTCGTAAACAATGCGGGCATCATCAAGAGAATTCCTATGATAGATATGAAGGCGTCCGAGTTCAGACAGGTTATCGACGTTGACCTCAACGCACCCTTCATCGTATCGAAGG
>CAZDON010000142.1:0-4339 GCA_964507065.1 uncultured Ruminococcus sp. | reverse complement strand
CCTGAATATCCCGGCGCGCACCTTGAAAATAATACATTTTTTGGCGGTACGCTGTACGGTGTTATCGAAAAGCTTGATTATATCAAGTCACTTGGCGTAAATCTTATCTACTTAAGTCCGATTTTCGAGGCGTACTCGAATCATAAGTACGACACGGGAAATTATATGAAGGTTGATGAGATGTTTGGCGGTGATAAGGCGCTTAAGCTTCTTATTAGCGAGGCAAGGGCGAGGGGAATCGGTATCATTCTTGACGGTGTATTTAATCATACGGGTGCAGATAGCATCTATTTTAACATAAACGGAAGATATGACACCCTCGGCGCGTATCAGTCAAAGGACTCTCCTTATTACGAGTGGTATGATTTTCAGAGCTTTCCTGAAAAATATACTAGCTGGTGGGGAATTAAAATTCTTCCGAGAATTCATCCCGACAAGCCCGCTTGCGGCGACTATATCGCAGGCGAGGGGGGAGTTATCGAAAAATACGCAAGGCTTGGCATTGCAGGCTTCAGGCTTGACGTTGCGGACGAGCTTTCGGATGAATTTCTTGTCCGCATAAAGGAGCGTCTTTCCCTAAATCTGAATAGAAATCTTCTGTACGGTGAGGTATGGGAGGACGGCTCAAACAAAATTGCCTACGACAAAAGAAAGCGTTATTATCTTGGAAGTGAGCTTGACGGGGTAATGAATTATCCCTATCGGGTAGGAATTTTAGCCTTCCTTCGCGATAAAGACGTAGCTCCTCTGAGATATGCTCTGACCGAGGTAACCTTCAACGCGCCAAAGCGTGTGCGTGATATGCAGATGAATCTTCTCGGCACGCACGATACGGAAAGACTAATTACGACTCTTGCAGGAAAAAGCCCTGACGGAGTTCCTAATAGGATTCTTGCCAATACGTTTCTTGACAAGAATGAGCGTGCACACGGAGTAGCTTTGGTAAAAATGGCATACACAGCTCTTGCAACGCTTCCGGGTATTCCCGCGATATTCTACGGTGACGAGGTAGGTCTTGAGGGATACCACGACCCATTTAACCGCAGACCGTTCCCTTGGGGAGGTATGGACGAGGAGCTTCTTAGCCATTATAGAAAAATCGGTAAAATCAGGCGTGAGTATGAGCTTTACCGTGACGGAGTTTTCACTCTTATTGAGCTTGTACCCGAAAGACTTATATTTTCGCGATATAAGGACGGCGTGCGTCATATAACCTTACTTAACAACAGTATGCGTGATATAAAAATCGAGTTTTCACACCGTGAGCGTGAACTGTTAGGTGGAAAAGAGCACAAGGCTCACACTGTTACGGCGTACGGCTGTGCAATTTTTGACATAAAAGAATCAGATATTTACGAAATTATATAACGGAGCATTCAGAATATGACCTTCACCTTCGTTGGAATGCCTGCCAGCGGCAAATCCTGTATGGGCAGGCATCTCTCAAAGCGACTTTCCATGAAATTTATCGATGCCGACCGAGTTATCGAGAGTAATACGGGTAAAAAGCTTCAGGAAATAATTGATACAGAGGGGCTTGACGCCTTTAAGAAAATCGAGGAAGAAACAATCCTTTCGATAAAGGATGACAATGCGCTTTTAGCTCCGGGCGGCAGCGCTATATATTATCCTAAATGTATTGAGCATTTTAAATCGCTCGGTAAAATAGTATATTTAAGTTGCTCGTTTGAAACGATTAAATTCCGTCTTGGAGATTACTCCAAGCGCGGCGTAGTGCTTCGTGAAGGGCAAACGCTTTACGACCTTTACTGTGAAAGATGCGCTCTTTATGAAAAGTACGCTGATATTATTATCGACTGTAACGGCGAGGACTACGCGCTTCATCAGCACCGAGCATATCTTGCGATACTCGGAATGCTCGGCAAGCTTTAATAAAAAAGGATGAGGTTAACCCCATCCTTATTACGCTTTAATATTTCTTTCTTATCGAAAGCATTGCCGAATAAAGCTTATCGGCGTCCTCTGGCTTATTAAGATACGAAAGACTAAGCCTGACCAACCCCTGCTTCAGCGTTCCCAGACTTTCGTGTATAAGCGGAGCGCAATGAAGACCGCTTCTTACGCATATTCCAGCTCTGTCAAGCTCGTAAGCTATAACAGAGGAGGGAACGTCCTGGAGCTTAAAGGATAAAATACCAAGCCCCTCGGAAAAAACGGTTACATCGCAAATACTCTCAAGCCTTACGCGATACTCGTCAAGATACGAGTCAAGCCTTGCCTTGATATCAGGCATACCTACGGAGCTTATATATTTTATTCCCTGATAAAGAGATACAGCCGCCGGTATTGGCGGTGTACCTGCCTCAAAATGCTCCGGATTTTCCTCAGGCATAAGAGGGTTGAGGCTGTCGACTCCGCTGCCGCCCTCGATAAAGCTCTCTCTTGAGGTCTTGTCTAAGAATACTGCAAAGCCTATTCCTGCTATACCGAAAAGAGCCTTATGCCCAGGTGCGCACAACACGTCAACGGGTGTTTTCCTGAGGTTGATTTCCTCGTGACCGATTACCTGAGAGGCATCGACTATAAGCTTTATATTATGCCTTTTTCTTATCCTTGATAAGAGGGAAAGCGGTATTTTTCTGCCCGTCACATTCGAGCCTAGTGTTGACACTATCGCACGCGTTTGCTTCGTAATATGGCGCTCTATCTCGTCCTCAAGCGATGAGGTAGCGGTAGAAAAGACCGAAAAGCTTACATTTTCCTTTCGCGTAAGCTTGTAGATGGGCCTCAGCACCGAGTTATGCTCAAGGTCGGATATTAGAACGTGGCTGCCAGATGCAATGGTCGTTTTAATCGCGATATTAAGCGCGTAGGTGGCATTGAGCGTAAATACGACCGACTCAGGTGTGTCAATGCCAAGCATACTGCATACGCCCTCTCTTGCCGCGTATAGCATTTCCGCACTTTTTAGCGCAGGCTTATGAGATGAACGCCCCGCGCCTGCCAAATATGATTTAATACAGCGGTTTACCTCTCGTAAGACGCACGGCGGCTTTGGGAAGGTTGTTGCCGCATTGTCTAAATAAACCGTATGATCCCCACCTTTTTTATGAATTGTAGGGCAGAGTGATAGAGTAGGTTATTCCGTTTTCACGAAGCTCGCCTATTACGGCATAATAATCAATATAATTAATTTCAATGCCAAAGCCGCAGCCCTGTGATGATATGCCGCGGTCAACCTTTACGACACGGGCTGATATACCCTTTGCCAAAAGAAGCTTTTTCGCCTTAATCGCATACGTGTTTGAGCTTAATGATATAATAGCCTTCTTCACTTTAATACCCCCATTTGTTAATCGGTGCATTAACAGTTTATGAAAATATAAAATATAGTGTTAAAACAATATATGATTTATACCTTTTCAAGAGAGGATGCCTTTGCCTCTAACACACACGTTATTACCGACGGCACTCACGCACTTGTTATAGACCCCTCAACGTCACTTGATGAGATTATCAAAAGGGAGCCGTCGCTCAAAGAGGTCTTATTTGAGCGGTGCCTGCTTACACACGCGCATATAGACCATTTCCTTGAAATCGAAAGCTATCACGACCGTGGTATACCGATAACTCTGCCAGAGAAAGAGGTGCGCGGTCTTGACGATATATTTTATAATTGCGCGTTTATGTTAAGGTCGACGACACTCAGATACGAGGGGGTGTATACCACAGTATCCGGTGGAGATAAAATCTGCACCTCACTCGGTGAAATTGAGGTTATCTCAACCCCGGGACACACGGAGGGCTCCGTATGTTATCTTTATTCAGGCAATCTGTTTTCAGGTGATACGGTCTTTGAAGGTGGCGGCTACGGACGATATGATTTACCGACGGGAAGTCTTACAGACCTTTTACACTCGTTAAGAGAGCTAAAGGCGCTCGACCCTGAAATATACGTATATTCAGGTCACGGTGGAAGCTTTAAGCTCGGCGATTCATTAAAGTATTTAAATATTTAAAGTATAATAAAGGGATAAAACAATGGAAGAAATAAGAAATAATTTCATTCACGACATTATTGACGAGGATTTAAGACAGAATCCCGAGCTAAAAATTCATACGAGATTTCCGCCTGAGCCTAACGGATATCTTCATATCGGCTCTGCAAAGGCTATTTGGATAAACTCACAGACAGCGAAGAAGTACGGCGGTCTTTTTAATCTTCGTTATGATGATACGAATCCTGCAAAAGAGGATAACGAGTATGTAGAAAGTATTCTTGAGGACCTTCTCTGGCTTGGTTGCGAGCCTACGGGCGGAATCTTCTACGGCTCTGATTATTTTGACAAGTGCTACGAGTACGCAATTAAGCTTATTA
>CAZDON010000141.1:0-4363 GCA_964507065.1 uncultured Ruminococcus sp. | reverse complement strand
TGCTCTTCGCGTGCTTTCAGATAATTCACCCTTTGCTGTAAAGGAAGCATTCCGCTCGGTGTATACTAATCTTATTTATATGCCGATAGAGGATAAATGCAAGAAGTTCGTAATAACCTCACCCTGTACGGGCGAGGGCAAGACTTATGTTTCTATAAATCTTGCTATTACAATTGCACAGAATATTGAATCGGCTCGTGTGCTTCTTATTGACGGTGATATCAGAAGCCCCAGAATTGAGAAGCTTCTTTCTGGGGGCACACACGTTCACGGTATAAGCGAGTATCTTGCGGGAATTGATGAAAGACCGAATTTCTGTGATACTAAGGTGTCAAATCTTAAGGTGCTTTATTCAGGTGCGCGCTCTGCAAACCCCTCAAGGCTCATTAACACCGAAAGAATGAATAAGCTTTTTGAGCTTTGTGATGAAAGATTTGATTACGTTATAATTGATACCCCGCCTCTGAATCTTGTATCTGACGCACTTTTGTTCTCGGATAAGGTCAGCAGCTATCTTCTCGTTGCAAGAGCTGACTATTCTGATGTGAACACACTCTCTATCGCAATTTCAAGGCTTGAGCAGGTTGAGGCAGAGGTTGGCGGTATAATCCTTTGCAGTGTTAATCCCAAGCGTATAAGTGGTAAGTACGGTACAAATACCAAATACGGAAGATATCGAAAATTTAAATACGGAGTTTACGATTATTACGGCAAATAATTATAAGGATGGCAAACTTATGCGTATTATAGACTTTCACACGCATATCTTGCCTTGCGTAGATCATGGCTCTGACAGCATGGAAACCTCGCTCTATCAGTTAGAGCTTGCAAGGCGCGCATCGGTTGATACAGTTTTTTCAACCTCACATTTCTATCCGCACGCACATCGCTTCGAGGATTTTATCAAAAGTAGAAATTCAGCGTACCTTAATCTTAAAAAATCTGCTCAGGATATTGATATACGCCTTGGCGCTGAGGTATTGCTTTGCCCTGGACTTGACAGACTGGAGGGGCTTGAAGCACTCTGCCTTTTTGGCTCTGATACGCTTCTTCTTGAGATACCCTTTAACGATTATTCCGAGAGATATACTGAAACCGTTGAGAAAATAATATCACGCGGGATTTCGGTTGTGCTTGCGCATGCCGACAGATATAAAGAGGAAATAATTGATGAGCTGGTATCTATCGGAGCTTCTGTTCAGTTAAACTGTGACTCTCTTTGCGCATTTTTTAAAAGGAAAGCATTGTATGAATGGATAAACGACGGTGTTGTCGTAGGACTTGGCAGCGATATCCATATGCGTGACAAAAATGCCTATAAATGCTTTTTGCGTGCAAAATCAAAAATCGGGGAAGAAGCATTTTTTGATATTATGAAAAAAAGCAATTTGATTTTTGATAAAACAAAGCCCTTTGAGGGTTAATATTAATCTTGTAAAGTATAAATCTCCTTGTTTTACAAATAATAGTACCAGCCACTATTATAAACAAGGAGATTATTTTTATATATATGAAAGCCACAGGAATTGTAAGAAGGATTGACGACCTCGGAAGAGTCGTTATTCCAAAAGAAATAAGAAGAACGATGCGTATACGCGAGGGCGACCCGCTTGAAATATATACCGATAGAGAAGGGGAGGTAATTTTTAAGAAATATTCTCCGATAGGCGAGCTTCAGGGCTTTGCACAGGAGTATGCAGAAACACTTAATAAAACCTCCGGAATGCCGATTATGATTACCGACCGCGATGCTGTTATCGCAGTTTCGGGTGCATCTAAGCGTGAGTATATGGATAAGAAGATTTCACTTGAGCTCGAGGAAATTATAGACGCAAGAGCACTTTATCAAAATACAACGCGTAAGGACAGCATGAATATCACCGATTTTGGGGGTGAGCATTATATCAGCTGCGCTATGCCGATTATTGCAGGGGGTGATATTATAGGCTGTGTCGTTTCGTGTATTGATCGCGCTACTAATGCCGATAATAAAATCTCTGACGAAATCGAGCTTAAGCTTATACAGACCGCAGGTATATTTTTAGGGAAGCAGATGGAAGATTAAACAATCTGTCTTGTGTCAAATAATAAAAAAGGCAAGGGAGAATTTGGGCTATAAACAAGTCCCTGATTCAATCTTGCCTTTCATATTTAAAAGCTATTCAAAGCTGACGTCCTTGGCACAGGATGCCTTGAAATATCCGACGTAGGTATTTCCGGGGTTGATATAAAGTGCCTCGCTGGTGAGTGTTTTAAAGGTAATACGTCCGCTTTTATCTGCTTCCCACCGTATTTCCGTAAGACCGCCAAGGGATGCGTAATATCCGCTGCCGCCCGAGCAGGTTTCGATAACCGTTTCTACTAAATCAGAGCGCTCATAGGTCGTTGAATTTGCAAACAGGACAAACACATTCGTAAACGACGCACACGCACCGCTGAGTATATCCGTTTGCTCCTTGCCTAAGAACGTAAGCTTATATTTTGCATAAGTCTTATCAAAAACCAAGGTCGTTGACGCATAGTCCGAAAAGGGAAGTGAAATTACCTGACACGAAGCCTTACCAACTATATCCTCATCCGAAAAAAGAAAGGGAAGCGTTGTGATAGTGCCGCTGTTTTCGTCAATCTGTTTATCAGCAACGTAATCCTTTATAAGTGAGCCTGAGGTATAAGTATCCTGAACGCTCTCGTTGTAGGAATACTTATTGTCAAGGGTAAAATCAATATGTAGACTTCCGCTCGGGGTGTAGCCTATTGCTCCGTCTGTGCCGTTTGCGACAAAAATACCGCCAAAGGTGTTTTGCAGAGCGAGTATATTATCTCTTGCTTCGGAAAGTGTGCCCAATTTGCCGAAATTCTCAGGATTATTTAAATAAACCAGGTATCTAGTTTCATCCTTATCGGTTGGGATTTCAACAACTAAATCTGCCGATGAAATGCCGTAAAGAGTTGCTCCTGAGGAATAAATGAGCGCGTAATACTTGCGAAGATACTCTTCTTCCGTTACAGTAAGGCCTGTAAGCTTGCTGGTATATGTCGGTAAAACGACCTCTGGCGGCGGAGTATTCTCGCCGTCCGTATTATCGTTATTCTCAGTATCCTCATCTGGCGGCGGTGTGCTGCTATTGTCGTCATCTGAGCTGTCATCACCCTCTGAATTATTCTCGTCATCAGGTGTCATAAAGCTGCCGTGTGCGGTGGCGCCTATTAGAAACAGCGCCAACACGGCTATAAGAATAACGGCAACCACTCGTAGAAGATTGCCGATTTTATCGTTATTCATTTTTTACCTCCTTGCGCACAAAGCGTGCGCACGTTTTAGGTCAGGACGCTATTACTTATAGCCGTCGAGCCAGGATGCGGCAAGATTAAGCGCATCAAAAAGTCCGCTCGTTCTGTAATTTCTTTTCGGAACCGGAATATCCTTCTCAAACAGATTAAGGACAATCTGGTCGGGAATAGTAAATCCGCTTACGTTCTTTTCGTTCATTATCTGCATCTCGACGTGTGCCGCTGCATTTAAGTCACCGTAAAATATCTCGGCTCCGCTGCGTACGAGAGGTCTTTCCTTATAGGTGAGAAATTCGTCCTCACCGATTCCAACTAATTCAAACATTTTGAACTCCTTTCTTTTTATTTGACAGGACATTGCCGCAATAAACGCCCTTTCGTATAAAATAATATCAGAGGTATTATAGCTTGTAAATAGCTTCGACAAAACTAGTCAAGCATAAATAATACGCAAAATATTATTTTATAAAAGGTGACATTCTTACAGCGCTTCTCCCGGACTTTGGCGTAGGCTTTGTAAGCTCGAAAATAGCGTCGGCACTATCGGTAAGTGTCTTTTGCCGAAGTGCTGTCATATCGAGCCGCACGCGGTCTGAGGGCTTTGTAAGAATCGTTATTGCCGACTTCCTGGCAAACGAATGAAGCAACGACTTACCAACATCATCCATTGCTAAAATTTGCGTATAATGAGGCATTTCGCTCTTGTCGGAGGAGGTAACGCCGAAAAAAGCATACCACATATCGCGCCTGATTTTAGCATCGGTGTATTTTTTTGTTTTAGTAAGCATTAGCAGGTCATTTATTGTATTTGCATCAAGTGAATTTTCCCTGATGCGATAATATAAACCGTCACCGAGGTCAGCAAGTGCTTCGCTTGGAGTCGGGTTTAATCTGAAGTAAGAAATTACCGCCGAATCAAGACGGCTAAGCTCGCAGGGCATATCGTTGTTTTTATACGCCTCGTCTATAATCGGTAGTGTAGCGGCAGGCAGATGCTCTGAAAAGCTTTTGCCCTCGCGCATCAGCCTTCTGACAAGGGTTGCGCTGGGGAGTGCTTCGTTCATTTCAGAGC
>CAZDON010000140.1:0-4375 GCA_964507065.1 uncultured Ruminococcus sp. | reverse complement strand
TCCTTGTATCAATATTTTAAATACCGTCGGTGCTGTATCTCAGGCACTCTTTCTTGACATAAAGGCGTAAAGGTGCTATAATTTCCATAAAAGCACAATGTGGGGTGAGGACAATTTTTATTCAGCTTCAGAATTTCGGCTGCGATGCGTCCATTAAGACGGTAAGCCGCGAGGGACGGTATGAATGTGCCGAGCGTATTCATCAATTTCCCGAAATAGTATGCGTCACGGCAGGTGAAGTGCAAATCACCGTCGACGGCAAAACGGAGATAGCAACAGCGGGCGACCTTGCCGTTATAGCCCCCTTTCGCACGCACGCCTTTCGCACGCCCGAATACGCTAAATTATGGATAGGCGTAATCTCGAACAACTTTCTGTCACCCTTTGCCCATAGCATTAACGGTGAGCGCGCGGTGTTCACACCGTCGAAATCACTCTTTGAGTACGTGGTAAATCATTTGCCTGTGGGGCTTGACAGTCCTACAGCGATAAAAGACGGTGAGGGGCTGTTTTATACGGTAACCGCGCTCACTCACGCGGTGCTGGAGGAATACGCAAGGCTAGTGCCGAGAGCAGAGCTTGACGTCGACAGGCGCGCGCTGGCTAAAACGCTTACCTACGTGTCGGAGCATTATCTTGAGCCTCTTTCCTTAGAAGCGGTGAGCGAGGCGGTGGGCTACTCTCCCACCTATATTTCGCACTGTATCTCGGCAATACCGAATATGAATTTCAGAAAGCTCGTCAATTCCCTGAGAATTGACTACGCAAAGGAGCTTATGTCGCTTCACAATATGAAAAGCTCTGAGGTCGCAGCCGCATCGGGCTTCAGCTGTGAGCGCACCTTCAGGCGCGCGTTTATCGAGCTTTACGGCATAACCCCGTCGGAATATTCAGCAGGCGCCGGCACAATTGATTAAAAAACAGGGCAGGAGTAAAGGGAAATTTAATCCCCTTACTCCTGCTCCTTTCGTAGTGCGCAGCATCTCAAGCCTTGGCAAAGCCAAGATTTCATCACGAAGCGACTTCATCCGTCGCAAGACGGATTTCATTGGTGCGTCACGCGTGACGCGTAGCTCTCTGCCGCATACGCGCTTACCGCGCCGTCAGCGGTGGCGGTAACTATCTGGCGAAGCGGCTTCGTCCTGACGTCGCCCGCGACGAACAGCCCCGGCATAGCGGTCACGGTGTCCTCGCCTGCTATAATATAGCCGCTCTCGTCAAGAGGAAGAAGCCCTCTTACGAGCTCGCTCGACGGCACGCGTCCAATAGCCACGAAAACGGCGTCGGTGGAAAGCGTTCTTTCCTCATCCCCGACCGAAATACGAAGCCCCGTGAGCGTATCGCCCTCGACTATAAAGCCAAGAGGGCTCGCACCGTAGATAATCTCAACGTTATCGCACCGAAGAAGTGCCTCGACTGAAGCGCCGCCGGCGCGCAGAGTGTCGCGCCTATGAATAAGAGTTACACTCTCGCATATGCGCGAGAGATAGAGCGCCTCACCTACCGCGGTGTTTCCGCCTCCCACGACGACGGCCCTTTTACCTCTGTAAAATCCGCCGTCACAGTGAGCGCAGTAATGCACGCCGCGCCCGATAAGCGCGTCCTCACCGACAAGCGAAAGCCGCCTTGCCACAGCGCCCGTCGCGATAATCACGGCACGCGTGCGGTACTCACCGCCTGAGTCGGTTATAATTCGCCATAGCTCACCGTCCCTTGCAAGCTCCGTCGCCGTTTCGTATTTAGTCGCGGCGCCAGCGCGGTGCGCTCCGTTTTGCATACGCTGCCCCAGCTCAAAGCCCTCTATTCCCTCGTCGTATCCGCTGTAATTTTCGATTTTGCCCGTAAGCGCCATTTGTCCGCCAATATACATAGGCTCAAGCACGAGAGTGTCAAGCCCCGCGCGTGCGGTATAGACTGCCGCGGTATATCCGGCAGGGCCGCCGCCTATTATTATAACGTCGTATAGCCTTTCCATTTTTATCAAAGCGCCTCGTCAAGAAGCTCAAGGAGCGCCGCCTTGGGTCTTGCGCCCTGCGTCCTAGATACCATCTCGCCGTCCCTCAAAATAAGAAGCGTGGGTATCGACGATATCCTGAAGCGCTCTGCAAGCTCCCTTTCCTCGTCAACGTTTACACAGCCCACCTTGATATCGCTCCTTTCATTTGCTATTTCCTCGACGATAGGCATAAGCGCGCGGCAGGGTGCGCACCAAGTGGCGAAAAAGTCAACGAGCACGACGCCCTGCGCCACTGTATTATCAAAATTTTCACGGTTAAGCTTGATTTTTGCCATTTTAAAGTCCTCCACTTTTTTTAGTTAGTTTTCCACCCTAGGCGGCGTTACATACCCGCCTTTTTTCCGATACTATTATAGCACGGGGGAAAAATCACTTCTGTGACTGTGTCACGTTAAGTTTTTTCTTAAAAATTAAGAAGGTTATTTACAAAATTCGTAATATGTGCTACAATTACGGTATATACTAAATTAGAAAGGATATTTATATGGCACTTGCAATAATTACAGGCGCGTCAAGCGGTATCGGACGCGAATTTGCAAAGCAGCTTCACGACGAGTGGGGCTTCGACAAATTCTGGTTCATCGCGCGCTCAACTGACAAAATGGAGTCCTTAGCGGCGGAGCTCGGCTGCCAGTGCAGGATAATTTCGGCAGACCTCACGACTATGGAGGGCATCGACCGTTACAGAGAGGCGCTTCTTGATGAGGCCCCTGAGGTCGATTTACTCATTAACTGCGCGGGCTTTGGAGTATTCGGCTCCTTTGACGTGCTGAACGAGAAGACCGTATGCGATATGATTGACCTCAACGTAAAGGCAAGCGTGCTTATTACGCATATGACCGTGCCCTTCATCAGACGAGGCGGCAGAATTATAGAGCTTGGCTCAGGCTCGTGCTTCACGCCCCTTCCCCACTTCAATATCTACTCGTCCTCAAAGGTATTTATCCTTCACTACACGAAATCGCTCAACTACGAGCTTCGCCCCTACGGAATCAGGGCAACCTGCTTCTGCCCGGGCTGGGTAGACACCGAGTTTTTACCGAAGTCGCTCGACGCACCCGGCGCGTACGTGCCGAAGTCAATGAAGCCCCTGCTTTCTGTCGGGGACGTGGTAAGGCGCTGCATCAAGGCAAGCCGCCGCGGCAAGACTATGTGCGTTACCAACTGGTATACGAAGCTTCAGCATCTTCTCTTCAAGCTTATTCCCGACCCCATTCTTACTAAGACGTGGCTCGGTATGCTTAAGAAAAACGAGAGTCGGGGGGACAAAAAATAATGGCAAGACGCACTCTTAAGGCAGGCACGCTTCTTGCGCCGCTTCCCGCGGTTATGGCAACCGTCGGGGATATGGAAAGCTCAAATATCATCACTGTTGCGTGGTGCGGAATACTCTCATCAGACCCACCCCGTGCATATATTTCGGTACGCCCCTCAAGATACTCGCATAAGCTTCTCACCGAGCGCGGCGAGTTCGTAATAAACCTCACCAACGAGCGACTCGCCAGGGCTACCGATTTTTCGGGAATTTACACGGGCGCTAAGGTAGACAAGTTTGAAAAGCTCGGTCTTACCAAATGTCCGAGCGAGTGCGTAGCACCGCCCACTATTGCCGAAAGCCCCCTTTCGCTTGAATGCCGTGTGTTCGAGGTAATCTCAATGGGCACTCACGACGTATTTATGGCAGATATTCTGTCGGTCAGCGCCGACGAGAGCTATTTTGACGAGGATGGCAGACTCAGGCTTGACAAAGCGGGGCTTATCGCCTACTCTCACGGCGAGTACTTCGCCCTCGGAAAGAAAATAGGCAAGTTCGGATACTCCGCAGCAAAAAAGAAAAAAAGGGGAACGACTAAATGAACTCCTCGTCAAAATCCGTGCTTGAAAGACTCACCGCGCTTATCGACGACGAGTACGAAAGCGACGCCGCCTTCGAGCGTGAGCTCGGACTTCCGCCAAAAACCGTAAACAACTGGCGCAGAGGACGCTCGTCGTCCTATATGCGTATGCTGCCGCGCATTTGCGATTGCTTTTCTATAAGCATCGGCGGACTTCTCGATATGCCCGTCGCAGCCGACTCGTCAGAGCTTTCGGACGACGAGTGCGAGCTTCTCACCGAATACCGCCGCGCCTCAGGTCTATCGGGCAAGGAGCGCGAAGCGCTCAAGGATACGCTCCTTGAGATAATCAGGCTGTATATCACCTCGCGCGAAAAATCCACAGCCCGTACGCGCAAGAGCAAAAAGTGATAGCAAAAATTTAGCGTGTTATCCAAAGCGGAGAACACGCAATGAAATAAATCCGCTAAAGGCGAATTTTTGAAATGACCTACGGTCTTGAAATGCTTGGTGTTACCAAGCT
>CAZDON010000139.1:0-4376 GCA_964507065.1 uncultured Ruminococcus sp. | reverse complement strand
AGTACAGCGACAACTACGCTATTACTTACGTAAAGGAAGGCACTCTTGAGGTGACTCCAAGACCCGTCAGCATAAGGACCGACTCAGGCAAGTGGGTCTACGACGGCCGTGAGCACAAGCAGGAAAGCTTTACCTACTCGGACGGCTCGCTGAGGTTCGTCGAGGGGCAGACGGTGACCTATATAGACGCACCCTCGGTAAAGACGGTTGCCGACGGTGTGGTTGACAATATCTTTACCGTATCGCTCTTCTCCAGAAATTCGGAGCTTGACAAGAACTACGACGTCACCTACGAGAGCTACGGCACGCTTGAGATAACTCACAGAAGAATATCCGTAACCACGGGTACGAGTGAGTGGTACTACGACGGACTTACTCACAGCGACAAGACCTTTACCTATAATATAAGTGCCGACTATCCCGATGAAATAGCGGACGGTCAGCGCGCGGATATCGTGGGCTATCCTGAGGTAAGATTCGTGTCCGAGGGCACGGTTAAGAACGATTTTACGGTTATCGTTAGAGATGCCCTTGGCGATGACGTCAGTGAAAACTACGTCATTGACTACAAGGAGTACGGCACGGTCAGAATAAAGAAGTCCCCGATAACCCTTCGTGCCGAGGACGGACTGTGGGAGTTTGACGGGCAGGAGCATACGAAGCCTGAATACACTATAACCTCCGACAGAGGTCTTGGTACGGGAGATAGCGCCGTGGTTACTATCGTGGGCTCAAGAACCGAGGTCGGTGTCAGCGACAATGAAATCGCGTCGGTTACGATGCACAGCTACGACGGATACGATACTACCGATAACTACGAGATAACTCTTATCAAGGGCACTCTTGAGGTCGTCAAGCGCAAGATTACGCTTACAGCGGACGACGCCACTAAGGTTTACGACGGAACTCCGCTTATCAAGGACAGCTACCGTATAACCGCAGGCACGGTTCCCCCGACGCACTCGATAACCGCCCTTGACGTCGTCGGTACGATTACCGACGCGGGAAGCGTTCCCAACGTAATCGACGGGGACTCGATAGTTATTATGATGGGCAGCCGCGACGTTACCGACTGCTATGAAATTACTCTTATAGACGGTACTCTTACCGTAACGAAGCGTAAGCTCACTCTCACGGCAGGAAGTGCCGAGCGACGCTGGGACGGCACGCCTCTTACCTGCCCCGACTTCACAGTGGGCGGTGACGGCGTTGCACCGAGCCAGACGCTCGTCTGTGCGACCGTCGGACAGAGGACTGAGGTCGGACTTGAGAAGAACGTCATTGATAAGGCAAACCTTAAAATAACCGACGCGCTTGGCGCTGACGTTATCAGAAACTACGAGATAACCTATATCGACGGCACGCTTAACGTGCTTCCTATCGCGACTATCGAGGTTATAACCGAGGGCGCGGAGAAGAAATACGACGGTACGCCGCTTACCTGCCACGAGTACAGGTATATCGTGACCGACGGAGAAATCCGCACGGGTGACACGGTTACCGTAACCGTGACGGGAACGAGAACTGAGGTGGGCGTCAGCGACAACACCTTTACTATCACGATTATCGCTGATGACGGCACGGACGTGACCCGTCACTACGATATAAGAGAAACGCTAGGCAAGCTTGAGGTGCTTGCGCTTGAGGATAAGGAAAAGTACTTCGGCGGCACTCTTGACGACAGCGGAAGCATCACCACGGGTCTTGTGACCGAGGGAAGCGATAATCATATCGCTATGCACCTGAGGAGCGAGTACACGGGCAAAATCTACCTTCGCTATAAGAGCTTTGGCGCGTATAGCGGAAGAGCCTTCCTTGAAGCGCCCGAATACAGTGAGCTCGTATACGGAAGATTCAGCTTTAACTACCTTACGGGCATTGCTATGCGAAACCGCGGAGCTATGGCGTATAAGCTCATAGTCCAGCCCTATTCCACGACCTTTGCGCTTCCTTACTATATGACGGCTGAGGAGGAGGGCTACGAGGCTCAGACGAGTGACGTGGTATACGGAACGGACACCGTCGGCAACTTCTCGGTAAGCCACTATGCGTACGACGGCTACGGCGCTGACCTCGTCGGATACCTCGGCGACCTTGCGGATGCAGAGCTTCTGTACCGTGAGTTCGTTAAGGAAAATTACCTTAGCGTAGATGCCGAAACTCTTGCCTTTATGCAAACTATTATTAGCAACGCAGGGCTTGACGCCTCTGACTCCGATATTATTGAAAAGGTCAGAGATTATATAAGCGCTTCGGCTAAATACGACAGCGGCTACGATTCGGGTCTTGACGGCGAGGAAAACGTTGTAACCGCATTCCTCGGTGAGTACAGAGAGGGTATAAGCCAGCACTTCGCGGCAAGCGCGACTATGCTTTACCGTGCGCTCGGCATACCTGCAAGATACACGATAGGCTACGTTGCCGAGGTCGAGGCAGGCGAGTGGTGCGAGCTTAAGGCAAGCTCGTCCTACGCGTGGGTCGAGGTTTATATCGACGGCGTCGGCTGGATATGCGTTGACGTAGCGGATACGGACGCGAGCATCGGCGGCGAGTCGGATATAACCGAGGATGAGCTTCTTACGAAATATCCCGATATATCGCTTGACCTTGAGGTGCGTCCCGTTCACGTTTACAAGGAGTACGACGGCGGTCCGCTCTTTGCTAAGGGTGAGCTTTATGCCGACGGCTACAATGATATATCCAAGCTCCTTACGCTCGGCTTTACCTACGAGGTAATGGTGGTTGGAAACCGCACCGAGCTCGGTACCGGTGAAAGTATAATCGCATCCCTTAAGCTTTATGACCCTGACGGAAACGACGTGACGGCACTCTTTAATATCACGCTCCGTACGGGTAAGATAACGGTTACCAAGCCGTGGATACGGATAGAGCTTTACGAAATCAGCAAGATTTACGACGGACTTCCTATAAGCTACGGTGAGAACGATTACAGGATAGTCGACATTCCCGACGGATTTACTCTTGAATTCCTGCTTTCCGGAGAAAGGACGGCAGTCGGAGTGCTTGATATCGACGCCCTTTACGCGCTTCCTTACCGCGTGCTTAACGAGGCGGGCGAGGACGTGACGGCTGACTACTTCCTTAAAATTGACGGTGTCGGCATCACGGTCGATTACAGACCCATAACCGTCACCGCCGCAAGCGAGGTGCGCGAGTACAACGGGCAGGCACTTGTCAACAGCAGTGTAAGCGTTACCTTCGGCTCTCTTTGCGAGGGTGATACGCTCGTCGCGACGGCGGTAGGCTCGATTACCGACGTAGGCACGGTGGAAAACCACGTCGACGAGGTAGGGCTAAGAATTGTAAACGCTCAGGGCGTTGACGTTACCGAAAATTACAAGATTACTGCCATCAGCGGAAGGCTCACGGTCACTGAGCCGTGAGTCTCCCCGCGGAAAGCGGGGAATGAAATCCGTCCTTGACGGATGAAATCGCTTGTGCGATGAAGTCCGCCTTCAGCGGATGAAGTCCCGCTGTCGCGGGGTTGGCGTAAAATTTAGAATTTTGCAAAAAAGGTGTTGATTTTGATACCGAAATGTACTATAATATTCTCATAAAAAATTTGATATGTCGCGTATGCGACGGAGATGGAGAATTCCTATGCAGAATAATGTGCGTCCCGATTCTATGCAGCGTATAACGACCAAGGCTCTTGCCGATGCTTTTATTAACGAGCAGATAGAGGCAGTCCGTGCCGAAGTTGGTGATAAGAAGGTGCTCCTCGCGCTTTCAGGCGGAGTTGACTCGTCGGTTCTTGCGGCGCTTCTCGTTAAGGCTATTGGAAAGCAGCTTTACTGTGTTCACGTAAATCACGGACTTATGAGAAAGAACGAGTCCGAGGGTGTCGTCCGGGTCTTTAAAAATGAAATGGACGCGAATCTCGTCTACGTCGATGCTACCGATCGATTTCTCGACCTGCTTAGCGGAGTCAGCGACCCTGAGAGCAAGCGTAAGATTATAGGTGCTGAGTTCATCAACGTCTTTGCCGATGAGGCAAGGAAAATCGAGGGCATCTCGTACCTCGCACAGGGAACTATCTATCCCGATATTCTTGAGAGCGTAAAGCAGGGCGAGGGTAAAAAGGCAGTAAAGTCGCACCACAACGTCGGCGGACTTCCCGAGGACCTTAAGTTCTCGCTTGTCGAGCCTCTTAAGCTTTTGTATAAGGACGAGGTAAGAGTCGTCGGTGAGGCGCTCGGACTTCCTCATTCAATGGTATACCGTCAGCCGTTCCCGGGCCCCGGTCTTGGCGTGCGTTGCCTCGGTGCTATCACAAGGGACAGGCTTAACGCCCTTCGCGAGGCGGACGCGATTCTTCGCGACGAGTTCGACAAGTGCGGACTTGCCGAGAGCGT
>CAZDON010000138.1:0-4424 GCA_964507065.1 uncultured Ruminococcus sp. | reverse complement strand
GTCGACAGATTTAAGAAGCGTCTTGCAATGAGCAAGTAATCATTGCGAAAAAAAGAGCGTTGGACGGTGTCCTGCGCTCTTTTTGCATAAAACACGATTATTTGAGGTCACTATGGAAGAAAAGATAAGACGGGCTATTTTAGTTTCGGTCTGTGAAAGAGGCTCAGAGCTTGAAAAATGCAACCGCAGCCTTGACGAGCTTGAGCGCCTCCTTGAAACGGCAGGCGGAGAGTGCTATGCACGAATGATACAAATAAAGGACAGCAGCGATACGCGTACGGTTATCGGAAGCGGTAAGGTTCAGGAGCTTCGTTCACTCTGCTATAATACGGGAAGTGAGCTTGTTGTTTTTGATACCTCGCTTACCCCGATGCAAATCAGAAACCTTGAGGATGAGCTTTTAGACGTTGACGTAATCGACAGAAGTATGCTTATACTTGATATTTTCGCTCTTCACGCAACGAGCGCTGAGGGTAAGCTTCAGGTTGAGCTTGCTCAGCTTAAATATACAGCCCCCAGACTTGTCGGAAAGGGTGCGGCGCTTTCACGGCAGGGGGGCGGAATCGGTTCGAGAGGACCCGGTGAAACTAAGCTTGAGATAGACAGACGGCGTTTGAGAAGCCGTATTTCTGCTCTTGAGGAGCGTCTTGGTCAAATAGAAAACAACCGTAATACGATGCGCGCGGCGCGTGACGACTCAGGTCTTGCAAAGCTTGCCGTGGTTGGATATACGAATGCAGGAAAATCTACGCTCTTAAATTATCTTACGGGTGCTGGCGTCCTTGCAGAGGACAAGCTTTTTGCAACGCTTGATTCAACGACGCGAAGACTCGAGCTTCCATCGGGAGAAACGGTCCTTATTACTGATACCGTAGGATTTATACGAAAGCTTCCTCATCATCTTATAGAAGCCTTTAAATCAACTCTTGACGAGGTAAGATATGCCGACGTTCTTATAATTGTATCCGATATTACCGACCCTGAGGTTCACGAGCATATTGAGGTTACGGAAACGCTTATCAGTGAGCTTGGAGCAGAGGATAAGCCGAGGATCTATGTATACAACAAGGCAGACACCGACGGTGCATCCTACGCTATACCGCGTGAAAATACGGTAATTTTATCGGCAAAATCGGGTGATGGCGTTGATAAGCTTTTGTCAACTATTGAAAATTGCTTGAAAGAAAGAAAATGCAAGGCTACGCTTCTTATACCCTACGATGAGCAGAAGCATTTAAGCACTCTTTATGACTGTGCGAACGTTCTTTCGGTGGAGTACGCTGAGTGTGGCATAATCGTTAAGTGTGTCGTTGATAAAAAGGATTTTGGATACTTTAAAAGATTTATTTTTGAGGAGAGAGGGTAAATGATAAGGTCCTATACAACTGTAGAGCATCCGTCAAAATTCACCCTTGAGGACAGAAGGTCAGTCTTTATCGCGCATTGTATTCCTTGCTCGACCGAGGACGAGGCTATTGCATTTATAAATAACGTAAAAAAAGCGTATCCTGACGCTAAGCATCACGTTTACGCATATTCGCTTCTTGAAAATTCCATCACCCGATTTTCAGACGACAGAGAGCCGCAGGGAACTGCAGGGCTGCCCGTGCTCGATGCAATCCGTAAAAACGGGTGTCAGAATACCGCTATCGTCGTGGTACGCTATTTCGGCGGCGTGCTTCTCGGTACGGGCGGTCTTGTGCATGCGTACGGTCAAAGTGCTCTCGGTGCTCTGAAAGAGGCAAATATAATTACCTACGATACTTATACCAGGCTTTCCGTCTGCGTGGATTACTCAGACTACCAGAAAATACTGCCCGCATTTTTGGAATTTGACTTTCTCGCGGAGGATACAGAATATACCGAAGCTGTAAAAATCAAGGGTAGCGTAATTTCCGAAAAGCTTAACGACTTTATAACAAAAATCAAAAATACTACCTCTGGCAAAGCAGTGCTGGATATAATTGATGAAATTTTCGATTTTAGAAAATAATTTTTTGGATTTAAGAGTGTTTTTTTAATATTCTGTCGTATATTGATATTGAAAGAAAAAGAGGAAGGAGTGGCTTATGGCTGGAATCAAGCAAGAGGTTATTGATGAAATACTGATTCGCACCGATATTCAGGATTACATATCGCAATACGTTAACCTTAAGCGCGCTGGCTCTATGTACAAGGGCTTGTGTCCGTTTCATAGCGAAAAAAGTCCTTCCTTTACAGTTTATCCCGCTACAAACAGCTTTTTCTGCTTCGGATGCGGTATCGGCGGTGATGCGATTACCTTCTGCAAGGAAATAGAGCATCTTGATTACCCTGACGCTATTGAATTTTTGGCAAAGCGCGCAGGCGTTACGGTGCTTCGTGACGGACCTGCGCAAATCACGAGAAAGCCTGATACTGTTTCCCGAGAACGAATGTGGGCAATAAATAAAGACGCCGCAAGCTTCTTTCATAAATGCCTTTTGCTGGATACACCGAAATCAAAAGAGGCGCTTCATTATTTTACCGTAACCCGAGGGCTGTCCATGTCAATGATAAGGCACTTTGGACTCGGCTATGCACCTGATGACTTTAATATGTTTTCAAATCATATGCGGTCGCTTGGATATACCTACGAGGAGCTCGTTACTGCGTTCCTTTGCGGAAAAAACGATAATGGTAGATATTACGACGCATTCAGGAACCGTGTAATGTTTCCGATAATTGATGTAAGCGGTAATGTTATCGCCTTTGGCGGAAGAGCTATGGATAACGAAACTCGTCCGAAGTACAAAAACACCTCGGATACGCCCGCCTTTAAAAAATCAAGAAATCTTTTTGCCCTGAATTTTGCGCGGCATCACTGTAAGGATATGCTTATTCTTTGCGAGGGATATATGGACGTAATTGCGCTTCATTCAGCAGGCTTTGAAAATGCAGTCGCGACTCTGGGTACGGCTATCACGGACGAGCAGGCAAGGCTTATAAGCAAGTATACCTCCAAGGTACTTATTTGCTATGACTCGGATGAGGCTGGGCAAAAGGCGGCAAACCGTGCTCTTGGTATTATCGGTAAGGTCGGAATCGAAACTCGTATTATTTCGATACCGGGCGCAAAGGACCCTGACGAATACATTAAAACGCGCGGAAGCGATGCATTTAAATCGGTTATTGAAGATGCTAAGACTAAGTTTGATTTTGCCTTCGACAGCATTTTATCTAAGTATGATATTAATTCTTCTGCAAATGTCATAAAGGTTCTTGGAGAGATAGAAAATGTAATTTCCGCATATTATTCCTCGGCAGAAAGAGAAGTCTATGCGCAGATAGTTGCAAAAAAGTTAGGGCTTAAGACCGAAAATATTATAGCGGATATTAACAGAATTCGTTCAAAGCGGGAGTATAATCAGAGAAAGAAGGAAGCGGACGGAGCTAAGCGAACTCTTGCGGGATACGGTGACAGGACTAATCCCGATTACGCGAAGGCGCCGGCGCTTGCTCACCACGAGGAATTCGTGCTTTCGATGATGCTGCTGTATCCTGAGCACAGACGCTACGCTTTTGAAAATCAGGCTCTTGGTGAGGATGATTTTTTCACGGAGCTTGGTAAAAGAATTTTCATCTATATCAAGGAGTGCTATTACGACTCGGATACGATGAAGGACCTGAACGCTAGCTTCACTACGGAAGAGGTCAGCAGAATCACCTCTCTTAAAATCAAAAGAATGTCACTTGAGGATAACGGTGATGCGGCGTTTAAAGAGGGAATTGAATCTCTTAAAAATTCTAAAGAGAAAAAAAGAGCCGAGGGAATCTCAACGCTTGATGAGCTTTCAGCTTTTATAGCGAAAATGAGAGGGAAGCCCACAGACTCATAAATCAGAAAGGAATATTAAGATGAGCAGAGATAAGATTGACGTAAACGACTACATTGATTCAAAGGAAAACAACGGTATTGAAAGCTCGGGCATAATGAAGGTGCTCGAGGACATTGAGTACGACGCGGTATCTCAGGTTGAAATGGACGCACCTACTCCCGAGGATATTGAAAGCGAGCATCTCAAGGATCTTGAAAAGGACGTTGAGGAATACGAATCCGCGGAAAAAATGGAGAAGATTCTCGCACAAGAGGGCTACGCTATGGACGACCCTGTGCGTATGTATCTTAAGGATATCGGTCAGATTCCTCTGCTTTCAGCAGAGCGTGAGCAGTATCTCGCAGAAAGAATTGCCGAGGGCGATAAGGCTGCGAAGGACGAGCTTACCGAGGCAAACCTAAGACTCGTAGTCAGCATTGCAAAGCGTCACGTCGGTAAGGGTATGTATTTCCTCGATCTTATTCAGGAGGGCAACCTCGGGCTTATGAAGGCAGTCGATAAGTTTGATCATAGCAAGGGCTACAAGTTCTCAACCTATGCCACATGGTGGATAAGACAGGCAATCAC
>CAZDON010000137.1:0-4469 GCA_964507065.1 uncultured Ruminococcus sp. | reverse complement strand
GAAATCCTGTCGTCATCTTCGGCATTTGCTTCCTTAAGATTGGAAAACGCCTCGTTTATAGCCTTGACGAAGTCGGAAACGGTGATAGTACAGCCCGAAGAGGTTATTTCCTCCGTTCCCTTACCGTCATCTGCAACGAGAGCGGAAATCTCAGACGCCGTTTTTCCTATCGTCTTGCTAACGAAGATATCGCGCTGCTCAAACCACTCCTTCGTAATCTTACTCATTCCGTAGCCGTTTCCCTGCTCGCCTTTCGTCTTAAGCTCTACAAGAGGTACGAATTTTCCGTCGCCTGTAAAGGAAACGGTTGCGTCAAGCGCGTCTATTTCAATATCAAGCACGCGTTTTTCCTTATCAACGAGAAGCGCGCACACGGTATAGCTTACCTTTGCCGAGCCGTTTTTCTCCGCCGTAGCATCGTTAAAACTGCCCACCGACTCGTATATTCCGACTCCGATTGAATTACCGCTCGGCATAAAAACGAGCTGTGAGGTAAGGCTTGACGCCGCGAGCAGTACGGTGAAAATCAGCGCCAGGGAAAGCAGTTTTTTTACATTCAACATATATTTCTCCATTCCGTCACCGCAGGTGACCTAATTAGGATTTATAAGGTTTCATTAACGGTATTTCGTGTTGCCGCTCGGCTATTTAATGCTCGGCACACGCTTTATTACGAGCGCAGCAAGCAGCCCTATCAGCACACCCGATACGGTTCCCGTGACAGCGAGAACCGCCATATAATAGAGTATTTCCCTCGTATTAAGGAGCACGGTCGCCATAAGTATTTGCCCTAGATTGTGGGCGACGCCGCCCGCAATGCTTACTCCCACGCAAGAAAACAACCTCGTCTTTTTAAGAAGAAGCATAGTGACGAAGCTAAAGACGGCGCCCGACAGGCTGTACGCAAGGGTAAGAGTGCTTCCAAACAGAAGTGCGGAAAGACAAACTCTTACGAAAGACACCCCGAAAGCATAGGGCGCACCCAGTCTATACAGCAGAAATATTATTACGATATTCGCAAGACCGATTTTTATACCAGGTACTGCACTGAACAGCGGGGGCAAAAGAAGCTCGACGTAGGAAAGAATCATCGCAAGCGCCACCGAGAGCGCAAGGGTGGTGAGAGTTTTCGTTTTATTTTTCATAAAGCCACCTACTCCACCTCGACGACGAGCTTAAGCGGAAGGCATACCACGGTTTCACCCGATTTGCTTATAGGTCTGTGCTCTACGCATATTTTATCGGGACAGCCCGCCTCACTTACATAGACGCTCCCGTCCCTGATAACCACCGTGTTATAGCTGCCGGATTCGACGTCACCTACGGTGAAATCCCTATCCACAAAGAGAGAATACCGCGATACCTCCTCACCGTTTACACGAATTACCACCTCGCCACCGCCTCTACCGCCAAGAGCAAAGATGAGGTACATCAAAAGGGCGAAAAGAAGCACTCCTATGACGAGAAGAAAATCGTATTTAACCCTGCCGCGCCGAGTGCTCGGAGTGGCAGAGTGAGTGTTATTTTCAGACATTTACGCTTAACCTATCGTATGAGCCTCGAAATCGACGCCCTTAATACATTTTTTCGGACATACCGCAACGCATTCGCGGCAGCCCGTGCACTTTTCGTAATCAATAACGGCAAGATTGTTTACAACCGTAATCGCACCGTGAGGGCAGGTCTTTTCACACTTACGGCAGGCAATGCAGCCAACCTTGCAAATCTTGTTTGCAACGGCACCCGTATCGTGATTCGAGCATATTACTGCAGCTCTTGCAGACCTCGGAAGCATCGAAATGATATTTTTAGGACAGGTCTTTGCACACAGGCCGCAGCCGATGCAGAGTCTGGAATCGACTCTCGCGATGCCGTCCTTGACACATATAGCATCGACGGGACAGACGTCGGCACAGTCGCCGCAGCCAAGACAGGAATAAATACAGCTCTCACCGCCGCCGAAGGTAAGACACATTGCCTTACAGCTTCCGCAGCCGTCAACCGCAGCAAGCTTCGAGGTTGCCTCGTCAGTACCGTTACAGTGTACAAACGCACATACCGCCACAGCCTCCTCAGCCTCAACACCGAGAGCCGCCGCGATAGCGCTTGCGGCAGACGCGCCGCCGGGGATACAAAGATTCGTCTTTACGCCACCGCCCGCAAGCGCCTCGGCATAGCCGTCGCAGCCCGTGTAGCCGCACGCACCGCAATTTGCTCCCGGCAGGCACTCACGAACCTTATTCACAGTTTCGTCGACCTCTATACCCATATAGTGTGAGGCAAGTGCAAGAAGCACCGCACATATAAGTCCTGCGGCAAAGAGGATTACGATAGCAAGAATAATTTCAGTCATATCATTACCTCCTTACACAGCGGGAAAAAGATTTTCAACGATACCGCCAAAGCCCATAAACGCAAGCGCGACTATAGACGCGGATATAAGCGTTATGGGAAGCCCCTTGAAATGCTCCGGAATATTGCTCTCATCAATTCTTGAGCGAACTCCCGCGAAGAGCACCATTGCAAGAAGGAAGCCGAGTCCGCAGCCGAGGGCCGCAACTATGGATTCAAGGAAATTATAGCCGTCGTTGATGTTGTTGATGGTTACGCCGAGCACGGCACAGTTAGTAGTAATGAGAGGAAGATAAACGCCAAGGCTCTTATGAAGAGCGGGCATAAACTTCTTCAGGACTATTTCAATAAACTGAACGAGCGCGGCAATAACGAGAATGAATACGATAGTCTGAAGATATCCGAGTCCTAAGGGGTCGAGGATATAGGTCTGAATAGGCCAGGTTGCAAGCGTCGCCATTATCATAACGAAGATAACCGACACGCCCATTCCCGTTGCCTGGTCAAGCTTTTTCGATACGCCGAGGAACGGACAGATTCCGAGGAATCTGCTCAAAACGTAGTTGTTTACGAGCACCGAGCCCATAAGAATGATTACAAGAGATCTGAAAAGCTCCATTACGCCTCGCCTCCCTTCTCTGCTGCGTCAGCCGAGGGACAGCCCTCGCACTCCCTTGAACCGCATACCGCAGCCGAGGGACAGCCCTCACAGGAAAAGCTCTTTTTCTTGGGATACTTGCCCTTAGTGATAAAGCTCGTAAGAGCAATCATAAGACCGAACACGAAGAAGCCTCCCGGCGGCTGGGTAAGAAAGGCAATCTTGAACGGCTCAAGGAAAGGAATCGCAATACCGAAGAAGCTCGCGTTCCCAAGCACCTCGCGAATCGTAGCCATAGCAGTAAGCGCTACGGTAAAGCCGAGTCCCATTCCAAGTCCGTCGAGGGCAGATTTGCCGACGGAATTTTTGTTCGCGTACATCTCCGCGCGTCCGAGAATGATGCAGTTGACCGTAATCAGGGCAAGATAAATACCCAGAAGCTCATAAAGATCGGGTAAATATGCGTGCATTATCATCTGAACGAGCGTTACGAAGCCTGCGATAACTACGATATAGCAGGGTATACGCACAGTGTCGGGAATTACCTTACGAAGAAGCGATATTGCTACATTCGAGCAAATAAGAACGACCATTGCCGCAAGTCCCATGCTTATCGCGCCGAGAAGCGTCGTGGAAACCGCAAGGGTAGGACAGGTACCGAGCACAAGCACGAATACGGGGTTTTCAAAAAGAATACCGTTTAAAATAAGCTCTTTTGCGCCATTTTTCTTTTCCATTACTGCGCTCCTCCCTTCTGTCCGATTATAATAGCCGCATCAAGCGCTGCTTTAACAGCGTTCCTGTATGCGCGGGTGGTTTTAGTGATTCCTGCGACGGTTGCAACCGAATCAATGGTTTCGGCAGTAGCTCCGACGGTTGTATCGCCGTAGGTCTTTTCCGCACCGTAGGTTTCGGCACTTGCGAGGCATTTAGCACCGCTTACAGCACCGTTCTCATCAATTCCGACCATTATTACGAGCCCGCTCTGGTGTCCCGACGTGGTAAGCTTGAATACGAAGCCGCCAAGCGCGTCGGAATACGCGTCGGTGATAGTCGCGTCAAGCCCCTCGTAATCGGCAAGGCTGAGCGAGGTAAAGCTCTCGACACCGGGGCGTACCTCGGCAAGAGCCTTATTCGTTGCGTCGATTTGCGCCTGCTCTATAACGGGTGCCGTAATAAAATTGACAACTCCGAGAAGTGCGGCTATCACGAGGCAGATTATCGAGAGAACCGCAATGCTCTTTAAATACTTTGAATTCATTTTTTTGCACCTCCTGCTCCAAAAGGCTTCCTTGCGGTAAGCTTATCGATATAGGGGGTAAGAATGTTCATAATGAGGATAGCGAAGGAAACTCCCTCAGGGTATGCGCCGAAGAATCTTATAAGCGCGGTGAGAAGTCCTGCTCCTATACCGAAAACTGCCTTTCCAAGCCCCGTTGTGGGCGTGGTCGAGTAGTCGGTTGCCATGAAAAACGCGCCGAGGACAAGACCGCCTGAGAGCACCCAGGCAAGAGCGCCC
>CAZDON010000136.1:0-4557 GCA_964507065.1 uncultured Ruminococcus sp. | reverse complement strand
ATGGTAGGTGCTACCGTTGCAGTTGCGGTTGCTATCGAAGAGGCTAGCAAGTAATTCGCTTAGCGAATAACTTGCAATGAAATTCGCCCGACAAATCGGACAATTGAAATTCACCTTAGGTGATTGAAATGCTCACTTCGTGAGCTTGAAATGCGCCACGCGGTTTCCGTTGTGGCGCATTTTTTCAAATACGAGGGCGATTTCATCTAATGCACCTTGGTGCATTAACGAAGTGCGTAGCACTTTATTTCATGTTGCGCGTAAAGCAGTGCAACATTTCAAGACCGCTTACTGTCATTTCAAGCTTTCGCATAGCGAAAGCATTTCAAGCGAAGCCGTAGCTTCGCAATCCTAATTGAAAGGCGATAGATTTATGACAAAGAATGTTATTGTAGACCTATCTATGGATTTTTCCATTGCAATCGTAAATTTATGTGAAGGTATAAAAGGGAAGTCATCCATTGTAAACCAACTTCTACGTAGCGGTACGAGTATAGGTGCAAATATTCACGAAGCAAATTACGCTAATAGCAGAGCGGATTTTATTGCTAAAATGCAAATAGCACTTAAGGAATGCTACGAAACGGAGTATTGGATTGAATTGTTTTTCAAAACGAATATTATTGTTGAAGACGTTTATAAGCGACTGAGAAATGATTGTGGAAAAATCCGAAAGCTTCTCATTTCCTCCATAAACACCGCTAAGGCTAATGCATAGCATTATGTTGACACCATATTGAGAATTGAGATATAATAACCTCTTTGCTTGCTCTTATCGGAACAAACAAAGAGGTTACGCCTTACAAAATTTTACCGTGAGAACATTGACTTAACACAATCATTAAATGATCGGGAGTAATATAATGTCGCATTATTTTAATGGCTGTTCGAGGCTTTGTGTTGCCTGAATCCTCTGGGTTGGCCAAGAGTGCCAAACCAATGGGGAAGTGGACTGACACTTGAATCGCAGAGCATTAAGGGAAAATGCTGGTGCCTTGATGGTCCTCACGCAAGAGCAGACAGGTATAGCAATTCAACAACATGTCACCGATATGAGAAATGGTCGGTGCTTAAGTAGTAATATCCGTTTGTATACATAATAATTTAAAGAAAGCGAGCCGCAAAAAACGGCTCGCTAATATTGTGCAACACCTATATTTCGTTCTTCGGTAGGCTATATATAAAGTCCGTACTAACCTTTTGAATATCGGAAAGCTTTTTTATATTTTCTCTTGCAAACTATTTTTATTTAGTATATAATAATACCGAGGTGAATTTTGTGGAAAAATCCAAAATCAAAAGATTTTTAGGTATAGCTGTATCCGTTCTCGTGCTTGCGCTCTTGCTTTTTGGCGGATATTTAATACTTCGTCTTCTCGGATGGGATTCTCTTACTCGTGAAGAGGTGCAAGCATTTGTCGAGGGGACGGGCATATTTGCGCCTATCGTATTTATAATTATCAGCTTCGTTCAGGTGACTATAATTCCTATTCCAGGTGCTATTACAATACTAGCGGGAAACTATCTCTTTGGCGCTGTGGAGTCTTTTATATATTCGTACATAGGAATGATGCTCGGCGCAATGTTTGCATTCTTTCTTGGTAGAGTGATAGGCAGACCCTTCGTCGATTTTATGACTGGCGGCAAGGAAAAGACCGATGAGCTTATCGACAAGCTTCGGGGCAGGGAAAACGTGCTTTTGTTCTTTATGTTCTTCTTGCCTTTGTTTCCCGACGACGCGCTTTGCGCTGTTGCGGGCGTTTTGCCCATATCAACGCTAGGGTTCTTTCTTATGCAGGTGGTGACTCGCTTTACCTCAATACTCGGCACACTTCTTTTTATGAGCGGTGAGATTATTCCGTATCACAGCTGGGGACTTGTGATCCTTGCAATTCTTGCGCTGGTTTGTATTGCAGCACTTATTTTTTCTTTAGTGTATGCAAGGCAAATAAATGACATAGTAAATAAGGTGATTGATAAGCTTATGCCAAGACGCAATAAAAAGGAAGAGAATTCAACTGACGCCGCGCCCTCTGATAGCGTTATAAATGACGAAGGTAATTCGTCTGAGGCCGGGCGTGATAATTCTGTAATATATAAATAAATTTGTCGAGTTGTATCTTATAATATAAAAAAACGAAGAATTCATCATTGAATCCTTCGTTTTTTTATAACTATTTCAGCAAATGCGATTTGCCCTAATTATAACTCAACTCTCTGATCGTGTGACCTGTATGCGCCGAGAAGTATGCGAAGCGCGTACTGCGAGCGTGGAAGCGGGACTGGTACGTCGGTTCCGTTTGCGAGTGCCTCGTAGAACTTATTGATGATGTACTTGTGACCGTTACCGTAGCACTCCTTGCCAACGTAATCGGTGATTAGCGAGGGGTCCTCGACTTCCTTGCCGTCAACGTAGACGCGAGGCGGGTTTATAGTAATAAGACGTTTAGGTGTGCGTATTCTTATCATAGTATATTCAGGACCGAGAGATGCAGTCGTAGCAAAAAAGTTTCCTTGCTTGCCGCCTTCAAATTCAATAAGTCCCTCACAGGTATCCTCAACCTCAATTATACCCTTGTGACGATGATTTGCTATGGTGGCGGTAACTGCCGTAGGTTTTCCGAGGAACTCGCAGAGAAGGTCAACGGTATGGATTGCCTGATTAATCATAACACCGCCGCCCTCGGTGGAATATCTTCCGCGCCAGTCGCTTTCGGTATAATACTCCTTGGTTCTCTCCCAGAAAAGACATCCGAAAGCGCTGATAGCGCCACCGTCCTCCTTAGCAAGCTTTTTTGCGAGTATGGTAGAGGGATTATATCTGTTTTGAAAGCAGATACATACGTGAGCTGTACTCTCTCTTTCTGCTTTCAGCAACGCCTCAAACTCACTCACCGTAGTTGCGGTAGGCTTCTCGAGAAAAACGTTTATGTTTTTCTTAAGAGCCGTAATTGCCATAGGAGCGTGAAGATAATGAGGAGTGCAGATATGTACTGCATCAAGTTCTTCCTTTTCGAGAAGCTCGTCATAGCTTTCGTAAAGAGGGCAGTCAAGCTTATATCTTTTCTTTCTCTCTTCAGCACGGCATAGCTTTATATCACAAAGAGCAACCACCTTTACGTTCTCGTTTTCTGTGAGTGCTTTAAGATGGTTGGTCGAAATAACTCCGCAGCCAATAAGGGCTACTTTGTAAACCTTAGTAGTCATATCTTATCCTTGCACTTCGGTTTTTTCAATTACTCTGTGAGGCTTTGAAATTGCGATTCTCTTTTTAAGCTCCTCATAGAAAAGCTCGTCGTCAAAGGGAAGCTCAACTGCACGTCCTAGCCAGGTTGAAAGAAGCATAGAGTTTGCAAGCGCAACACCGTTAATGCCGTCCCTTGCAGGAGCGTAAACCTCTTCAAGACCGAGAATGGCGTTTGCGATATTATTAGTGATGCCTACGTGGTTGGTATGCTCACCCTCAAGCTCTACCTCGATGGTGGGAAGCACGGGAGGCTTCTTAAAGCCCTCACCGATAGAGAACATCCACTCGCGCTCGTCGATTTCGAGCTGCTTAAAGTAAAGCTTGTTATCCTCAAAAATGAGAGTGCCCTTAGTACCTGTTACCTCAAAGCGGTTGGTACCGGGAGCGTCGGCGGTGGTGGTAATGAACACACCCGTTGCTCCGTTAGGATACTCGCAATAACAGGTTACGTCGTCCTCAACCTCAATGTCGTGCCACTTTCCGAAATGGCAGAAAGCGTGTACCTTGGAGGGGGACATACCGACTATCCACTGGAAAAGGTCAAGCTGATGAGGTGCCTGATTGTAAAGGACTCCGCCGCCCTCACCCTTCCAGGTTGCGCGCCAGTCACCGCTGTCGTAATACTGCTGAGTTCTGTACCAGTCGGTGATTATCCAGTTCGTTCTCTTGATATTTCCGATAGCTCCTTCAGCAATCATCTTACGCATCTTGATGAAAGCGGGATTCATTCTCTGGTTGAACATAATACCGAGAACCTTGTCGTTGCTCTCGTCGCGCTTGAGCATTTCCTTAACTTGAAGAGTATATACTCCGGCAGGCTTCTCAACGATACAGTGAAGATTGTTGTCCATTGCAAGAATTGCAAGGTCGGGGTGTATGTAGTGAGGCGTGCAGATCATAACGCAGTCAACCTCACCCGACTTGAACATTTCCTCAGCATTGGTGAAATACTTGATATCCTCGCCGAAATTTTCCTTGAAATAATCAAACTTCTTGGGATTTATATCGCATACGGCGGCAAGAACGCCGTTCGTAATCTTACCCTGCTTGAAGTTCTTTGCGTGGCCTGAGCCCATATTACCGCATCCTACGATGCCAAATCTTACTTTTTCCATATTCCGTTTTCATCCTTTCCGTAGCCGTGTTTGATTAGAAGCTTCTCAAGCGCGCGAGTAGCAAAATCAAACGCCTCGCGTCCGTCCTTAAAGGTATATTTACCGAGAAGCTCATGATTGTCTATGCCCTTGTATGCGTCAAAGGTGTGAAGGTGAGGCTCAAGCGTAAGGTATACAAGTCCGTCTACCTTATCG
>CAZDON010000135.1:2875-4624 GCA_964507065.1 uncultured Ruminococcus sp. | reverse complement strand
CCCACGGTAGGATCATAGCCCGTAGGATTACCCTTAGGAAGCGTACCGCCCATTGCGTTGTAAGCGATATGTGCGTCATACACCTGCCACTGAGCGTAGAGGGTAATATGTCCGTTGGTTCCAAGCGCAATCTCAGTTACCTGAGTCGAGGTGGTGTTGTCCTCGGTAAACCAGCCAAGGAACTTGAAGCCGTCCTTGGTTGCTACCGCAAGAGTGAATGCGTCCTCAACCGTGTAGGTAGCGGGGTTTTCACTGTCATTCACACCGTCGTTAAGGTTGTAGGTAATGTCGTATGCGATAGGTGACCAGTTTGCATAGAGAGTAACGTCGCCCGAGGTTCCGAGAGCAATTTCGGTAACAGGCTCGTCGTCACCGTTCGTCCAGCCCGTGAACTCGTAGTAGTCCTTGGTAGGAGCAAGAAGAGTGATAGTAGCCGTCTCTACGTTGAACGTAGCGGGGTTATCCTGGTTGTTGGTTCCGTTATCAAGGTTATATATAATGTTGTAGGTCTTGGGCGTCCATACCGCAACTGCGGTAACGTCGCCTGCGCTGTCAAGCTCAATTCCCGTCGATGCCTCGCCGCCGACGGTCCAGCCGCTGAAGAGATAGTCGGTTCTGTCAGCGAGAGTGGGGAAGACAACGGTCTCAACGAGTGTGTAGGTCGTCTTAACGCCGCTGGGAAGCTCTGCCGCCTCTACGCCCTCATATGCAATATTGTAGGTTTTGAGCGCGTAATTAGCGTAAAGAGTAATAGGACCCTCAAGATGTTCAATCTTGTCTATTTCCGTGCCTTCGTCGAAGGAGTCGGTGGTAAACCAGCCGATGAAGTCGTATCCGCGAAGAGCAGCGTCGTAAAGAACGACCTCAGCAATGCCCGCGTTAGAGGTTGCGGGGTTTCTGGAATCGTTAGTACCGCCGCCAAGCACGTAAGTAATATCGTAATCGTGATACTTATATTTCGCGTAAATTCTCTTATTACCGTCAGAGCCCTTAACTATGGTAGTGATTGGCTGCTCCTGTCCGTCTACGAGTACGTACCAGTAGTCGAAATCACTTCCCGCGATTGCGGTTGCCGCCGCAAGAACTATATCCTCGCTCTCAATGTTATAGGTAGTGGGGTTGAGAGGTGAGTTTGTGCCGTAGCCTACGTCGTATATAATATCGTAGGTGGTTATCTTCCAGTTGGCAGTAAGAGTAAGGTCGGCGTCAACGTTCTTGGTGAAGTCATATTTAACCGTTCCGTTATACCAGCCGTTGAACTCATAGCCCTTCTTATAAGGTGTAGAGGGGGCGGTAACGGGAGTACCCTTATCAACCGTTACGGGATTAATAGCAGTACCGCCCACGCTGTCAAAGGTAACGGTTGCGGTATTAACCTCGACCGGCTTGGTAATGCTGAGCTTAGCGCTGAGCACGAGGTCCTGATAGCCCTCGCAGGATATAGTAGCCTGAACCGTGTAGGTTCCTCTTGCGGTAAAGCTGTTGCCGGGCTCGTAGGTTACGGTAGCGCCCTCAGGGAGAGTGCCGCTTACCTCGATGGTCTTTGCAGTACCGTCGTATTCTACGCTCTTGTCCGAGAAGGTCACTCCCTCGATTTTAGGGAGCTTGTCATCGGGCTCGTCATCACCGCCGCCACACGCCGCAAGTGCGAACACCGATGCGATGCAAAGCAAAAGACAGAGCATAAGGCTTAGTAATCTTTTGTTCTTCATAAAATGGTCCTTTCGCGAAATATATTTTTATATATGA
>CAZDON010000135.1:0-2865 GCA_964507065.1 uncultured Ruminococcus sp. | reverse complement strand
ATAAAATAAACAATGTAGCAAGTGAAAAAACTGTCGCATATATTCTTGCGACAGTTTTTTGAAAAATTAAAACAAAAATACAAATTCTATACCAAAATGCAGATTAGTCCGTCCGAGCCCTCGTCGACGATTTTACCGAGCGCCCCCGCCAGCTTTTCTCTGGATTCAGAGTTAAGTCTTGTGACCTTTGCCTCTATACTGTCGTTGACAAGGTCGAGTATAGAGCGTCCAAGCATCTTCGTCGTAAGAATCCCGTCGGGATTTGAATCGTATTCCTCGCGCATCATGCTAACTACCTGCTCGCTTTGCTCCTGCGTGCCGATAACAGGGCAGATTTTTGCGTTTATATCGGTTCTTATAATATGAATTGCGTCTGCACTTGCGGTGAGCTTAACACCCCAGCCGCTACCCGATTTTACCGATGACGGCTCGCTTATGCGAAGCTCGCTTGCGGTCGGTAGCACGATTCCGTATCCCGTTTCCCTCGCGTCGGCAAGCGCCGTGCTGATTTTATCGTAATCGGCTTTTATGGAGGATAGGGATAAGAGCAGGTCGAACAGCGACCCGTCCGAGCTTACCGTAAGTCCTGTTGTTTCACTCATCACAGAATAGAATACCGCTCGGTCAAGGGGAATCTCAAGCTCTGCCGCACCGCACTCTGCGTGAAGAGATACCATTTTAACGTCACTGTTTTCCCTACAGTAGCGCTCCGCATCCGACATCTTCCTTACCGACGAGGCTATTTTCATAATCTCGCCCCCGATTTTATCCGAGAGGGGATTTTCGCTCGGCACTCGCGAGAGCCAGTCGGGAAGCTTGATTTTTATCTCGGTGAGTGGAAATTCGCCGAGCACAAGCGACAAAATGGCGTCTATATCGGTTTTGTTAAGTAAAGAACAATTTACAAGTGCAACGGGTGATTTATACTTTTCCTCAAGCTCTCTTGCAAGCTCGTGCGCCTCCTTGCTTTCGGGTCTTGACGAGTTAAGCACGATGGCAAACGGCTTTCCGCTCGCCTTAAGCTCGCTTACCGTTCGCTCCTCGGCAGAGGCATAGCTTGACCTCGGAATATCGCAAATGCTTCCGTCGCAGCTGACGAGAAGTGCTACCGTTGAGTGCTCGTTAAGCACGCGCCTCGTACCGATTTCACTCGCTACGCTGAAGGGAATTGCCTCGTCAGACCAGGGAGTCATTACCATTCGCTCTGACTCTCCCTCAGTATCACCGAGCGCACCGTCGATCGTGTAGCCGACGCTGTCAATGAGCTTAACCCTAAGATGCGTGTCACCGACCCTGATTGCCACGGCCTCGGACGGTATAAATTTCGGCTCCGTCGTGGTTATAGTTCTTCCCGATGCGCTCTGGGGAATTTCATCTACCGTACGCTCTCTGTCAAACTCATTCTCTATATTAGGAATGATTAGCTCCTCAAGCATTTTATGTATGAGCGTTGATTTTCCCGTCCTCACGGGTCCAACGACACCCACGTAAATATCTCCGCCGCATCTTCTCGCTATTTCTTTATAAATAAGGTTGTCTTTCATTTTTTGCCCCCCAAAAATGTATCTTTACCACATACTATGCGCAAATGGCGCATCTTATGACAGAAGGCGCAAAAACAAATTCCAAAGCCCCACGGGTATTTTTTCACAACGATATTTCATTATGATATTTTGATACAAGAATCTGAAACGAATATACAAATATATTGTCGTATAATAAAGGGGCTGACTCAAATTTAACTTTGAGTCAGCCCCGAAACGCGGCTTTTATCCGTGATAGCGACGGAAGTCCTCGTAAAGCCCTGCATTTACTCTATACAGGCTCGCCGCATCAAGCTTTACCTCTTTTCTGTCGTAGGTGATAAATCCGTTGATTTCATCCTCTACGTCGGAAAGCTGTGTCATAACGAGAGCGCAAAGCCCCTTTTCAATAAGCGGCGCGCACTCGTTTTTATAAAGTGCAAGAATCGCTTGCTGGAACGACTCTCGGTCGGTAAATTTTTTGTAGCCGTAGCTGCCCTCGCCAAAGGTATGACCGTCAAGCTTCAGCGAGTATCCGCCGAATTCGCTTATAAACAATGGCCTCTCGTTGCGACCCTTTACCCGAAGAGGCTTGAAGTAAATATGCCTTGAGTCAAAGTCGCTCTGCGTCCCGTGAAACCAGCCTGAGGTTGCGTCGATTACTCTCTTGCCCGAAAGCTCCTTTGCGAGTGTATAATTCTCGTCGGGCAAAAACTGTCCCCAGCCCTCGTTGAATACCGTGTACTGAACGACACAGGGGCAATTGTATAACGCTTTCATAAGACCCGTAAGATTTTCTCTGAACACCTCGCGGGTGCGAGCGTCCCTGTGGTGCTTAAGCTGTTTTTTCACACCGACCGTGGGGAGCGCCGTATCAAAGAAGAAGGAATAATCCGAGTTGTTAATCGCGTCCTGGAATACCGCAATACCAAGCTTGTCGCAAAGGTGGTAGAATATCATAGGCTCAAGCTTGATATGCTTTCTCAGCATATTAAAGCCAAGAGTCTTTGCAAGCCTTATATCGTCAGCGTACGCCTGATAATCCGCAGGAAGAAAAAGTCCGTCGGGAAAATAACCCTGGTCAAGAAGCCCGTTGAACAGATACGGCTTACCGTTTAAGCATAGGCACTGCTTGCCGCCTTTTACTATGATATCAATGTCGCGAAGCGCGAAATAGCTTTCTATTCTGTCGGTTTCGGTTTCCAGAGTGAAGTAATAAAGATGCGGATTTTCGGGGGTCCAGGAAATGGGATTCTCCGGTGTCAGGGTAATTTCATTTTCGCAAAACTCGTACACCTCAGTGCCAAGCGTGAGCCTTTTTACCTCGGCTGCCGTATCAACC
>CAZDON010000134.1:0-4718 GCA_964507065.1 uncultured Ruminococcus sp. | reverse complement strand
CGCACCGATAAGATACTGTGCCGCACCAAAGGTACGAGTGCCCGTATTTCTCGTAAATTGCTTGGTATCAAGCAAGATTCCCGCAAGAATCATATCAGCCTCGCACTTATAGAGGCTCTGTGAGCTTATAGCACCGTCAAGCATCTCCGCAACAAGCTCGCAGGTGCTGGACGCGGACGGCTCGATATACGAGAGCTTTACACACTCAGGTATCGCCTCGCTCTTTCTGTGGTGGTCGAGTATAGCCACGCTCGATGCGCGTCTTGCGATATCCGCGAACTGTGCGCGCTCAAGGGTGTTGTGGTCGACAAGAACGACGAGAGTATCGGGCTGTATCAGGTGATTTGCCTCACCTGCGTCAACGAAAATACCCGAATAGCTATCCTGTGTCTGCATATATTCAATACAAGGCGCTATATTTTTATCCCTCATATCAACCGCAATTTTAGCACTTACACCGCAAAGAAGCGCAAGCCTTGCAACACCGACCGATGCTCCGAAGGAATCGAAATCACCGAATCTGTGTCCCATAATAATTACGTTATCCGACCTTGCCATAAGAGCATTAAGCTGATTGGTAAAGGTTCTTGAGCGCACGCTTGAACGCTTATAAAGCGATTTCGTGCGTCCGCCGAAGTACTCAATGCTGTCCTCGCTCTTATAAACCGCCTGGTCGCCGCCTCTGCCGAGAGCAAGGTCAATAGCGCTTATCGCATTCATTTCACGCTCCGCAAGCGTGCTGCCCACCTTGGATACACCGATTGATACGGTGACCGACACACCGTCGCCAACGCGTGTGTCACGGATTTCGTCAAGAATTGAAAAACGGCTTTTTATACACTCATCAAGCCTTTTTGCATCAAAGATGCAAAGATATTTCTCGTTATCGTACGACTTGATAACTCCGCCCATGGATTTTACCCACGCCTTAATCTTATCCTCTACTGCGGATACGGCGTCCCTGTACTTCTCGTGAGCATAGGTAGTAATGTCCTCAATATTATCAATAGTCACGTACGCAACGCATACACGCTCGTCCTGATACGCGGCTCTTATAGAATGAAGCTCGGTCACGTCGGAGAGTATAGCAAGATAAAAGCCGTCGCCGCCTGAGCTTATATTGAATCCCTCAAGCATATAAAGCCTGTCAAAGAGCGAAATCGGAGTGCTGGACATACTCTCTACGCTGATAGGCTTGTCAATAAGGCGCGAGATATTTTCACCGATAAAGCTTCCTCTCTTATCAAGCACGGTGTGCATTGCCTCGTTGTACCAGAGCACCGTACCGTAGCTGTCAAAAACAAATGCAGGGCTATAGGTGTTGCGGATTACGACGGCAAGGTCCTCGGAAAGAAGCTGGTCGAGCGCGTGGACGGGTGCGTGTGTCAGAGATTCGCGACGTCTTATACCTATTATCGTCGCCTCAAGCACGTAAAGCGCTACGACTGCCAGAGCAATTAATATTACCGATACCTCGGTAAACTCGCAAAGCAGACCGAAAAGCACGAGATTTACACAGCCCAGCACGACGCAAAGGACTATATCTCTTCTCGTTGCGAAAAGCGCCTCGTTTCTTCCTTTAGTGTTTTTATCCATAAAAATCCTGTCCTGATTCAAATTTTTTCGGGTCTATATATTTATACTTAATAATTATAGCATATATTTTAATAAATGTAAACGGCTTTTTCAAATTTAATAATTTGTATATAACTTTGTATATAACTTCACTAAATATTGTGTCTTAACGATTGACAAAACGGCATATTTTGTGATAAAATTAACTTAATTATTAAATTTTTGCAGGGGGGTATATGAGGTGGACTTTTTTTCGCGTTCGGTAACAGAGCTCAGCGGCGTCGGTAAGACTCGCGCGGCAGGTCTTAGCCGTCTTGGAATTGAAACCGTCGGCGACCTTATATCTTTCTACCCCCGTGCATACGAAAACCGCGGTGATATTTCGCTACTTGCCACCGCACCCTCGGATATTGCGGTATCGCTTATTCTTACAGTCGGCACACAGCCTCGCTCAGCAAAGCTCAAAAGAGGTATGACGATAACGAAATTCCGTGCATTTGACGAAAGCGGTACTGTCGAGGTTACTTTCTTCAACTCCCCGTACGTTAAGGATATATTTTCGGTAGGCTGTGAATTTCGCTTCTTTGGCAAGGTGGAATACAAGGGCCGCACGCTTACTATGACGAACCCGAAATACGAGCCGTACGGTGATGGAATACCGCTTGCCGATATAATTCCCGTATATCACCTTACCGAGGGCATAAGCTCGAAATATATAGAAAAGCTGCTTCGCGGAGTAATAGACGAGGCGGTACGACTTACAGACGACTATCTTCCCGAAAAAATACGGCTTAAGAATGAGCTTTGTCATCTCGGTGTTGCAATAAAAAATATTCATTTTCCCGATACGAAGGAGTCGCTGAGCAAGGCACTCCGTCGGCTTGCATTCGACGAAATGCTCACCTTTGGTCTTGGAATCAGCCTTAATATCCGTCATAAAAATGACCGCGTAGGAGTAAGATTTAACCCCTGTGATATGCGCCCCTTTACGGCAAGGCTTCCCTTTGAGCTCACCGGCTCGCAAAAGCTTGCAATAAATGACATTTATCAGGATACGGTGCTTAAAAACAAGGACTCGGAGCCATCACCGATGACGAGAATAGTCGTGGGTGACGTCGGCTGCGGAAAGACAGTCGTATGCATGGCGGCTATGTATCTTTGTGCAAAATCAGGTTATCAGTCGGCACTTATGGTACCCACGGAAATACTCGCAAGACAGCACTATGCCGAGCTTTGCGAGGTGCTTTCCCCCCTTGGAATACGCTGTGAGCTTCTTATCGGTGCAACAACCCAAAAGGAAAAAAACCGCATATATAACGCATCAATTACGGGTGAGGTTGATATAATCGTCGGTACACACGCACTGATTTCCGATAAGCTTAAGTTTAAAAGCCTCGGTCTTGTCGTAACCGACGAGCAGCACCGCTTCGGCGTGGCACAAAGAGCATCTCTTAAGGAAAAGTCAAGCTCAGCGCATCTTCTAGTAATGAGCGCAACACCTATTCCGAGAACGCTCGCTCTCGCTATGTACGGCGACCTTGATATTTCCCGCATAACAGAAATGCCCCGCGGAAGAATGAGAGTTGACACCTATCTCGTTGACGAGAGCTACCGCGAAAGACTCAACAGCTTTATTGAAAAGCAGGTTGCGCTTGGCGGCAGATGCTATATCGTGTGTCCCAGCATCGAGCCTACCGAGGACGGCGCAAAGGCGCACGAGCTTACCTCGATAAACACACCCTTTGATACGTCAGCCCCACCGCTTAAAAGCGCTACGGAATATGCAAAGGAGCTTGCTTCGGCAATTCCAAGTGTAAGAGTAGGCTGCCTTCACGGTAAAATGAAATCCAAGGAAAAGGATTCCGTGATGTCAAGTTTCGCCGGCGGTGAGCTTGACGTGCTCGTATCAACGACCGTAATTGAGGTCGGAGTCAACGTGCCGAGCGCAACGCTTATGGTAATTGAGAACGCTGAGAGGTTTGGCCTTTCTCAGCTTCATCAGCTTCGCGGCAGAGTCGGACGAGGGTCGAATAAATCCTACTGCATACTTGTTTCAGATGCAACGTCTGAGGTAAGCAGAGCGCGACTTGACGCTATGAGAACGACCTACGACGGCTATGAAATTGCGGAAAAGGATTTAATTTTAAGAGGCCCCGGCGACTTCTTTTCTCAGGTTTCGGCAGATAGTTTCAGGCAGAGTGGTGGTTTTGAATTCAGATTCGCCAAGCTCTGCGATGACGGCGAGCTAATGGAGAAAGCTTTTTCGTGCGCCCGTGAAATAGTTTCCGAGGACAAGAATTTAACATCGCCCGAATACCTTGCGCTAAAGCGCAGGCTCTCTTCGCAAATTACGGTTTCTCCGTCATCCATATCATAATTTTTACCTCTTATAAATCCGAAAGGAATCACAGCTATGGCAAATCAACCGCTAGCAGACAAGCTTCGTCCGAGGAGCTTTGACGAAATCGCAGGACAGACTCATCTTGTCGGTAAGGACGGAATAATAAGGCGCTTGGTTGAGAGCGGAAGAATACCTAATATGATATTTTACGGCCCCCCGGGCACTGGAAAAACGACTGTTGCGAATATTATTGCAAAATCGAGCGATATGCAGCTTTTCAAGCTCAACGCAACCACCGCAAGCCTCTCTGATATAAAAGAGGTTATTGCTAATACGGACAACATTTTTTCCTCGGGCGGCACTCTTCTCTACCTTGACGAGATTCAGTATTTTAATAAAAAACAGCAGCAATCGCTTCTTGAGTTTTTGGAAAACGGTAAAATAACGCTCATTGCATCTACTACCGAAAATCCGTATTTTTGCGTTTACAACGCACTTCTTTCAAGAAGCAGCGTGTTTGAGTTCAAATCGGTAAGCGCACAGGACTGTATTCCCTCGCTGAAGCGTGCTCTTGACTCACTCAACGCCGAGTTTTCGACGGCTACCTCTGCTGATGATGAAACATTACTCGCAATAGCATCGGCGTGCGGCGGTGACGTCAGAATGAGCATAGGTGTGCTTGAAAATGCCTATTTCATTTCCGACGGAAAAATCACCGAGAACGCGGTTACTTCTCTTTTGCCCACGGCTGTCGGTCATTTTGACCGAAACGGTGACGTTCATTACGACCTACTCTCCTGTC
>CAZDON010000133.1:0-4737 GCA_964507065.1 uncultured Ruminococcus sp. | reverse complement strand
CACTACGGCACACCTTGCGCCATAGTCGGTGAACAGGCGTCTTTTCGCTATGAAATATTCCTTCATATTTCTGTGCTCACCCTCACCGATATGGTCGTACGAGAAGCCCGTATATATAACTAAATCGAAACGAATTCCGTGTACTCTGTAATCGGTAAGAGCCTGACTAGACACCTCGATTATCGCCGCCTGACACCCTGCCGCCTTCGCCTCGGCAAGAACCCGGTAGATGACGCACGAGGGGGGTGTGGTGTTCCTTTGCGGAGGCACTCCGAGGTCAACTCCGCGCGTGCCAAGCGTGCCGACTGACACGCACCGAAGATGCGCGAAGGATAGCATTTCGCGAAGATACTCACACACCGTGCTCTTTCCCTTAGTGCCCGTAACACCGATAATACACATATTCTCCAGGCAATCTCCCCAGAGGATTTTTGATATTTCTGCCATAGTTTTTCTTGGGTTTTTGGAAATTATAGCTGATTGCGAGGCTTCAAGCTTCGCATCCTCTCCGACGAGGGCGCATATCGCTCCCCGCGAGTGCGCCACACCGATAAAGTCCTCACCGTTTTGCCGTCTTCCGCGAAGAGCGCAAAAAATATTTCCGCGGCATACCTCGTCTGACGATTCGGTGATACCCGTTACCTCACCGTCGGCAAGCGCGTTAGTGCCAACGATTTTTCCACCCAGCCTTGCTACGATTTCTGACAAAAGCATACAGTCACCCTCTCTGCCGTAAGCCACGGCAATACAAATTTAAGTCGTTGACAAAGGATGACCTGCAATGCTGCTGTACCACGATACTTTCAAACTGCCCCTCGGCTGTACCTTTTGAATTTACCCTTAAGCCTTATCGCATGGGCTACGTCGTAGAAAATCCTTCTCGCGCTTCTTTTTTTAGAAAATGCCGACTGATGCGCACCGAGGTGGATAAGTCGCTCAGCACTGCCTCTTAAAGCGCGTGTGCCATATTTTTTTACCACCGAAAGAGGGGCTGCGTGCCACAGCACTCTCGGATATTCCCACACGGGCTTGATTTCACGCCCTAAAACATCCTCGCACAAAAGCGACGCAATATTTATTCCCGCGGCACGAAGATAGTCACAGCTTCTTCCCTGCCTCGGATTAATTTCAAGGCATACCTCGCCGTCCTTGTCCGAGAGAATGTCGAAATTCGCAAAGCCCGTGTAGCCGAGCTCGTCAAGCATTGAAATCAGGCGTCTTGAAAGAGGGCTCAGAGGTCTTGTTACGAGCGCGGCATAGTTTCCTCTTGCGGTAGGAGCGCTCTCCTCAAGCACAGCGTCGGCAAGACACGCCATAACGACTCTTCCCTCTTTCGTGGAATAGGTCGTAAGCACGGAGGAAATCGGCGGCGAGTTCGTCCTGCCCACTCGCTCCTGCAATATCAGCGCTCCGCCGTAGCCCGAATCGAAGATTTTTCTCGCAATTTTAACGCATTCCGAGATATCGTCTGCAAAATAGACCTTTTCCTTTGTGCAAAAGTCGTATTTGTGATAAAGCGCGCTCTCGGCAGGCTTTATTACAAAAGGCGCTCGGAGCTTTGCTCCGTCCTTAAGAATACTGTCGTTTATGCGGAATGAGAGGGACCTTGGGTGCTCTATTTTGTATTTCTTGAAAAGCGTGAGCAGGCTCACCTTATCCGATGCGATGCGCCACAGCTCAAAGGAAGGTATATTAAAAGAAAAATGCCCGATGAGTCTTTCACGGGCAAATTCCAGTATTTCCATATACCAATCGGCGCAGGGCACAAGAATAAGCTCTGAATCTCTATGCTCCAGGGAAAACGCAATAAGCGCGGGAACGGCGACGTTTACGTCGTCAAGCCCCTCGACCACGTGAAGCGTAATGAAGTCGGCGTTATCGGTACCTCCGAGCCTCCCCGCACAGAATACGTGTGACGTAGCACCGTACGCCTCGTAAAACGCACGCGCAACGCTGTAAGCATTGAGATCCCCGCCCAAAAGCACGGGTATTGGTTTTTTTATTGACATCAGTAACCCTCAGGCTCTACTCTCCCATGTCCCCCGAAAGCGCCATATCAGAAAAGCCTCCCTTACGAAGAAGCTCGTACACCGCGACGGCAACCGAGTTTGAAAGATTAAGACAGCGACAGCCGCCGAGCATAGGTATCCTTACGGCAGATTCGCTCCTCTGTCTGAGAAGCTCCCCGTCAAGTCCGCAGGATTCCTTGCCGAAAACGAGAAACACCTCGTCGGTGGGCTCAATATCCGTATAAAGTTTCCTCGCGTGAGAGGAAAAGAAATACATACGAGCACCCCCGTGCTTTTCTTCAAAGTCGGCAAAGCTGTCGTAGTAATGCAAATCAAGCTTGTCCCAATAATCAAGCCCGGCACGCTTTAAGGTCCTGTCGGATATCTCAAAGCCTATTGGCTTGATTATATGAAGCGAGGCACCCGTCACAGCGCAGGTTCTCGATATATTTCCCGTATTCTGGGGAATTTCAGGCGAATAAAGCACGACATTAATTTTAGTTTTCATATCAAGTATTCTCACATTGTTCAGGTTTTATTCATAGGGCATTACTAATATAATACAATTGCGGTGCGTTGTCAAGAAAGCACCGCGCGAATTTTAAATATTTAATTAATTTACAATTTTTTGTTTATTTTTACTCAATTGTATGCTATAATGATTCAGTATGATATCATTTTTCGGGTAATATGGCATTAAGCTGTGATAAATCCCTCTTGAATGGAGAGAAATATGGGAATTTTTACTTCGCTTTTCAAATCGTACAGCGAAAAGCAGATAAAGAAAATAACTCCTACGGTCGACAAAATCGAGGCTCTTGAGCCGAGATATCAGGCTATGAGCGACGACGAGCTCCGCTCTATGACCGATATTTTTAAGAAAAGACTTGCCGACGGGCAGACTCTTGACGATATACTTCCCGACGCCTATGCGGTGGTGCGCGAGGCAGACCGACGCGTGCTCGGAAAGCGCCCGTTCCGCGTTCAGCTTATGGGTGCCGTGCTTCTTCATCAGGGCAGAATTGCCGAGATGAAAACCGGTGAGGGAAAAACCCTCGTTGCCACTATGCCCGCGTATCTCAACGCTCTTTCGGGCAAGGGCGTGCATATCGTTACCGTCAACGAATATCTTGCAAGGCGCGATATGGAGGAAATGGGAAAGGTTTACACATTCCTCGGTCTTACGGTAGGGCTTCTTACCCGTACTTACGACAAGGACGAGAAGCGTGCGGCGTACGACGCTGATATTACCTACGGTATGAACAGCGAGTTTGGCTTCGATTATCTTCGCGACAATCTAGTAAAGGACAGGTCCGACGCGGTTGCCAGAGGCTACGACTTCGCTATCGTCGACGAGGTTGACTCTATTCTTATAGACGAGGCAAGAACTCCCCTCATCATCACCGCCGCAAGCGGTAAATCGACCTCCCTTTACGCAAAAACGGACAAGCTAGTGCGCACTATGCGCGCAAAGTATATGACCGAAACCGACTCCAAGGAGGACTACAATGCCTTTGAGGAGCATTTTACCGTTGACGAGAGCACGGGCTATTATCTTCTTATGAGGGAAAGCCTTAAGCGCTTTATCTCAACCTTCTCACTTGATTCGGAAGCCGACCTCGTTTCTCTTCCCGACGGAATAGCTCTTACCGAGTGCGGCAGAGCTAAGCTTATCTCGGGGGCATTTACGGACGCTGACTTCGCAGAGTGTGAGGGCGGTGAGGAATTCCTCTTTACCGACTCGGCAAAGCGCAAGGCAGAGCCTCTTCTTAACGAGGTTATCACCCATAGCTCGCGCGGAGATATGCAAGCACTTACCGAGCACGGCCGCGATAAGCTTATCAAGTTCTTTGATTTTGACGAATCTATGTTCGTCGCAGACGGCGACGCATATTCGATTATTGCCAAGGCAAAGGGGCATGCGATGAAAACCCTATCGCTTGCAGAGGGAGATTTCGCGAGCTACGAGCGTAATTTCGTCGTAAACGACAAGGCTAAGGTTGCGTCCTTCCTTGAGCTTGGAAAGAGAAACGCCTGCCTTTATCACGGCTTTTGCGAGGAGCATTTTCTTCCCTCGCCCCAGGGCGGCGGCTTTATTCTCTCAGATTCCGGCGCTCAGCATATCACCTCGCTCTTTCGCCTTTCGGGCAGCGACCTTTCGCAGGCCAAGGGCGGTGGCTACTATATAAACCGACAGGCGATTCTTAAAATAAAGGAGCTTTTCTCGCGAAATTACGTTATCAACGAGCGCACGGGTGAGGTTACGCCGACTGCCCTCGGTATGTCGAAAATCGCAGCCGTCTTTGAGCTTGACGAGGGAAAACACTATACCGTCGATAAGAGCGCTTGCCTCGCAACGCTCACCAAGGCGGGAATGAAGGTCGTTCGGAACGAATATAAATTCGAGTCCTCTATGCTCGAAGGGTACGGTGAGGTATTTTGCCTGACCGAGCGCGGATGCGCACATCTTTGCAAATTTTCCGAGCTTGACTCAGGCTGCTTTCTGGAAAACGGCTCGCTTTATGCCCTGAATGACACGGGCATCCGTGAAATTAAGCGTATTTATTCGCTTTCAGACCGTGAGCTCGCTCTTGAGCCTCGCTCAGCACATCTTACCTCGTCGGGCGCGCAGAAGCTTATCGAGGCGTTTGACCTTGGCTCACGCGCTACCGTTGCTATAAGCAAAAGAGGCGACAGCTACGCCCTCTCACGCGGCGCTGTCGAGGAT
>CAZDON010000132.1:0-4749 GCA_964507065.1 uncultured Ruminococcus sp. | reverse complement strand
ACCAAGGGCACTATCGATGAGGACGGCTGGCTTCATTCGGGCGACCTTGCCTCGCGTGACGAGTTCGGTAATTACAGGATTACCGGTCGCCTTAAGGATATGATAATCCGCGGCGGTGAGAACATCTACCCCAAGGAAATAGAGGAATTTATCTATACTCACCCCGCGACGCGTGACGTTCAGGTTATCGGTGTTCCCGATAAGAAGTACGGCGAGGAAATAATGGCGTGCATCATTCTTAAGGAAGAGGGCAGCGTCACCGTCGACGAGATGCGCGAGTATATCGCGGCAAGCATGGCTCGCCATAAGGTGCCTAAGTATATTGAGTTCGTAAGCTCGTTCCCGATGAACGCGGCAGGCAAGGTCCTCAAGTACAAGATGCGTGAGGAGGCAGCCGCGCGCCTCGGACTTGTCGGTGACGGCTCGGATACCGCGCGCCCTGGGAACAAGTAATAATGATATCCGTTTTCTGCAAAAACGGATGATATACGCTTTGCGTATGTAGGGGAACGGATATCATACTATATTTGCACCGCAAATATATCATATTTTCACGAAATGAAAATATATCATACGGCGTAGCGAGTATATGCGTTACGCCGTATATCATATCTCGAAAGAGATATATCATTTATATTGCTTGTGCCAATGAAATCGCCCTCGCGGTGAAGTCCTGCTTCGCAGGGTTGCGTTCAGGCGGATTTGATTGCAAATCCGCCGTGCCTACAAACAAGCATAAGCGCGATGCTCCGTACGGAGCATCGCGCTTATGCTCTTTTTGTCCTGAATTTTCAGTGAATTTTCACTTTTTCATTCACTTTTTCACTTTTCATTCACTTTTCATTCACTCGTCAAGTCCCCATCTTTTGCCGATGCTTGATATTACTTCGGATTTCGTTTCGCCGCTGATACCGAGAGCCTTCGCGGCATTAATAAGATTTTTCACCTTTACCTCGCCGCCCGCCGCAAGAGCGCTTCTTATATCAAGCTCAAAGCCGACCTGCCAGAGAAACATATCAAGGCACTTCATCACGGGGTAGCCGGAATTTTCTATAACGAGACTGTCCTTGTATTCATACGCGATATTTTCAAGAGCCCTATAGGTTTTGCCGCCATTCTCAATGCTTTGCGTAAGCCCCGCAAAGGGAAGCTTTTTCTTAAGCCAGGCTATGCCCACCTTAAAAAATCTGTCAAAGGCGGGAACACAGCCAAGAGTACCCATTAGTATTTTCGTAACGAGCGTATCGGTTGCTATATCCCCCGACCCGTCGGAATCGGGAAGCGACAGATGGCTTGAATTGTCGCTGTACGCGCTTCGTATTTTAAAGTACAGACCGTCACGTCCGAAAAGAAGCTCGTTTTGCCGGCTCACGTCCGTGGCACCGTAGGCTCTGTTCGGGGCGTAAGCAAAGAGGCATTCGTCCGCAAAAAGAAGCATCAGGACGACAGCCTTGTGCGCCTTGTAATCTCTTTGAAGCAAAAAAGACGAGCCTCGGTACATTCCCCAGCTTGCAAGATAAAAGCCGAGCGAGAGCGCCAGATAATCGACGATTTTCTCACGCTCTGCATCAGAGTCGGCTGCCGCGTAAGCCGCTTTTCCCTCGGAAAACGCGAGGTAACACCACTGCCACGACCTGTATCTCGTATCAGCCGCGCCCTCGCCCCTCTCATCTATTAATCCGTAATAGGTAGAAAGCGCCCGCTTTATGTAATCCTTAAGCTCCATAAATCTGTTTAAACTCCTTATTTTGACAACAATTATTTTCGTTTATCCTCTTTTTACGTAATACGCAAGACAACTTTCAACGCAAAAGACACCGAGAGTACCGCTTATTGAGGTTCCTAAATCCATATGCACCTTAGCTATACCGTGTATAGCTAAGTCACTCGCGCAAAAGCTCTTGTCCTCACCCGCTCTTTCGTAGACGAGAATTTTCGCCTCGTCCGAGATGCCAAGCGTCTGCGTGTGACCGAAAAAGACGCACCTTGAGCCAAGCGGAATTACGTCAGGGCGCTTGAAGCGCCTGTCGTAGAGAAGAACCTGTTTCGGCGCGTCACGGGGCGGCACTACCTCACCCGTAGCCGTCATAGGCAAACCTGCGTGCACGCAGATGAAGCGCTCCTCCTCTACATAATAAGGCAGAGCGTCAAGACGGTCGACGGTATCCCAGTCGAGAAGATAACCGTCACCCGCGATGTATTCCTGCAAAGAGCGAAGAATACGGTCACTGTCACGAAGCTTCTCTGTAAGATGATGATAATAGTCGAGGAACGCTTCCTCGTGATTTCCGCGTATGCAGAAAACGTTGGAGCGAGAAAACAGCCACCTTGCGAGCGCAACCGACTGAGGTCCCTTTTCTATAATATCACCGAGGACGTAAAGAGTATCCGAATCCGAAAAGCCGATTTTATCCATAAGAGAAAGAAAAAGCTCGTATTCGCCGTGTATATCGGATATTACGTAGGTCATATCGGTTATCTCCCCTCGTTTAAAAAACTAAAGTGTCAAAACGGTTAAAAGAGGTTGCCGTCAACACTTTTTATTGCAGAAAGAAAATCCATTAAGCCGGTGGCAACCCTGCTTAGATATTTTTTGTAAAAGACTTCCTTTCTTTCCCATTTTCCATACAGCTGTCCGTCGTGATTCCACAAATAAATCAAGCTGTTGGATTCAGGACTGATATCCAGATATACGTTAGCATCGGTTCTTTTGCAGATATCAACAACCCATTTTTTAGGATATTTCCAATCAACAAAAAATCGCGAAGGGTCATCAGGATCAAGTCTGGTATTTAATCGCTTGTCCCTCCTTGCTTTATAAGCATTTACAACCCATATAACTCTGTGTCCCGTTAATTTGTAATAAAACACAGTTCGTTCAATCGCATCTCTTACGTCTAAGCTGCTGTACTGTAATTCAATAACACGCTCAAGCGTTTTAATATCGGCTCTATGCTCGTTATTATCGCCGCAAACTATTTCACAATACATATCAAGAATTGCTTTTTTCCACGCGGCGTGCCACTCCGTTTCATTTTCATATCCGAAGGGCAGGGGTGGCACCTTATCAACAAATTTCCAATACTGCATATAAGGCCCCTTACAAGCCTTAACTAAATACTTATGAAACCAGCAATCATATCCAAGCTGACCTTTTTTGGCTTGTGAAATATGCATTCTCTTACCGTCAACCATTGCGTATCTCATATTTATCTTCCCCTTTCATACGCGATTCGTTATCACCCGTTCCGCAAGGAACGGCTATCATCAGCGGCACAGGGTTCGGGAATTTTCGGTACGCGTCTTGCGCGGCAATTTGGTTAGGTTCCAAATTGAGAAAATTCCAAGGTGCCCCTTGAGGGTACGGTTAAATCAAGGGTAATAGGGCACCGTCCAATTGAGAAAATTCCTAGGCGCCCCTTGGAAGTACGCTCAAAATAAAAGCAATAGGGCGCCGTGTGCCCCCACCCTACGAGAATAATCCCGAAGCAACTTCATCCGAGTGTAGCGAGGACTTCATCGCGAAGCGACTTCATCCACAAGTGGATTTCATTGGCACGCCACGAGCGCCTATTATACCGCCTTAAAATTATACACGGGCTTGATATGGCGGATTATTCTTGCGGTGGGGGTGATGCACTCGGTAATCTCGTCTATGCTTTTATACGCCATAGGCGACTCGTCGAGAGTATTCCTGACTACGCAGGTACTGTAAATGCCTGCCATTTCTGCCTCGTACTGCTCCATAGAAAGACGCGAAAATGCGGCGGAGCGCGACATAAGACGGCCTGCACCGTGGGGTGCTGAGAAGTTCCAGTCCTCGTTTCCAAGACCTATGCAGATAAGCGAGCCGTCACGCATATTTATCGGAATAAGAAGCCGCTCATCAAGCCTTGCCGATACGGCGCCCTTGCGAAGAATCATTGACTCTATGTCGATGTAGTTGTGTATGGTTTCAAACGAATCGCACTCGCAAAGGCCGCAGCCCTCAAGAATTATCTCTGCCATTTTAGCACGGCTGCGCTTAGCGAAGCGCTGGCATATATCGACGTCGTGAAGATAGTCCTGCATAGGCTTTCCAAAGAGATAGCATAGAGATTCGGGAAGAGTGGTCTTTTTCTCGGAAAATTCGCGCTCCATACTCTTTAGCGCCGACTGTATTTCGCGACTTCTGCCGCGCTCCTTATAGGTGCGGATAAGCTCCTCGAGCTCACGGAAGAAATCCTCCTTACCGAGATTAAGGTCCACGGCAAGCGTCTGGTAATGCTCCGCCACCTGAGTGCCGAGGTTTCTTGAGCCTGAGTGTATGACGAGATACTTTCCGCCCTCGTCGTCCTCGTCTATCTCGATAAAGTGATTACCGCCGCCGAGAGTACCGAGCGAGCGCTTAAGTCGCTTTAAGTCCTTAAGGCTCCCGTAGCAGCGAAGAGGTGTCAGGTCAAATTCCTCGCGCACCGAATCCCATACCTCTCTGCCTGAGGGTATAGTGTGCACGACTCGGTCAAGCTCCTCAAAATCAATATCAACCCGACCGAGATATACGGTATACATTCCGCAGCCGATATCAACGCCCACCATAGCGGGGGCAATTTTATCGGTGACCGTCATAGTAGTACCGACGGTACAGCCTTTACCCGAATGAACGTCGGGCATTATTCTTATTCTTGACGAGGAGTATGCCTCGGTGTTGCATATCGCGAGTATCTGCTCACGCGCACCGTCGTCAAAGGTCTTGGCATAGCACCTCGC
>CAZDON010000131.1:0-4753 GCA_964507065.1 uncultured Ruminococcus sp. | reverse complement strand
GCTCGTCAGGTTGGCGTTCCCGCAATCGTTGTTTTCATGAACAAGTGCGACATCGCTGACGAAGAGCTTCTTGAGCTCGTTGAGATGGAGATAAGAGAGCTCCTTAACGAGTACGAGTTCCCCGGTGACGACATTCCGATCATCAAGGGTTCTGCTCGTGAGGCACTCAACGCTCCTAACGACATCAACAATCCTGCATATGACTGCATCAAGGAGCTTATGGACGCTGTTGACAGCTACATTCCTACTCCTGACAGAAAGGCAGACCTTCCTTTCCTTATGCCCGTAGAGGACGTATTCTCGATCTCCGGTCGTGGAACCGTTGCTACCGGTAGAGTTGAGCGTGGTACCATCAAGATGGCTGACACCGTTGAGATCGTAGGTCTCACCGAGGAGAAGGCTACTACCGTTGTAACCGGTATCGAGATGTTCCACAAGATGATGGACTTTGCTGAGGCAGGCGATAACGTTGGTCTTCTTCTTCGTGGCGTTCAGAAGAACGACATCGAGAGAGGTCAGTGTCTTTGCAAGCCCGGCTCCGTTCAGCCTCACACTAAGTTCATAGGACAGGTTTACGTTCTTACCGAGAAGGAAGGCGGCCGTTCCAAGCCCTTCTTCTCCGGCTACAGACCTCAGTTCTATTTCAGAACCACCGACGTTACCGGTATCATCAACCTTCCTGAGGACGTTCAGATGTGCCGCCCCGGTGACAACGTAAATATGACCGTTGAGCTCATCACTCCTATCGCTTGCGAGAAGGGTCTTCGTTTCGCTATCCGTGAGGGTGGCCGTACCGTTGGCTCGGGCGTCGTTGGCGAAATCCTTGCTTAATTTAAATATTTAGTTTAGATTAGCATAAAAAATCCCGACTTCTTCGTATCGAGGGAGTCGGGACTTCAATTTAATATTTTCGTTTCCTTGGGGATTGGTGAGAGGCGTATATTCTATATGCTTCAATTCCATATCGGCAGTAAAGTCTGCGAGGGGGTACGCCCCCAAGACAGGGTGAGATTCCCTGACCGACGGTATAGTCCGGATGAGAAAGGATTCAGTAGGATAAGGTAAATCCTTGCTTTATCCCTGTATGCTCCCCATACACCGTGGCGGAGCGTTTTTTATTTATATATTGAAAAGGATAGATTTATGAGCATTAAGGATACAAAGCATCGCACGCTTCATATTGCGACGGGAGTCGGAATATTTTCATCTCTCAGCTTTCTCGTGTCTTTGATTTGCGAGGCGATTCCCGCGGTTTCGGGCTTTTTATCAATTGACCTTAAGGACGCGGTCATCTGTATTTCCTCGTTCATCTACGGGCCCGTCGTCGCGCCTCTCATATCGCTCGTCGTCGCTACGATAGAGCTTTTTACCATTGGAAATGACACGGGGTGGTACGGCTTCGTTATGAACTTTGCGTCAAGCGCCACGTTTTCTACCATAGCCTCGCTTGTGTACTGCAGACGAAAGTCGGTAAATACCGCTATTACGGGACTCGTCCTTGCAGTAGCAGCAACTACGGGCGTTATGGTGCTTCTTAACGCATTCGTTACCCCTCTTTATATAAAGCAGATTGGTATTCCCTTTGACGTTATTGCAAATCTTCCTATACTTTTTCTGCCCTTTAACTTTGCAAAGACGCTTCTTAACAGTGCGCTTGCAATGCTTCTCTATAAGCCCGTAATAAGCGCTCTTCGTCAGGCGGGGCTTATACCTCGGTCGGAATATAAAACCACCTTCTCTCGCGCGACGGTCATTACGCTTGTAATAGGCGGAGCCTTCCTCGTGCTCTCCGTCGGCATTCTCGTGTGGCTCTCGGTATAGCCCTGAGCTTTTGCCAAAATTAAAATTCGTCTGATTTTGTTAAGTAGATTTGATATGGAAAATAAAAGATTTTCAAAAAACGACTCCGGCTTTATCTGTAAGAATTGCGAAAGGGAGGTTCTCCCGCTTGGCTTCACCTCGCGTAACCACTGTCCGTTTTGCCTCTGCTCTCTTCACGTGGATATAAACCCCGGCGACAGAGCCAACGAGTGCGGCGGTATACTCCGTCCTGTCAGCGCTGAGCCCGACTCCAAGCACGGCTTCGTGCTGATACATAAATGCGCGAAGTGCGGCAAGGTAGTGCGCAACCGCACAGCCCACGAAGCAAAAATCCAGCCTGATGATATGGATCTTATAATAAAGCTCACGGCGCTGCACTAAAGCGGTCGCTCTAAGAACGCAGCTATGATTCCCTGACGGGAAGTTATGAATGGCTGCGCCATACGATGATGCTCACCAAGACTCGCAGTTATGAGCGACTTCGGTCGCGTTTGAAGTTAAATTGATTTCATACTAACGTACAGATTTCTCATTTCGCAAATTCAGCAAAAAACGAAATTTGCGAAATGAAATATTTTGCAATAATAATTAAAAAACCACACGGATAAGCGTGTTATCCTTAACGGAGAACACGCTTATCCGTGTGGTTTTTTAGCCTTATACTGTTTTTGTTACGTGATTGTACATATTCAAGACACCCTCGCTCATATTAACAGGCTTCAGCGAAATCTCGGGGTGCGCCTTTGCAAAGACGACGAAAAGCTGATGGGCAAAGCCTTGCCCCATCCAATCAATTCCGTCAAAATCCAAAATGACCTCTTCAAATTGATCAAGGCGGTCGCAAATATGTTTTGCCTGTGAGCGTGATATCGGTTGTGGTATAATCTCTTTAATAATGGTTATAATCTTTTTTTGTTGCTTTTTTTAGATATGTATAACTTATTTCTTATGTTTTAATTTATGCCACTTAAATATATGCTTTCGGGTAGCGAAGCGGCAGTTTTGGGGAGTGAATAACAATCCTTAAATCCCTATACGCTTTTGGGGGTACGGGGGACTTTGGCTGGGGAGTCCCCCGAATAAACAATAACCCTCTACTTACCGACGCAGAATCTTTTAAAGATTTCCGCTACTTAAGCCTTCCCTTGTGAGGGAAGGTGGCAGACGAAGTCTGACGGATGAGTAGTTTTATAGGAAATATATGATTTTATATTACTTTCCCACGCAGAATCTTTTAAAGATTTCCGCTACTATCTGCTCGCTGACGGCTCTGCCGTCGAGGAAGCAAAGCTCCTCAATCGCGCGCTCTATATCCGATGCGATTATTTCCTCAGGTGCTCCTGAATCAAGCGAGCCTATCGCAAGCCCGAGTGACTCCTCTGCGCGAAGAAGTGATGCGCGCTGGCGCTCGTCGGAGATTATAGCGTCCTCACCGAGAGTTACGCTATCGTCCGTGAAGAAGCTTTCTATTTTTTTGGAAATCAGGCTTACCGCCTCGTCGGGACGGGTGAGCGCCGAGATACGAATAGCACCGTCAAAGCCACTCGCTATATAATCTGGCAGGTCAGGTAGACTGTCGCCGTCGCACTTTGTGATAAGAGCGATTTTTCTGCCGCCTGCCGATAGGAGTCTTTTTGAAAGTGCCTCGTTTTCCGCATCGTACAGGCTGTCGCAAGCGAAAAGCGCAAGAACAAGCTCCGCCTCGCAAAGCGCGTCAAGAGCGCGCTCGATACCGATTTTCTCAACCGTATCAACGCCCTCACCTTCCCGTATGCCTGCCGTGTCGCAAAGCCGAAGAAGCACACCGCCGAGCGTTACCTCACCGCGAAGCACGTCGCGCGTAGTGCCTGCAATATCCGTAACAATCGCAAGCTCCTCACCCGAAAGAAGATTAAAGAGCGTCGACTTGCCCGAATTTGCAAGACCGACGATTACCGTCGGTATGCCGAGGGATATTGCCGCGCCCGTCTTGTAGGTACGAATAAGTGCCGCGATTTTCTCTCTTGCCAGATTTAGTGAGTCCCTTATTTCCTCGTGTGAAAGCTCCCCGAGGTCCTCGTCGGGATAATCAATTCTTGCAAAAACGGAAGCGAGAAGCGAGGTAAGTCCCCCCGTGATTTCCGAAAGTGCTCCCTTCAGCCTCTCTCTTGATTTCGGGCTGTGAAGCATCACCTGCTCCTCGGTCCTCGCGTCAAGAAGCCGTCCTATCGACTCTGCCTCGTTAAGAGTAAGTGTGCCGTTTATAAAGGCGCGGCGCGTAAATTCACCGGGCCCCGCCATCTCAGCGCCTGCCGAAAGCGCCGCGCGAAGCACCATTCTCGTGACGAGCACGCCGCCGTGACAGCTTATCTCAACCGTGTCCTCGCCCGTGTATGAATTCGGAGCGGGGAAGTAGGTGGCAAGTCCGTCGTCAATTACCGCGCCACCTGAAAGAATATCACCGAATATCTGGTATCTAGCCCACTCACGGCAGAGAGCCTTTTTGCCTCTCGGACGGAATATACGGTGGGCTACTTCAAGTGCGTCAGGGCCGCTTATTCTTATAATCGCAACCCCACCCTTTGCATGGGGTGGGGTTGAAATTGCCGCTATCGTAGAGTGCGTCATATTATTTGAGGTCGTCGTCATCGTCACCGAGGTCGTCGGCGGGATGAGTCGTATGCACTCCTACGGTTTCGCAGTCAAGACCGAGGTCGGAGGTCGTGCTCTGCTCTATTGCGCCCGCGTTTGCAAGAGCCTCGTCCTGGTCGGGTGCAAATTCCTCCTTAAGAGGCGTGCGTGCCTCCTCGTCCTCCTCGAAGATGCCCTGAGGCTTCTTGTCGGTGAGGTAGATTACTATCTTTCTGTTGTTGTCCGAGCCTACCGAGTTCGTGCTTACGCCCTCGATGCCCTGAACCTCGGAGTGAATGATTCTTCTCTCGTAAGCGCTCAT
>CAZDON010000130.1:3945-4767 GCA_964507065.1 uncultured Ruminococcus sp. | reverse complement strand
CCGAAAGTGAGCTTGGTAAAAACGAATGGCTTGACGACATTCGTTCCGAGGGACACCGCATGACCGAGCTTGTTAATCAGCTCGTTGCCCTATCCCGCATGGACGAGGAAGGTCAATCGCTGAATATTATCGAGGTTGTCTTTGGAGAGCTTGTTGCCGATACCGTTTCCGAGTTTGAGACTCTTGCAAAAGACAGAGGAAAGAAACTCTCTGCAAGCATTGATAAAGATGCAACCTGTCTTGGTGATGAAGCGCTTTTGCATAGACTTGTCGGTGTTCTTATGGATAACGCCATCAAATATTGCGATAACGACGGAGAAATCAATGTAACGCTCAGCCGCGGCAGACGAGTTGTTCTAACGGTGGAAAACACCTATGTAGCTGTTTCGGAAATAGAGCTTGACCGTCTGTTTGACCGTTTCTACCGTGCAGACAAAGCGAGAAAATTCACGGGCGGTTACGGCGTAGGGCTTTCTATGGCAAAGGCAATTGTAGAGAAGCATAAGGGCGAGATCACGGCATACAAAAAGGATGCAACGCATATTGGCTTTAAGGTCGTATTATAAAATAGCAGAGGGCTGACGAAAACAATCGTCAGCCCTCAAAAATTGTATCGCAGTAAGAAAAGGGATTTTCAAAAAACTCTCCAAAAACGACTGCAAAAATGCTCAAAACCGGTGTCTTGTGCCGAAACATAGCGTTTGGGCAAAAAAACTGTGGTCTTTTGGCGAAAGAGTGAGTTCGAGATAATAAACTAAAAATCAGTCCTAATCTTGCGAAAAGGACTGATTTTTAGTGCAAAAAGCATAAATTTTGGTCGGA
>CAZDON010000130.1:0-3935 GCA_964507065.1 uncultured Ruminococcus sp. | reverse complement strand
AGTGACAGGATTCGAACCTGCGGCATCGTGCTCCCAAAGCACGCGCGCTACCAACTGCGCTACACCCCGCCGTATGACGAGGTTTATTATATCAAAAAAACGCGCGGATGTCAAGTGGATTTGAAAAAATGGGAGAATGCCACACTCATAATTTATTTTTGAATAAACTCGATGCCCTCATAAAGCTCAGGCTTTGCGCAAAGGCTGATTTCTCTGCCGCTGTCACATTTAATGTTGGAAACCGTTATATTCTTGGTTGTTATATATTTGTGGGGCTTGTCGGGAGAATAATTTCCGTCGTAAGTGCCGAAATAGTAAATTCTCTCGGTGGTAAGCTCAAAATCACCGTCAAGCACGTGAAGACCGTCGATTACGATGTTTTCGGGCATATAGCAGGTATATCCGAAATCGTGATCTCCCGTATTGCCGGCGTTGAATACGCTTGCGGTAGGCGTGGCAGGCTTCCAGGTGCAGTTTCTGACAGTAACGTTTCCGCGCCAGGTTGAGCCGTAATCGCTGCGAAGGTTTATAAGCTGCTTGCCGTAAAGATAGGTATTTTCGACAAGAAAATCACCGCTTCCTATAAGGTTAAGACACTGATGACCGAGAGTACAGCCTGAAATCCTTGCGTGAGTTACACCCATATGCGCGTCAAATCTCGAAATAGCACAGTCCTCAAGCACCATTTCCTTGCAGAAGTTAGTACCCATAAGTCCCCAGTATCTTCTGTCCATAATATCAATAGTCTGAGTGATTCTGACAAGAGATGTTCTTATCGTCGCAAAAATCGTAACGTCATACGTGCCCATCGAAACTAACTGATTAGGATCACCTCGGCTGGCGGTACGGTATATAAAGTGAGGAGTTAAAAGACAGTTGTCAATAGTAACGTCAGCACACTCCGAGATAGTGAAAAATCCGTCGTAGGGGGCACCGTGATCAAGCTCACCGACTACCTTATGCGTCATATTCCTTACAGTTACGTTGTCACGGCAGATTCTGAAGCCGCGGTTGTAATATGTATAGAAGGATTCGGCTTGGTTAGCGATTGTTGTGAAGATTCCGCCTGAAACGGTGATTTTCCTCTCGTCTATACGGCGCGCAGTGCAGCTCGTAATTTCGCTGTATGACCAGTCAATATCCGTCGTGATTTTGCCGTCCTCATCGACGATGAATACGTCACTCGTTGGCGAGCCGCCGTTCTTGTTGAGCCCTTTTCTTATATATACCTTGTGATTATCGTTGTAAATACGGACGAAGGCGCGCCCCTCGTGAGGAAGCTTGATTATGTCCCCCTTACCGCCAAATGACTCAAGGTCAAGACTGTACGTATCATAGTCCGACTGTATCGTAAATACGGCGGATTTCTTTTCCTCGACGTCACGGTCGTCGATAACAAACTCCGAAGTTCCGAAATCAACGTCGGTCTTTATTATTGCGGTCTTGTCCGCACCGCCTATATAATACCTTGCACCGTCCTTGGTTTTTACAGGTGTTCCCGTGCGGTTTGCCTCGTCGTGGCAGGCAATTATTGCAAGTATATCGTCGTGCTCGCCGTCGCCCAATGCGCCGAACTGTTCGTATGTGAGATAGGTCGTGTTCATATGCTTCTCCTAGGGTATAGTGTTAATTTCAGTTAATTATAAGCCTTTTTTTAAAATTAGTCAACTCTTTTTTGTCATTTTAATTATATAATTAAAAATCTTTGTACAAATGTTTTAAATTTGCGTAAATATTTTATACAGATTATTGACTTGACATATGTATTGTGCTATACTAAATCATCATTTAAATCTGTTAACATTGGAGAATATTTTTATGCTTGAAATCAGAAATTTAACGAAAAACTACGGTGAAAAGCGTGCCGTTGACAATCTCTCGCTCACTATTGAGCCCGGTGAAATATACGGCTTCATCGGACATAACGGCGCAGGTAAGACTACAACGCTCAAGGCATGCGTCGGTCTTATTGGCTTTGATGGCGGAGATATAATTATTAACGGTGTGTCCGTTAAGAGCGACCCTCTTCAGACAAAGCGTGATATTGCTTATATTCCTGACAACCCCGATCTTTACGACTTCCTTACGGGGATAAAGTATCTTAATTTTATTGCCGATGTCTTTGGAGTCGGCGACGAGAGAAACGAGCGAATTTCAACCATTTCAGAAAAGCTTGGGCTCAAGCAGGATCTTGCGTCACCTATAAGCTCCTATTCACACGGTATGAAGCAAAAGCTTGCTATCATTGCCGCATATCTGCACTCGCCAAAGCTAATAATAATGGATGAGCCCTTTGTCGGTCTTGATCCCGTAGCTTCCCATACTCTCAAGGAAATGATGAGAGAGCATTGTGAGGCGGGCGGTGCTATATTCTTCTCAACGCACGTTCTCGACGTTGCGGAAAAGCTCTGCGACAAGGTAGCTATAATCAAGTCGGGACGCCTTGTTGTCGCTGGTAAAATGGAGGATATCAAGGGCGACGATTCTCTTGAGGAAGTATTCCTTGAGCTGGAGGATAAGGGCGATGATTAAGCGTCTTATATCTCTGCGTCTTCGCCAGACCTTTCTCGGTACGCTTACGGGAAAGGATAAAAACGGAAAGCCTAAGGCAAAGCTTTCGGCAGGAAGAATAGTCGGATATACTATCCTTTATGCGGTGCTGGCGCTCGTTTTTCTGTTTGCGGTTTTCGCTATGGCAATGGGGCTCGGACTCGTGCTTATTCCCGCTGGGGCGGCGAATTCGTATTTCGGACTGTTTATGCTGATTTCACTAAGCGTAATTTTCATTTTCAGTATATTTGAAACGAAGGCGGAGCTTTTTGACTGTAAGGATAACGAGCTTCTGCTCTCACTTCCCATACCAACGGGTGCAATAGTTCTTTCGCGTATTTTCACCGTTATTATTTACAACCTTCTTATTGAGGCGATTATTATAATCCCAACCACTGTCGTTTATCTTATATTCGGCGGTAACGTACTCGGCGTTATAGGCTCCCTTATCGTAGCACTTCTTATACCGCTTCTAGCAACCGCGCTTGCGTCGGGAGTCGGCTATCTCGTATCCTTAATTGCAAGAAAAATGAAGCACAAGACTCTCGTAACCACACTTCTTTCGGCTCTGTTTATGGGCGCGTATATGTTCTTTTGCTTTGGAATCGGATTCTTTGAGGGGAGTGGCGGCGAATATGAGGAAACGCCTGAGGATATAGAGGCTATGCTGTCAGCGCTCCGTCCCTTCGGTGTAGTAGGTGACGCTCAGCTTTTATCACCGATACCGCTCCTTATCCTTATTCTCGTTACTGCACTCGTGTGCTTTCTTGCGTATTATTTTATTAATAAAAGCTATATCCGTATCATCACCGACACCCGCGGCGTTGATAAGCGTGTCTACGTAGAGAAGAAAAGCGAGAGAAGGAGCGCTCTTAGCGCTATCGTGCGTAAGGAGTTTTCAAAAATGCTATCCTCGTCGACGCTTCTTCTTAACGCAGGCTCCGGTGTGATATTTCTGGTGCTTATGACTGTACTCGTCGCGCTTGAGGGTGATATGATAAGCACTATCGCGTTCGAGCTTACAGGCAATAGCATGAGCACCGCTATGGCAATAGCTCCGATAGCGCTCTCAGGAATCACAATGTCGCTTTCTATGATTATGTTTTCATCCTGCGCGGTATCTCTTGAGGGAAAGAGTCTTTGGATTTTAAAAAGCATTCCGGTGAAGTCCCGCGATATAATCATAGGCAAGACGCTCCCCAATATTATTATAAGCTCCGTCTTAGGCGTAATATCGGGAATTGTTATATCTGCGCTTACCGGCTTCGATATTATCGCAAGTGTATTTTATATAATCACTCCGATTACCGCAGCCGTTGCATTTTCGTTTATGGGAATCGTTTTAAACGTCGGAAAGCCAAAATTTGATTATACTAACGAGGCTC
>CAZDON010000129.1:0-4891 GCA_964507065.1 uncultured Ruminococcus sp. | reverse complement strand
CTATTTAACGTTTGATAGAAAAAGCACTTACGTTTTTTGAACATAAGTGCTTTTTTCTAGGCTTTGATCTTATATATCAAGAGTATGACTTACAAGCGTATCTCCGCGGTATACGAGCTTAAGTGAAAAAAAGCGCTCCTCGGTATCAAGAAGATTTAAGAATATCTTATCTCCTTCCCATATAGGAAGCTTATAAATCTCATCTTTTTTCACAAACTCTAGTACACCCTCGTCACAGTCTGCTTTTATTTCGCCCTCGTACTTTGTTGCAGTGAATAAATGCATATATTCCGTTCCGTATACGTCTGAAACAAAGGTAATTATCCCACGGTATTTCGGAGCGGTAAGCTTTATTCCGACCTCCTCGAGCACCTCGCGACGCACACAGTCAAAGGGGCTCTCTCCATCCTCAAGCTTGCCGCCGATGCCGACCCATTTATCCTTGTTTTCATCGTCTTTCTTCTTTATGCGGTGAAGCATAAGATAGCGTGAGTCCTTTTCTATATAGCACAGTGTCGTCTGCTTCATATTTCGCCTCTTCTTTCCTTTTGAATTATTTTAACACGACAGGCAGAAAAAATCAATATTTACTTGACATATAATCCAAAATTAGTTATAATAGTTAAGCGCTTAACAGTTAAGCGCTTAATTAAATTACGGAGTATTTATGGATAACAGGTATTTTGAAATAATTTCACGTGCTATTTACGTAAATAAGCTTCATAAGCGTGCTATTGAAAGTCAGGTATTGGATATGGAGCTTTCTCAGGGTGAGCACCGTATACTTATGCATATTTATAAAGAGGAACGCTGCCGTTCTCAAAAAAGTCTTGCTGAGGCACACCGTATCACCCCTGCCGCCGTAACACAGATACTTACCTCGCTTGAAGAAAAGGGACTTATAGAGAGGCGCGCCTCGCGTGATTGCAGATTTAATGAAATAATTATCACAAATAGAGGACAGTCTGTTGTGAAGGAAACCCGTACGAGGTTTTCTGATATTGATAAAGAGATGTTTCGTGGCTTTACGGAAAAAGAGCTTTCGATGTACTTTGATTTTCTCTTGCGGCTTGAAAACAACCTGAAAACAATAAACGGGGGAATGAATAATGAAAAGATGGTTTAAATACGCGCGTCCATATCTTTGGTATTTTATTCTTGGACCTCTTTGTATGATTATTGAGGTACTTGGCGAAATCGTAATGCCAAGGCTTCTTGCGATAGTTATTAATAACGGAGCGTCCGATATATCCGTGGGCATAGGTGTTGGAATGCTTATGATACTTTGTGCCGTTGGTATGATGATAGGCGGAGTCGGTGGCGCATATTTCGGTGCTAAGGCATCTGTGAATTTTGCCGCTGATATCAGGCGTGACGCATATTCAAGGATACAGAATTTTTCGTTTGCAAATATTGATAAATTTTCGACAGGCTCACTGATTACAAGGCTTACTAATGACGTAACACAGCTTCAGAATTTTGTCAATATGCTTCTTCGTATGGCATTCCGAAGCCCTGGAATTATGATAGGAGCGCTTATTATGGCAATTTCGATAAATCCGCCGCTTTCGGTAACTCTCGGCGTCACGGTGCCACTTATGCTCATTACGATTACAGTGCTTATCATAGTAGGTCTTCCTTATTTTTCAAAAATGCAGACTAAAATTGATACTCTTAATACCACTGTACGCGAAAACGTTACTAATATAAGAGTTGTAAAGTCATTTGTAAGAGAGGATAAGGAAAGAAAAAAGTTTAAAGAAGCAAACGAAAATCTTAAGGCGAGCTCTATGCGTGCAATGAAGATTATGATTTTTATGCATCCTGTGATGAATCTCTTTATGTATGCCACCGTAATTGCCGTCGTATTTTCGGGGCACAAGGACGTTCTTTTTGGCAATATGGAGGTAGGCGACCTTTCAGCCTTTGTTACATACGTAAACCAGATACTAAATTCGCTTATGATGGTTACGATACTGTTTATGACGGCATCGCGCGCAATCGCATCGGGCAAGAGAATAGGAGAGGTGCTTGACGAGTGTCCCGATATATCCGACAGTGATGCAAACTGCAAGGATAAGGTTATAGAGCGCGGTGATATTGAATTTTCAAACGTAAGCTTCAGATACTACAAAAACAGAAGCGAAGAGGTCCTTACGGATATAAGCTTCAAAATATCTCACGGAATGACGGTAGGTATTATCGGCTCAACAGGATGCGGAAAGACAACCCTTGTATCTCTTATACCAAGACTTTATGACACCGATTCGGGCGTGGTGCTTGTCGACGGTGTTAACGTAAGGGATTACAGCTTATATAATCTCAGAGAGGGAATAGGTGTAGTTTTACAGAAAAATACGCTTTTTTCAGGTACAGTCGCTGAAAATCTGCGCTGGGGAAACGAGGATGTTTCTGATGAGGAAATGATAAAATTCTCGCGTGTTGCAGCCGCGGATAAGTTCGTATCGACCTTTAAGGACGGATATTCGAGCGTTATAGAGAAGGGCGGAGCTAATGTTTCGGGTGGACAAAGACAGCGTTTGTGCATCGCCAGAGCGCTTATAAAGCGACCCAAGATACTTATTCTCGATGACTCGACTAGCGCTGTTGATACCGCAACCGAAAGGCAGATTAAAAAGTCGCTTTCAGATGACCTCAAGGATTGTACGAAAATTATAATTGCTCAAAGAATCAGCTCGGTTATGGATGCAGATTCAATTATCGTTATGAACGACGGAGAAATCACGGGAATCGGTACGCACGAGGAGCTTCTTTCCTCTAACCGTGAATACCGTGAAATCTATGAATCACAAACGGGTAATACCACAGAGGAAGGGGGGAACGCCGGTGGCAAGAACGCTTGATGAGCTTAAAATAAGATACAACAGCAAGGTAAAAGACGGACAAAACCGTTCTATGGCAGGTCAGATGGGACCGCGTGGACGAGGCGGGCCCCGTATGTCAGGAAAGCCGAAGGAGCTTCGTAAAACGGTATCCAGGCTCTTTTCCTACGTCGGTAAATACAAGGTAAGGCTTATCGTCGTGCTCATATGTATGCTTCTTACGGCGGTTTCCTCGCTTATCGGCGGTTTTATGATAGCACCAATTGTAAATAAGCTTACCCTTGAGCTTTTCCCTGATGCCGCGCTTTCGCCGTCGCCCGCTGAGTCTATGATAGATTCAGTGATATCAGCGCTTAGCTCACTTCCGATTTTTGAAGCAATAACCGACAGCGGAGTTGCTGAAATTACTGTCTATGTTATCGCCGCTCTTGTTATTTTAGCAATCGTATATCTTATATCGGTTGTTTGCTCGTACGTTCAGTCTAGGATAATGCTTTCGGTTTCGCAAAGCTCGACTCTTGCGATAAGAAATGACCTGTTTAATAAGCTGGAGGAGCTTCCGCTGCGTTATTTTGATTCAAATCCTACGGGCGAGGTGATGAGCCGATTTACGAACGACGTTGATAATATAGACGTTATGCTTAACAATTCACTGACGTCTATAGTGTCTGGTATTGTTACTCTCGTCGGCACCTTTGCCTTTATGATTACAACGAATATCTGGCTGACTCTTATTACGGTATTCTTCGTACCGCTGTTTATTAAGGGCGGCGCTATGATAGCAAAACGCTCGTCGAAGCACTACGTTGCACAGCAGGCTGCAATCGGCGCGCTTAACGGCTACGTCGAGGAAACGATAAGCGGGCAGAGAATCGTAAAGGTATTTAATCACGAAAAATCCTGCACAGAGGAATTTACTCTTCTTAACGAGGATTTACGTGATAAGCAATTTTTCGCACAGTTCTTTGGTGGTATTATGGGACCTGTTATGGGTAATACCAGCCAGATAAGCTACGGAATAACTGTCGGTCTTGGCGGTGTTCTTATGTTTCTTCAAGGTCTTACTCCAGGTGCACTTACCGTATTCGCAACCTATTCCAGACAGTTTTCTATGCCTATAAATATGATATCAAATCAGATGTCCACGATTTTTGCCGCTCTCGCAGGTGCGGAGCGCGTGTTTAAGGTAATGGATTCTGAGCCGGAGGATGATTCAGGCGAGGTTGAATGCGATGCACTTTCAGGTGAGGTCGTATTTGACAACGTAAGCTTCGGTTACGTGAAGGATAAGACTGTTCTTAAAAACATTTCTCTTTACGCACACCCGGGACAGAAAATTGCCTTCGTTGGCTCGACGGGCGCAGGCAAAACGACGGTTACCAATCTACTTAATAGGTTCTACGATATTGAAGAGGGAAGAATAACAATTGACGGTCGTGACGTTAAGGAATATTCACGCGATTTTCTTCGTGAGAATATAGCCGTAGTTCTTCAGGATACGCACTTGTTCACGGGAACAGTTATGGAGAATATAAGATACGGCAGACTTGATGCAACAGACGATGAGGTTATTGCAGCCGCAAAGACAGCAAGCGCGCACAGCTTTATTATGCGTCTTGAAAACGGCTACGATACAGTGCTTACGGGTGACGGTGCAAATCTTTCACAGGGACAAAGACAGCTTCTTAATATTGCAAGAGCTGCGCTATCGCACGCACCGATTCTAGTGCTTGATGAGGCGACCTCATCAGTTGATACGAGAACCGAGCGTCATATTGAGCACGGAATGGACAGACTTATGAAAAACAGAACGACCTTCGTTATAGCACATAGACTTTCCACCGTCAGAAATGCTAATGCAATAATGGTTCTTGAGGCAGGTGAGATTATCGAGCGCGGAACGCACGAGGATCTGCTCGCGCTCGAGGGAAGATACTACGAGCTTTATACGGGTAAAAAAGAGCTTGATTAGTATCGTACTGCATAAGAAAGGGGCTGTCTCATTAAGACAGCCCAAAAAAGAAAAAAGCGGATGTTCTTTACCGAAA
>CAZDON010000128.1:0-4978 GCA_964507065.1 uncultured Ruminococcus sp. | reverse complement strand
GTATGCCTCGATTACTGAATAGAACTCTTCGTTTTCAAGTGCGTTAACAATGACAAATGGAGCAAAAACCGTGTAAATGAGTATAAGTCCGTAAATTACCCTATACGCGGATTTTGATTTGTAAAGCATACTAGGTAAAAGGATAAGGATAAACGCCAATATAAGCGTAACCGCCACGTTGCGTGAGCCAGAAAACAGGCAAAGCAGAGCGCCCGGGGCGAGTGAAAGGAAGGCAAGCACCTTATGGCTTGTGGCTCTGAACCAGGTAAAGCCGAGCATAAGAACCATGAAGTAGAAGAAGCCCATAGTATTGGAGTTGAAGCCGTCAAAGACGTCGAGAAGCTTGCATGCTCCGCAGACGGCAACGCCGATGAAATAAGCCCACATAAAATCCGTGCCGCCGTCATTGATTTTCATCGGAACGACGGATACGGCAAAAATCATAACGAGGGAGATGCTTATAAGCAAAACACTCTTGAGGTCACCCGAGAAGGCGCCGTTTATGAGTGACATACAGGTGATTATGAGAATCAGTCTTGATGAAATATTATCAAGCTTGCTGACGTTATAAAAAACCGTAATATAGCATACGGCAGCGAGAATAAGCTCAATTCCGCCGTAAAGGTAGGTCATTGACGTTGCGTAGGTGTAGGTAATGATTATTGAAACCAAAACACCAAGGGTGAGCAGCCACGTTGATTTTTGTTTTTTCATATTGCGCCTCCTTTCTCAGATTGCTTGTTGTTTTTTGTTTAATCAGCCCATCAGGCAGTTGAATATTTCCGCATAAGCTATGCGCCTGTCAAAGCGAGCTTCGGCAAGGCGTCTGCTTGCAAGCCCCATTTCCTCGCGCAAGGCTCTATCGGATACGAGGGTGTCAATAGCGCGTGCGAGCGAATTTTCGTCGCCGTCTGCAACACTGATTCCCGCGCCGTATTCCGAAAGAAGCTGTGAATACTCCGCACAGTTTTGCGTGCTTATTACGGGTAGCCCCGCCGCCGCATAATCAGCGTGCTTGTTAATTATACTTTGAGGTGCGTTTTTCTTAATGGGATTTATGGCAATGTCGCAGCCCTTGAGCACGGCGCACATTTCGGGATAGGGAAGCTTACCCGGAAGCCTCAGCCTTACTCCCAGCTTGTTTGCAAGCCTTACCACCGAGTCAAGCTGCGGTCCGTTGCCTAGTATCACCAGAGTCGGGGCACGCTCGCCGAGCGTGTGGAGCGCGCGCACGGTCTTTGAGAGGTCGTAGCTTGCGCCCACCGTTCCGAGATAGACGAGAAGAAGCTCGTCGTCGTCCTTTTTTATGCGCTCTTCTCTTGCCGCGCAGCTGTCAAAACGGCTGATTTCGGTGCCGAGATATACCGTCGATGAGGGCGCGCTGCTTACCGTGGCGGCACGGCGCGCATAAGTATCGGATACCGAGAATATCCTTTTGGCACTTTTGTATATGGAGTTAGCCCGTCTTTTCATCGGAAGGAAAAACAAATCCGATAAAAGGGGAATCCTTATCGCAAGCGAAAACGCCTCAGGCCACAAATCCTGCACGTCAAGATAAAACGGAACGCCTCGCGTCTTTGCGAATTTGGCGCAGACCGACGCTACGTCAAGCGACGGCACCGCGCAGTAAATCACGTCAGGCGTATCGTGGGAGGCCAGATACGCGCGGAGTGACCTCGCCATGCTTTTATGGCTGTGGAAAAGACGGCGCAGCGAAACGTTCTTGCTGTAAGGCGGCTCGTCTATAAGCGTTATCTTGTAGGGAAGCTCGTCTGTCGGCGTAGCGCGGCTCGTCTTATCTCTGTGAGAAAAGGAGGATGTGACGAGCTCTACGTCGTGGTTCTTGGCAAGCCCCTCTGCTATGTAGTTAAAGCGGTTGTTGGTATCCTCAGGCGGACAGTCGCAGAAATGCGCGACAATAAGTATCTTTTTCTTCGTCATAAACACCGTTTCTACTTCAGTTTGTTCTTGTTCCGTCGGGCAGACGCATAAGCCTTGCAGGCACGCCGACGTAGGTGCCCGCCTCGTTGATATCTCTTATAACGACGGCTCCCGCGCCTATAATACAGCCCTCGCAAACGTCGACGTTGTTTATGAGTGTAGCGCCTGCTCCTACCCATACGTGTCGCTCCAGTGTAACGCATCCGCCGAGAGATGCACCGACGGATACGTGAGAAAAGTCGTGTATGACGCAATCGTGGTCCACCGCGCTGTTGGTGTTGATTATCGCGCTGTTGCCGACGACGCTTCCTGCGCCGATTACAGCGCCTGCCATTACGGCAGTTCCCGCGCCGATTACCGCATCGTCAGATACGGTGGCACTTGGGTGAATAAGTGTAACTATTCTGCACCCCGCATCACACAGACGGGTGGTGATTCGTTCTCTTGCACGGCTCTCACCGATAGCCACGAAGAAATCGTGCGTGTGAGCATATTTTTCAAAATCATCGGTAGCACCGAGCGTCTGTACACTGTCCTTATGCTCGTCATCAAGGAAAAATATCTTTTTGTAGCCGTTGCTTCTTGCAATATCCCTGACGACTCTGCCGTGACCGCCCGCACCTATGATTATAAGCTTTCTTTTCATCTGCACACCGAGGGCAAGGGTGCCCACCATTTAAGTCCTTCTCGCACGGGCGGCGCGTATCATACTCCGCAGCGCTCGCACGCGTAATAAAATTATTAATTTTAAGTATACCACCTCGCGAGAGAAATTTCAACGCACCTCCTTAACTTTTTTGAATAATTTTAATTTTGATTTGGCATATTACATAAAAACGGCGCCGATTTTTTGTAAGCGCAAATTTTTGTGCGTCCTGCAAAGAACGGAAAGTTGCGTCGCGAGTGAAAAAACAATAAAAATCACTTGACAGGTGACAAAAGCGGTGGTATAATCATCTCAGAATTAATAGGGCGTCTGTGGAAAGCTATGCTTTCACCTTGGTGAGTATTATAGACCGACGCGCATTTTGCAGTCGTTTGTGGGGGGCTTTTGTGGAGAGTAAAATTTATGCCGCAGTGGATTTAAAATCCTTCTATGCGTCGGTCGAATGTGTTGAACGCGGGCTTGATCCGCTATCGACGAATCTCGTCGTTGCGGACGGTATGCGAACCGAGAAAACCATATGCCTTGCGGTAAGCCCCAGTCTTAAGGCGTACGGCGTTTCCTCAAGACCGAGGCTGTTCGAGGTCGTAGCCGATGTTGCGCACGCAAACTCAATACGGCGCTGGTCTGCCCCGGGAAGATGCTTTAAGGGGGCAAGCTTTGACGATAAGCTGCTCCGCACCGACGCGTCGCTTGAAATAGACTATATCACCGCCACGCCGCGTATGGCGCTTTATATCGAATACAGCAGGCGCATATACGCAATCTACCTCAGGCATTTTGCCCCAGAGGATATCCACGTGTATTCGATTGACGAGGTTTTCATTGATATCACCGCCTATATCAAGCTCTACAAGCTAACCGCACGGGAGCTTATGATGAGAGTGGTGCGCGACGTTCTTTCGGAAACGGGGATTACCGCGACGGTCGGCATCGGCACGAATCTTTATCTTGCGAAGGTTGCTATGGATATCGTGGCGAAAAGGCTTCGACCCGATAAGGACGGTGTACGGATTGCCGAGCTTGACGTTATGAGCTACCGCAATCTTCTCTGGTCACATACGCCAATTACAGATTTCTGGCGGGTAGGCAGAGGCTACGAGAGGCGTCTTGCCTCTCACGGTATGCGGACTATGGGGGACGTCGCGCTTATGTCCGAAAAAAACGAGGATCTGCTTTATAAGCTCTTCGGGGTGAATGCCGAGCTTCTTATTGACCACGCGTGGGGCTATGAGAGCTGCACTATGGCAAATATCAAGGCATACCGACCGCTGACCTCAAGTCTCAGTACGGGGCAGGTGCTTAGCCGCCCGTACGAATACGGTGAGGCTGAGATTATACTTCGGGAGATGAGCGAGGCGCTCTCGCTCGACCTCGTTGAAAAGCATCTCGTGACGAATCATATAACCCTCACCGTAGGCTACGATATCTCGGGAGTCGGTCAAGTATCTGCTGCGGATATTGATTGCGATTTTTACGGACGTGCAATACCGAGGCACGCTCACGGCTCGGTGTCGCTCGGTAAGCTTACACAGTGTGCAAGTGCTATAACCGAGGCTGTCCTCGCGATATTTTCCCGCGAGGTAAATCCGAAACTCTCCGTGCGAAGAATTACGATATGCGCGGCAAACGTCCGCGATGAGAAGGAGGGACCTGAGTGTGAGCAGCTGAGCCTCTTTGACAAAGAGGATAGCGCGCAGGCGGCTGTGATTGAAGAACGCGAGGGGAGGCTTATGCGCGCACAGTCAAGCATAAGACGGCGCTTCGGCAAAAATGCTATAATACGCGGTGTCAGCCTTGATGAAAGCGCTACTATGATAGAAAGAAATATGCAGATAGGCGGACACAAGGCATAAGGCTTTATTTTGCCGCAAAACCTCTTATATGTAAACTGAAAATTACAAATAAAGAAAAATACGATGCAAAACGAAATTGATAAATATAAAGAAATCCGCGAGAAAACGAAAAGAACGCAAAGCGCAAGACGCAGAATGACTGCTGACGAGCGCGCGTGTCAGTTCGCGCCCTTTGCGGCGCTGACGGGCTTTGGCGAGGTCATAACCGAACAGTCGCGCACGACCGATAGGAAGATAGAGCTTGACGAATACGAGATTGAGCAGATCGACTCAACCTTGCGTACGGCACTGATGAATGATATTCCGCTTTTCGTGACTTACTTCGTTAAGGACGAAAAAAAGGCAGGCGGAAAATATATAACAAGGCGTATAAGATTAAAAGGCATAGACCCTCTGGCCGCTACCGTCACGACGGACGACGGTCTTACGCTCTCTCTTGCTGATGTTATGAGTCTGCAAGCGGACGCCGACTGTGAATGAAAAAAGGGGCTGTCTCAAACGCTCTTAAATTTGCATT
>CAZDON010000127.1:0-5048 GCA_964507065.1 uncultured Ruminococcus sp. | reverse complement strand
TCAGCAAACGTACTCGTCGCGTGTGTAATTTATTCTGCGCTCTCGCACAGTCCCAAATATAATATCATAATATTTTAGAGAATGCAAGCGGTCGGTATAATATTTTTTGAAATTTACAAAAAATTCACATTTGCCCAAGAAGATATTCGGGTAGTCTGTGCAGCAGCGTATGAATTTTCTCCCTCTCGCGATAAAATTCACTTAGGGGAAGCGGATTTTCACCGCGCCCTATTTCAAGCGTTACGGACGGGATACCAAGCTCCCCTGCCGTATAGTCGCAAAGTCCGCCGTAAAGCGCCGTATCGGTTGGGGCGGATATTTTATATCCGAGGCTGTCTGAGATAAAGCCGGCAAGGAACTCCGTACACTCCCCCTTAGGTCCTGGGTATATTTCCTCGCCTGCCGAATGCAAGCTCAGCACGAGGGCAAAATCAAGCGACAGGACGAGGCGCATTAAAGCGCGGGTTTCGGGCTCGCTCACAGGGTATTCGCCCGAATACAGCGTAGCGCCTGCTACGATACCGCGCTCGTGCTCGATTTTCTTATATTCCGAAAAGCCAAATGGGTAATTGTGATTCAAATCGACGCCTCTTGCGTTTGCTTTCCATTTCTCGCTATTTCCCTCCCCTATCATAGCGCGAAGGCGCGGTGCTATCGGTGACTCTTCTATACCCGATATTGAAATATCCACTCCGTCGGGATTCAGGCACGGTACGACGAAAAGCGAGCATTTTTCCATAACCTCCGAGGTCAGCCGCGTTTCTCCGTCGGCTATCCTTAAGAGAAAATCATAGAGATGAATTGCCGTAAGATACTCGCTTCCGTGGTGGGCGGCAACGTACAGGACATTCGTTTTGCCGCGCCCTACGCGATAGCAATAAATGGGCTTGCCGAGTATGCTGCATCCTATTTTTTGATAATCTATATTTTCGCACGGGGCTATTCTTTTATGTATTTCCTCTCTTACACTTGCCGTCGGCAAAGCTATCATACTTATCTCCCTTTTGTAAAATTTCATATTTTTATTGAAATAGGGCTCAGTTTATGTTAGAATAACAAAAGAAAAACTGGGGAGTGTGAAAAAATGAAATTCAACGACACGAGGCTATGCCGAAATACGACGCTAATTCTGGCTTTATCGTATTTTCTGTCATTTCTCATATATTATATACCAAGCTTCGTGGTTGAATCCGAGGCGTTGGCGTACTTTTCAACGTTTTTCAGAAGATGCGCGTATCTTCTTATTCCCATATGCGCTGCGTACGTAGCGCTCGTGACGTCGTCGTTTCTTGGCGTCAAGTGGGCGGTGACGCGCCTTATTCCTATGACGCTTTCGAGAATCGTATACCTTCTCCCTCTTTTTTATCTTATGCTTCTTGCAGACGGCTTTGACAGCCTTGAGGGGCTCTCAATAGGTCTTGCGCTTTCTCTTGGCGAGGCGGCTATCGCATACGGTCTTACCGTTCTTTTGTTTTTCGCTATGCGCTTTATTCAGGGCTACAAGCGAGATAGCGAGCGGCACACCGACCTTTTGCCGTCCGACCCGTTCGACCTGTCAAACAAAACGAGTCTTGCGGCGGCGCTCGTATCCTCAGCGGCGTTTCTCTATTTTCTCGTCAGCGAAATAATCGACACCGTCGCTTACATAATCGAGTACTCAGGATATTACAGAAGCGGTGAGATAATCTACATCGTTATTTCCTTTATGTACGATATACTTTTGCCGTTCGTATATTACCTTGCCTTCGTGCTGATAAAGAGAATTCTATCAAGGCGTATTGAGGAATAAAAAATGCGTGCGACACTCCGGAGCTCAGGTCGCACGCATTTTTATCTGGATTTTAAATTTTAATCTGTGGAAATATCCGCACCCTTGCCCTTTTTCTTCCTGTCCGAGTCACCCGGATTGCAGTCGCATCCGCAGTCGCAGCCCGACAGGTCACAATCGGCACCGTCACCAAAGAATATCATTATCGCGAGGATTACAGCGACACCGAACACCGAAAACGTAGAGAGAGTCACCGAGCGTATAAGCGAGGCTCTGTCCTCGCTCGGCATAATAATTGCGTAGAGGAAGGCAATTTCAACTATCATATAGTAGCCGAAGGTAGACACGAAGGTGGTCTTTGTCGTAAGCATTACGTAAAGATATACGCCGAGGGATATCACACCGTATACGACGGCAGACGCGACCTTATGCCGCTTAAGAGGCGGAAGCTCTGCCACGAGGCAGAAGAGAAGAAGATGCGCCGCACACGCAAGCGAAACCAAAAGCATAACCGTCACGGTATTATCAAAGCCGCGGAATATATACCAGGCGCGAATCATAAAGCCGAGAGCTACGGCACTTGCCGCAAAGCATACGGCGTTAAGAGATATATTCTCTGCCGAGAAGTACGCAAGCGCGCTGCTCGCGACGAGAATAATTATTCCTATAATAAGGTACACAGCAGCCTCGCCGAAGGCAGAAAACCTCAGCATATACGCAACGAGCGATGCCATAAGAAGAAACAAAAACGAAAAGAGCAATATGAGCGAAGTTCTTCGCATAGGAGTCACCTCAAAAGACTTTTATTATCCTTATTTTATACCAAACGCGAAAAAATGTCAAGCGCACGCATGTGCGTCCAATTAATTTTATAAAATATTTATAAGCAAAATAAAGGCAAGGAAAAAAGAATTTTATTTTTTGTAAAAAAGGTCTTGCAATTTGGAAAAGTATATGCTATAATATTATCCGTTGATTTATGATTAAACAAATTTGACGATAAATACGGTTTATCAGGCATTACTTAGGAGGTGTCAAAATGGCAAAGTGCAGTGTATGCGGCAAGGGGATCGTTTTCGGACATAACGTATCTCACTCAAACCGCAAGACCAACAGAGCTTGGAAGCCCAATATCCGTAAGGTAAAGGCAGTAGTTAACGGAGCTCATACAACGGTTTCCGTATGTTCTCGTTGCCTTCGTTCGGGCAAGGTTGAGCGCGCTTAACTAAAATGAACTCCGCTTTTCTCAGTTTTAAAGCGGAGTTCATTTTATTATTATATGATGAAGACTGTAATTACGGATTCAAGATTGCCGAGTGCCGCGCAGGACGCGCTTCGTAGGATGGGCTTTTCGGTTTTCACTCTGCCAAAAGATAACAGGCTGCAGGACGCGCTTTGCTCCCACACCGATATGCTCCTTTTCAGATACGGGGACTCCGTTATCACCGAGGGAGAATATTACAGGCAGAATAAGGCGCTGCTTGATAAAATAGCAGACTGTACGGGCGCATCCTTTATCACCTGCAAAAAGAACTTCCTTAGTATCTATCCCAGTGACGCGATTCTCAATGCTCTCGTTATCGGGGATAGACTTTTTATTAAGAGCGATACCGCCGCCGAGGAAATAACAGAGCTTTGTAAATCGGCAGGCTTGAAAATATACACATCAAGGCAGGGCTATCCCGCCTGCACGGTGCTCCCTCTCGGCAAGGCGGCGGCGATAACCGCGGACAGAGGTATGGCAGGAGTGCTTGAGACTGCGGGAGTTCGGGTCACTCTCATTTCGGACAGCGAGAAAATATTGCTCCCGCCCTACGAATACGGCTTTATCGGCGGATGCGCGGGAGTATACCGCGACACAGTATATTTTATAGGAAATCTTGATGCGCATCCTGACAGCGAGGCTATCAAGCGCGCAATTAATGAGGTTGGAATGAGATACGCTTCTCTTATGCCCGACTCCGACTCACTTTTTGACCTCGGCGGTCTTTTGTTTTTCGACGAGCGGCTTTAACACCACCGCAAGAATCGGCAGAAGTATGAGCCCTACGATACCGAGCAGCGAATACCCCGCATAGAGCATCACTACCGTGAGAAGCGGGTGTATTCCCAGATGCTTGCCAAGTATCTTCGGCTCTATCATCTGACGGACTATTTCGTTTACGAGGAAAAGGACGAGCAGCCCGACACCGAGCGTCGTATCACCACCTATAAAGGATATTACGCTGTACGGCACGAGCACCGTTCCCACTCCCAGCACGGGAAGCGCGTCAAGCAGAGCAACGACGGCGGCTAAAAGAAGTGAATACTCCAGCGAGAGCAGCGTAAAGCCCGCAAGCATTATAACGAAGGTTATCAGCATAAGAACTGCATAAGAGCGCAGGTATTTCAGCACAACACCGAGCGTGCTTTGCTTGAACGCAACGACTCCCGACCTTGCTCTTCCGGGCAAAAGCCCCATAATACAGGCGTTTATTCTGTCGAGGTCGATGCTGAAATAGACGGTTGCAATAACCGTTATCAAAATAAAAATCAGCGTCCTCGGCACGCCCGTTACTACGTCGGTAAGAAATTCGGCAAGCGTTGACAAAAGCCCCGTAATAAGACCTCCGACCGCCTCGTTGAGATGCCCCTCAAGCTCCCCTGAAAACGCGCCCTGCAGCCGTCCCTCAAAGGGATTCAGGAGCGTCCCTATTATCCCCTCAAGCTTGCCGTCCTCGGCAAGTGATGACAAGAGCCCCCAGCCCTGCACGCCAAGCGCCACGGCAAGTGACGCGACCGCCGCGACTGCGAGCACTATAAAAAGCACTGAAAGCACGGGCGAGGTTATCCTCACCGGTATCTTGGTTTTTCTGTATACGGCACGGGACAGAGGTCTTACGGCAAAGGCTATCGCCCACGCTATTAAAAAAGGCAGAGCTATCGGTAAAACATACTTAAAGGCTATGACGCCGAGCAAAACCGCGCCAATGCATATAAATATCACTAAAAATATGAAAGTAAGCTTATCTCTATTCATCTGACTCCCCCAGGGTACAGTGTTAATAGGATTTTATGCAAATATTTATATTTTAAAACCGAAAGGAATTAAAAAATGGTTATTATCGAAATGGAAAACGAAAAAAAGATAAAGCTTGAGCTTTATCCTGAGGTTGCGCCTATCACGGTTGAGAACTTTCTCTCGCTCGTAAAGGCGGGCTTCTACGACGGACTTACCTTTCACAGAGTAATTCCGGGCTTTATGATTCAGGGCGGTGACCCTCTCGGTAACGGAATAGGT
>CAZDON010000126.1:0-5071 GCA_964507065.1 uncultured Ruminococcus sp. | reverse complement strand
TCAGTTGGATAGAGCAACTGCCTTCTAAGCAGTAGGTCGAGGGTTCGAATCCCCCCAGGTACGCCACACTCTACCTCACCGCGCCCGATAGCTTAGTCGGGGACGGATCGGTCAGGAGAAAAGATCGGACAAAATATGGTGAGTATAGCTCAGTTGGTTAGAGCGCCAGGTTGTGGCCCTGGAGGCCGTGGGTTCGAATCCCATATTTCACCCCAGAAACAAGGCAAGCTTCAAGTGAGGCTTGCTTTTTATTTTGTATTTTACACCTTTACACTAAAAATCTCTCTATAAAAAGGGGAATTTCCCCGACAAATCGATTTTATATGTACAGATTGTTAATACTGTCTTGAATTTTTCGTCTGTTTGTGCTAAAATATATTATAATTATTAAAAGGAGGATACATATATGCCTTTTTCAGCAAACAGTCCTATAATATTTGCTATCGTTGCTCTTGTTATAGGCGTCGTTACGGCACAGTCGGTTTTCTTTCTTGTCAAGGCCTATAAAAGAGGTCTTGAAATAGGTATGGAGCGCTCGACTCTTAACACTACTATAAAGCGCGCGGCTTTGTTTACAATAGCACCCGCGATAGCAATTTTTATGGGGGTTGTGTCACTTGTAAATATGCTAGGAACGGCGCTGCCCTGGCTACGTCTTTCGGTTATAGGCGCTGTAACCTACGAGCTTCCAGCGGCACAGCAGGCTCTTGAATCAATGAACCTCGGTGACGTCGTGTGGACACAGCTCAATGCTCAGCAGTTCGTTACTATCGCATTCGTTATGACGTTTGGTATCGCGGCGAGCCTTATTCTCGCACCGATTACCTGCAAAAAAATCACAGGCGGTATGCTTAAAATCAAGGACAAGGACAAGAAGTGGATGGATATACTTATGACGAGTATGTTCGTCGGTATGCTTTCTGCGTTCCTTGGATATATCGTATGTGATATTGGCTTTGTTTTTGATGAGGCGAACAAGCTCACCTTCCACTATCAGCTTGAATACTGGATACCCGTATTCGTAATGGCAATTTCCGCTGGAATTATGGCTATATGCGGTATTCTATTAAAGAAGTTCAACTGGAAGTGGCTAAACGATTACGCACTACCTCTTTCGATGCTGGGTAGCATGGCACTTGCAATTCCGCTTTCAATACTTATCAAGGGTTAAAGGGGTAAGAGTAATGAGTTATATTGATAGAATGCACCGTTACGGCAGAATCTGGGCCGTTATTACCTGCGGAATTATTCTTGCGTTTCCCTTTATCTTAGCAATAATTTTTGGCGCTTGGCCTGATTTTCTTACCTTCTTAAACGCGCTTTACCCGATTGCCATTACCTTCTGGACGGTTGGTGTTATAGAGGTTATAACCTATACTCCTATGCTTGGAGTCGGCGGCACTTATCTTGGCTTTGTCACGGGAAACCTTTCCTCTCTCAAGGTGCCCTGCGCACTCGACTGTATGGAAAAGGCAGGCGTTAAGGCAGACAGCGATGAGGGTGAGGTAATTTCAACCATTTCAATTGCCACGTCATCAATAGTTACAATAATAATTATTGCAGCCGGCGTCGGATGTCTTTCGCTTATATCTGACTTTTTACAAAGCGATATTCTCAAGCCCGCCTTTGACAACGTGCTTCCTGCGCTTTTCGGCGGACTCGGTGTCGTTTATCTTTCGAGATATTTCAAGATAGCCGTGCTTCCTATGACGCTTATGATAATTCTATTCATTTTCGTTCCTTACCTGAATTCGGGTATGGTTGGAATAATGATTCCTGTAAGTATGGTTATAACCCTTATTTATTCAAGAATAGGCTATAATAAGGAAAAGAAAAAGGCCGTTGCGTTCTCTGCGTCATCTAATGAGTGCGCCCAAGATGAGGGCGAAGCGGAGTAAAATATGGAATTTCTTTATATATCACTTGGTATTCTTGCTATCCTCGCCGCATTTATCGCAATAATTATTATAAGAACGCTTCGTTTTAAGCCGCACACCTCACGCCCTGCGGTGAGTGAGGCTGTCGAGGTTGATCTCAATAAGGCAGTAGGTGACCTTGCAGAAATGATACGTTGCAAGACCGTATCGCACTTTAACAAGGAAGAGGATGACGATAGGGAATTTTCACGCTTCGTTACGCTCCTTCCGACACTTTTTCCCGAAATATACAAAAAATGCGAGTATACGGAGGTAACTGACAGGGCGGTTCTTTTTAAGCTTAAGGGACGCGACAGCGAGGAGCCGACTGTGCTTATGGCACACTACGACGTAGTTGTGGCAGACGAGACGCGTTGGCAGAGGCCTGCCTTTGAGGGAATAATCGAGGATGGCGTGCTTTGGGGCAGAGGCTCACTTGATACCAAAGTGACGCTTAACGCAGCAATGCAGGCGCTTGAGGCGTTACTTAAGGATGGCTTTACACCGAAAAACGACCTCTACCTTGCGTTTTCCGGTGATGAGGAAATAAACGGTGGCGGAGCCTCTGCTATCGTAGATTATTTTGAAAACAGGGGAATCGTCCCCTCACTCGTGCTTGATGAGGGCGGTGCTGTTGTCAACAACGTATTCCCTGGGGTATCGACGCCCTGTGCGCTTATAGGAATTGCGGAAAAGGGAATGCTTAACGTAGAGCTTACCTGCGCATCAAACGGTGGGCATTCATCTGCACCTAAGCCGCATACACCAGTAGGTATACTCAGCCGTGCCTGTACAAGAATTGAAAACAAGCCGTTTTCGCTTCGTATTTCAGAGGCGGCAAGAGGTATGTTTGACACCCTTGCAAGACATTCGAGCTTCTTTTACCGTATGATTTTTGCAAATCTTTCGGTTTTCTCTCCCATACTTGACTTAATTGGAAGAAAATCGGGCGGTGAGATTAATGCTATGATGCGTACGACGTGCGCATTTACTCAGATGCAGGGATCGGACGGAATGAACGTTATTCCAACACACGCAAGAATGGTCGCAAATTTAAGAATTAATCCCGGCGAGAGCGTTGAGTTTACCGTTAAGCGTCTTAAGAAAACGGTAAACGACGAAAGAGTAGGTGTATCCGTGCTCTACGGAAACGACCCGTCAAGAGTATCAACAACCGAATGCGACGGCTATAAAAAAATCGAAAATGCCGTCCTCGCTACTTGGGAAAACACGATTGTATCACCTTATCTTATGGTTGCGTGCAGTGATTCAAGACATTGGGGTAGACTCTCTGATAAGGTTTATAGATTTTCCGCAATGGCTCTTACTAAGGAAGAGCGTGCATCAATTCACGGCAATGACGAGAAAATACCCTTTGATACCGTCCGACGTGCTGTTGAGTTCTATACCCGTCTGATTAAGGAGCTTTAATTCCGCAAAATTAATAAATAGCAAAAGAGGTGCTACGGTATGTACCGTAGCACCTCTTTTGCTATACGAACGTCTTTTTGCATTTTACCTCAAACGAAAGTCCGCTATCTGAAGAGTAAGCCACGGTAACCTCACCGACAGGCTCATTCTCATTCATTATAAGCTCGGAAATTTTGTTTTCCAAGCGAGTTGTGATAATTCTGCCGATAGGTCTTGCGCCAAGATGCTCACGCTCTGCCTCGGTCGCGATATAGGTATATACCTCGTCGCGGCAAATCAGAGTGATGCCTATGTCCGTAAGACGGCTCTGAAGCTGCTCAAGCTTAAGCCTTGCGATTTCTTTAAGATTTTCAAGAGTGAGAGGAGAAAAGGGAATTATCTCGTCAATTCTGTTAATAAATTCAAGCGAAAAATAATTGCGGAGCTCTGCTATCACCGCGTTATCACTACCGCCGGTACGTGGTACGAAGCCGTTTACCGTTGAGGAATGGAAGCCCTCAGCACCTATATTTGAGGTCATAATTATAAAGCAGTTACGGAAGCTTACCTTTCTTCCGATTGAATCGGTAAGCGTACCGTCGTCCATTACCTGTAAAAGAAGATTTATAACCTCACCTGATGCCTTTTCGATTTCATCAAAAAGCACAACCGAATAAGGATGTCGTCTTATCCTCTCTGTAAGTGTGCCCCCGTCCTCGTAGCCTACGTATCCGGGAGGCGAGCCTATAAGCTTTGAAACCGAGTGACGCTCACCGTACTCAGACATATCAAGTCTGATAAGGGATGACTCATTTGAAAAGAGCACACGAGCTAAGGATTTCGCAAGCTCGGTTTTACCTACACCGCTTTTCCCAAGAAAGAGAAAAATCCCACGGGGTCTGTCAGGGTCGTTTATACCAAGCTTACCGCGAAGCACCGCAGAGCACAGCTGACGCGCGGCAACCGTCTGTCCTATCACAGAAAGATTCAGCTTGTCGAAGAGGGAATTATAGGTATCTTTCTCGGAAATACCGCCGCGAGGAATACCCGTAATCTCTGAAATAATATCAACAATATCGTCCTCAGTGACTGCTTCCTTAGGTAAATCGGACTCTGTCTTTTGCGTCCTGCTTCTTTTACCACTGTAAATCTTAGCGGCGAGCTCAAAGTTTCTTTCTCTGAGAGCACTATCTACGGTTGACATGCTCTGCTTCATATTTTGTTCGGCATTTTCGCAATTGGCAATGTTTTCAAGCATTCTTACATTAGCCTTTGCGCACGCCTCATCAATTAAATCTATCGCCTTATCGGGAAGCTGTCTGCCTTGAATATATCTTACCGAAAGTCTTACAGCGGCACTGAGCGCTCCGTCCTTAATAGTTACACCGTGATGCCGCTCAAAGCTCGGACGTAGTGACCTTAAAATATCAATAGTCACAGACTCGCTTGCTTCTTCAATCAGCAATGACTGAAAGCGTCTTTCCAGCGCGGGATCTCTTTCGATATACTTTCTGTATTCCGACAGTGTCGTAGCGCCTATAAGCTGTATCACGCCGCGGGATAGCTCGGGCTTAAGTATATTTGCGGCATCTATTGCACCCTCGGCAGCGCCTGCGCCGACTATCGTGTGAATTTCGTCAATAAACAAAATTACGCTTTCACACCTTGCAGCCTCGCTTATAATTGACTTTATTCTTTCCTCAAAATCTCCGCGGTACTTAGCACCGGCGACCATAGAGGTAAGG
>CAZDON010000125.1:0-5077 GCA_964507065.1 uncultured Ruminococcus sp. | reverse complement strand
CTCTCCACCCGACGCGAGCATCGACGAGAGAGTGCCCGCCAGCACGTCACCGCTCCCCGCCTTTGCAAGTGCGGAGGAGCCACGCGAGTTGACGTAGGTTACTCGCGAATCCGTGACGACGGTACCCGCGCCCTTAAGGACGAGAGTCACGCCAAGCTCACGCGCGCAAGACTCTGCCACTCTCATTCGGTCGCACTGTATTTTATCGACGGGTATTCCGATAAGACGCGAAAGCTCCAGTGGGTGAGGCGTGAGGACAAGCTCACGCCTTGACGACCTTATTAATTCTCTGCCCGCATCGCCCGCCGCCGCAAGCGCGTTTATCGCGTCGGCGTCAAGCACGAGCACGCCGCCCCCAGTCGAAAGGAGCGCCCTTACAAGCCGCAGAAGCCCCTCGGTGTTATCACAGCCGCAGCCGACGAGTGTTACGGAAGATTTTGCGCTCATATCCGTGATTTCGGCTATTTGAGAGGCGGTGAGGTCATCGGTTCTCGGATAGGATTTGTATATTGCCTCGGGGAGCCGCGTCATAAGTCTTTCGTTTTGCTCTTTAGTGCCAAGTGCCGTTACATAGCCAGCACCGCCACGAAGCGCAGCCTCAAGCGCGAGTGCCGACGCGCCGAAATAACGCTCGCTGCCAAGATAGGTAAGGAGTCTACCGAAGCTACCCTTGCTGGAGTTCATAGGGCGGTGAGGAAGAAGCTCTGCCGCAAGAGCGTCGGTCATAAGGTAACGGGGCGTTTCGTTTTCAAGCACGGGCGACGCCAGTGCATCTATTCCGATGCTATCAAGAAGAAGCTCACCCGAATACTCCCTGCCCGGAAACGAAACGACTCCGCATTTCATAAAGGATAGCGCGAGGGTCCTGTCGTAATGCGGCGTACCGTCAGTGACAGCACCGGTGAGTGCGTCAACTCCAAGAGGAGTATCAACTGCAAGGAGCCCCGCTTTCGACTTATTCATACACTCGGCAAGCTTGCCGAACCATTCCGGTATGGGCGCGCGGAGTCCGCTGCCGAAAACCGCCTCAATAACGAGGTCGGCATTCTCTATACACGAAAGCGCCTCGTCACCGAATGAAAGAAAAGTCAGCCCAGCCTCAAGAAGCGAGCTCTCGTAGTGCATTCGCCCCTCGCTCTTTCTTGCGCCAAAGGACATGTCAACGAGCGTTATTTTGCATATATCGCGTAGCGCGAGTGCTGCCGCGCAGCCGTCAGCGCCGTTGTTTCCGCTGCCGATAAGGAGCACGACGCTCGCGCCATGCTTATCCTTTATCATATCGCGAGCCGCCGCGGCAACAACCACGCCCGCTCTGTTTATTAAGCTGATTTCATCTACACCGTAGGTGTCTATTACATAGCCGTCTATTTTCCTGACGGCACTGGGTTCTATTAAACGCATATCTCTCACCTCGTTTTTATTTTAACACTACCTTACGATTTTTTCAAGTAATACTTTACAAAAGCTCTGTGATATGTTAAAATAATTTATAAAATTTTTGAGGTGGCGTATAAATGAAGAAAATCATAATTACGATAGCCCGTCAGTACGGAAGCGGCGGCAGAGAGATAGGTGTAAGGCTCGCAGAGCTTCTTAATATTCCGCTTTACGACAAGGAGCTTATCACCGAGGCGGCAAGCCGCGGAAAGCTTGACGAGGGCGTGCTGAAGCTCACCGACGAAACGAGCGCGAACAGCCTTCTTTATACTCTTGCGCTCGGCTCAAGCGCGGTAGGCGCGGCTATGCGCTTCGGCTACAAGATGCCGCTCAACGACAAGCTTTTTATTCTTCAGTCCGAGGTCATCAAGGACTATGCAAGGGCGGGCAGCTGTATCATAATCGGAAGATGCGCGGACTACGTGCTCCGTGAAGAGAAAAATCTTTTCAGAGTCTTTATCTACGGCGACCTTCCGCATAGGCAGGCACGCGTTGCAGAGCGTCACCCTGAGATTAAATCCTCGTCCGTTATCGACACGATAAACAAGACCGACAAGCGCCGCGCGTCCTATTACAATTTCTACACGGGCGGCAAGTGGGGCAGATACGACAATTACGATATTGCCCTCAACTCCTCTACCCTCGGTATTGAGGGCACGGCACAGCTTCTTTATTCCGCAATAAAGAACGCATACTTTAGCGACGCGGAATAATTACGCACAGGCTTTACCCCTGCGAAAAGAAATAAGAGGTGATATTTATGAAGCGGCTTACGCTTCTTCTGAGGACAAACGCCGTAACCGTTATCGCATTTGCACTCGCTCTTGTCACGGCAATTATCGTCCCGCCTGACGAAAATTATAAGGATTATTTTGACCTTAAGACGCTGTGCTGTCTTTTCACCGTGCTTCTCGTGGTGTGTGCCTTAAAGAACGTGCGTTTTTTCTACACCGTAGCGGAGAAAATTGTCAAGCATTTCAAGAATGCGCGGCTTGCCGTCACGGCAATCGTTTACATAACCTTTATCGGCTCTATGCTTCTTGCAAACGATATGGCACTGCTCACCTTTTTGCCTCTAGGATATTTCGTTCTGATTTCGGCAAAAATGGAAAAATATATGTGCGTGACGTTTATATTACAAAACGTTGCCGCAAATCTCGGCGGTATGCTCACACCCTTTGGAAACCCGCAAAATTTATACATTTATTCACATTTTAACGTACCTACTGGTGAATTTATGATGATAATGCTCGCACCGTTTTTGCTTGCGGTAGCAATGATAACCGTGTGCTGTATTATATTTATCAAGCCTGAGCCTCTTATCTTTTCTGGCATAGAAAGGCGCCTGCCGCGCGTGCGCGTTTCGATATATCTTATCCTGTTTGCTTTTGCTATAGTATGCGTCTTTAATTTTATTCCCTACTGGATATCACTTATAGTCATAGTACCCGTAATACTCGTTATGGACAGATTCGCCTTTCTTAAGGTGGACTGGGGTCTGCTTCTTACCTTTGCGTTCTTCTTCATCTTCGCGGGTAATATGGCAAGAATTGACCCAGTGCGCGAGCTTATGGCAAGCCTTCTTAGCAAGTCAACGCTTCTCTTCTCTACCCTTTCGTGTCAGGTTATAAGCAACGTGCCCTCGGCAATACTGCTTTCACAGTTTACCGACAACTACCGCGAGCTTTTGCTCGGTGTAAATATCGGCGGCTGCGGCACTATTATTTCATCCCTTGCAAGCCTTATAACCTTCAGGGAATATACCGAGCATAATCCGGGACAGGCCCTTAAATACCTCGGCGTGTTCTCAGCGTTCAACTTCGCGTTTCTCTTTATAATGCTGGGATTTTGTTTTCTTATAATTTAAGGTTTTTAATAGCATAAGCGCCAAGCGGCTTGCCGCTTGGCGCTCGTTTTTGTTATTAATTTGCGCGAGGGTTACTCGGTTACAGTACGGTACCAATACTTATCTACATAGGTCGCTGTAAGATAGGTTGCCGCAGCGGAAGCATCCTCAAGATCTGTTGACGCTATAGCCGTACCGCTCGTCGCAGAGCTTGATGATGAATACCACCAGCCGTCCGTATTTACAAAGCTTACGCTTGTAAGCGAGGTGCAATTTCGGAACGCATAAGAGCCTATTGAGGTAAGCTGACTTCCCTCGGCAAAGGTTATGCTCTCAAGCGAGGTGCAATACTCGAACGCATAAGAGCCTATTGTGGTAAGCTGACTTCCCTCGGCAAAGGTTATGCTTGTAAGCGTTCTGCAATAACGGAAAGCACAACTGCCTATTGAGGTCACGCTGCTCGGGATGGTCACGCTCGTGAGTGAGGTGCAATTGGAGAACGCATAACTGCCTATTGAGGTTACGCTATTCGGAATGGTTATGCTTGTAAGCGTTCTGCAATAACGGAAAGCACAACTGCCTATTGAGGTACAAACGCTGCCCTCTTCAAACTCTACGCTCGTAATTTTGGGAGAGTAAGAGCTACTATGAGGATAGAACAAATATGCGGGTATCTTAGTTACGTTTTTGCCGATTATTACCTTAATACCGTCGCCGTCTTTTCCTGCATTATAGAATACGTAGTTCCATGAGGACAAATCATCCATAGCAGTTGCGTTAAATTTGATTTCGGTGAGTGCGGTGCAACCTGAGAACGCAGAAGAGCCTATTGTGGTCACGCTGTTCGGGATGGTCACGCTCGTGAGTGAGGTGCAATCATAGAAAGCATAGTCGCCTATTGAGGTTACGCTGCTCGGGATGGTTATGCTTGTAAGCGAGGTACATTCATAGAATGCTGAAGAATAAATAAACCTTGTGCTACTGTTTATTTCGCAAGAAGTTATAGAAGTGTTTATGGTCTTAATAAGCACTAAATACGGATTCTCATTATTGCCAAGATAATACGCATTATCATACTCGTTATAAGTAAGTGATGTACAATAATCAAAAGCCGAAGATCCGATAGAGGTAACACTATTTGGAATAGTTATGCTCGTCAGCGAGGTGCAATAAGCGAACGCATACTTATAAATAGCATAATCCTTACCGTTATAATTATCGGGTAGAGTAAGTGCGGTGTCTTTTCCTACGTATCCTATAAGATATACGGTATCGCCGTCCTCGTAGAATATATAGCCGTCGGCGGTAGTATGGAGCTTGCTTTCACCGTTTTCGGGTGTATATACATTGAGCGCGAAATAGCCTACATAGCCGTTGGCGCTATCGCCCTTGGTGATATTCAGGCTTGATAGGTTGTATACCTCAACGAGCTTATTGCAAGCCCGGAACGCATCATCACCAATTCAGGTCACGCTGTTCGGAATGGTTATGCTTACAAGCGAGTAACATCTACTGAACGCAAACCAGCCTATTGAGGCAAGCTGGCTTCCCTCGGCAAACGTCACGCTCTCAAGTGAGGTGCAATCCGAGAATGTTGCGCTTATCGAGGTTACGCTACTCGGGATGGTTATGCTCGTGAGCGAAGTGCAATTTGCGAACGCAGAGCCTATTGAGGCAAGCTGGCTTCCCTCGGCAAAGGTCACGCTCTCAAGCGAGGCGCAATTATAGAACGCAGAAGAGCCTATTGAGGTCACGCTATTCGGGATGGTTATGCTCTTAAGCGAGGCGCAACCC
>CAZDON010000124.1:236-5191 GCA_964507065.1 uncultured Ruminococcus sp. | reverse complement strand
TATCGCTCGCTCAGGATGACGTATTCAAAACTTTTTTCAAAACCCTATTGACTTTTTAAAAATCGGGTGATATAATATATTAGGTTTTTGCAAAAGGCACGGTGTCCGCGTCCTTTACGAAAGCTAAATCTGGGTGTAGCGCAGTTGGCTAGCGCGCCACTTTGGGGTAGTGGAGGTCGAGTGTTCAAGTCACTTCACTCAGACCAAAAAGACCTTAACCAAGCTCGTCTTGGTTAAGGTCTTTTTGCTTTTGTGTGAATGGTATGAACACTCGGTCAACGCTACGCCAAAGCTCTGCGAAGCAGATTACTTTGGGAGAGTGGGGTGAGCAAGTAAAAACGGTTAATAATCGTTTTTACGCCGCGAAGTCAACCAAGCAAGGAGTCGGCAGAGCCGAGCAGGCGCAAGCGATAGGTGACGACTATGCGACTTGACAGGGCAACTGAGTGTTCAGTGGACAAGCTCGCCACGCTTTCGGTTTTTTTGCTTTGATTTGCCCTACGTTCCCCTCTTCAGAGCTTTAAGATACGCTGAGTATGCATAGGTTTTGCCCTCTGTTTTCGTAAGGATTCCGAGAGATACGAGCTTCTTTATCGCAAGAGCTGCCGTGTTGTAGCTTAAATCAAGTGCTTCTGACGTTTTTACCGTTTCTATTATAGGATTTTCTTCGATATAACTAAGAAGTCTTGCTGCATTAGCCTTAGCTCTTCCCAGAGTATCTATTTTAGCAAGGCTTTCTTCATGCAGCTTGTGCAATTCATTTACCGTAACAATTGCATCCTTTGCCGATTCGGCTACCGCTCTTAAAAAGAATTTAATCCACTGCTCGTAATTCCCTTTTAGTCTAACCTCACTCATTCTATCATAATACTCAATTCTATTTACTTTAAGAAAATACGAGGTATATAAGGTCGGTGACGTGAGCACCTTTTTATCCATAAGAAACAGCGTGATTAAAAGTCTGCCTACTCTACCGTTTCCGTCAAGGAATGGATGAATAGTTTCAAACTGATAATGGATTAACGCTGTCTGAATGAGCACATCTAAGCTATCTTCACTATTCATATATTTCTCAAGCGCTGACATACAATCCATCATATCTACCGTGTTCGGTGGGATATATCTTGCGTTTTTGAGTGTGCTGCCTGCACCGCCTATCCAATTCTGCGAGGCTCTGAACTCTCCGGGTGATTTATCCGCGCCTCTGACACCCCGCATAAGAACCGCGTGCGCTTCACGGATAAGTCTATTGCACAGAGGTAGCGTATTCAATCTTTCGGTGGCGTATTCTATTGCCCTGATATAATTAATAACGTCAGACACATCTCTGTTTGCATTTTGGTCTGCGGTAGGATCAAGCACATCCTCAAGCGTTGCCTGAGTACCTTCTATCTGCGAGGACATGAGCGCTTCTTTTCTAACGTACATCGATGTAAAGAGCTTAATACTTGGAATATATGCCGTTATACTTTCCAGCGCGCATACCTGCTTATTTGCTTCAACCAGCAAATGAATCATTTCCTCGTCCATTTCTATTATAGGCGGCAAGTCAGCGGGAACGAAGGATTTATACTCCATATCTCCCGAAAGGTTTGATACATACTTTCCTGATTTATTCATTCGTATTTCTCCCAACTGAAATTTGTATCACTATTATACCCAATATTTTTCATTTTGTCAACTTAAACTGAAATTTTTTGGCTGTTTTTTGGTCTATAATTTCAGTTTAACGGCTTAAACTGAAATTCATTCCGTCGAGCGCGCGGTAAGTCCGAATCTAAAAATGCGAGGTCAAGAATTTCTTTGGCTTTTCTTCCCCATTACAATTGACTTGTGCGGCAAAATGTGCTAATATATCCTTATAATAAATGAAACGGGCACAGAGGAGTGCTCGGCGAAACGGAAAAGGCTATGGAAATCATTGACGCACACGCACATATTTACCCCGAAAAAATTGCCGCAAAGGCAACCGACACGATAGGTGTCTTTTACGATATAAGGATGCAGATGCCCGCGGGCACTGCCGAGAGGCTGCTTGAGGTCGGCGGCAAAGCGGGTATTTGCCGCTACGTCGTTCACTCGGTGGCGACGACGGCGCATCAGGTGCGCTCGATAAACGAATTTATTAAGAGAGAGTGCGAGGCGCATCCGGAATTTATCGGCTTCATTACCCTGCATCAGGACCTTTCCGAGAAAGAGATTTTTGCCGAGGTTGAGTGGGCTATACAAAACGGAATGCGTGGAATCAAGCTTCATCCCGACTTTCAGAAATTCAATATTGACGACCCTGCCGTCGAGAAATTTTACCGCGCCGCTGAGGGCAGGCTTCCCATTCTTTTACATATGGGTGACGACAGATACGAATATTCAAAGCCCTGCCGCCTTGTGAAAATGGCGAAAAAGCACCCCCGTCTTACCTTTATTGCCGCGCACTTCGGCGGCTACCGCTGTTGGTCGGACGCGCCGCTTTACCTGGGGCTTTCAAACGTGTACTTTGACACCTGCTCCTCGCTTCCCTTTATAAGCGCCGACGAGGCTAAGCGAATTATTGATCTGCACGGTGCGGACAAATTCTTCTTCGCAACCGACTTCCCTATGTGGGATGCGGCAGAGGAGCTTGAGCGGTTTTACAAAATACCCCTTACCGACACCGAGCGTGAAATGATTTTATCGGGAAACATCAAGAGAGTCTTGGGACTGTAAGGCGTCATAATATCGACAAAAAGCGCTAATATGCAAAGAGTTGTTTGCATATTAGCCAAAATCCCATACAAAAAAGGACGAAGAATTTTCATTCTTCGTCCTTTTTTGCGCCTAAATCCGCGAAGCGGACTTCATCGCGTAGCGGCTTCAAAGCTTGCCGTGAGGCAAGCATCTTCATCCACATAGTGGATTTCATTGGCACGCTATGCGTGCCCCCTAGTGCCTAATCACTACTGTCATCAAGCGGGAAGTAAGTCCCAAACGCCTGAGGCGTTTGCCCTACGGGTTCGACCACACCCGTCCGTGTCATTCTGAGCAAAGTCGAACTTTTGCGTTTTTCGCAAAAGTACGAGGGAACCGAGTGGAATCTCGGACGGGCTCAGGATGGCATCTCACTCGTGAGATAGGCAGATTTGAGGAAAAATCGTCGATTCTAGGGGCGTGAGCCGTACGAGTGTACGGCGAGCCTTGAGAGCGGCGATAGAAAAAGCCCACCCGCGCTTTGGAAATACAAGGAATTTCTAAAGCGCTTTCCATTTTAGAGCTTTACCTTGTGCAAAGGTATATCAAAATAAAATCTGGCTTTTTCGGTTTTACCGAATATGGCATCTCACGATTAACGATAAATAAGCGACTCTGCGTATCTGGTTGCGATAACGCCCTCAGGCTCGCCGGTTGCCTTGGACTCGGTAAGGATATGCTCGATAGAGTTGTAGATGTTATCAACCTTCTTGAGAACCGCATCCTTGTCGTAGGGGCCGTCAACCTCAGCAGCGGCGTTGATTACTCCACCGCCGTTGATTACGAAGTCGGGAGCGTAGAAGATGCCGCGAGCCTTAAGAGCAAGTCCCGACGCATCGTCGAGAATCTGGTTGTTGGAGCCGCCTGCTACCGCACGGCAGTTAAGCTGGGGTATCGTGGTGGGGTTGATTATTGCGCCCATAGCGTTGGGAGAGAAGATGTCGCACTTCTGGCTGTAAATCTCCTCGGTGGGAACTACGATAGCACCGAACTCCTCGGCTGCGCGAAGAGCGATTTCCTTATTGCTGCGGTTGCAGACGATAAGCTTTGCTCCGCTGTCGTGAAGAAGTCTGCAAAGGTCGTAGCCAACCTTACCAAGACCCTGAACCGCAACGGTAAGTCCGTCAAGGCTGTCAGCACCGAGCGCTACCTTTGCGGTAGCCTTAATTCCCTGCCATACGCCGCGTGCGGTGAAGGGCGAGGGGTCGCCGCTGTTCTGGGGAAGTCCGCAAAGATACTTGGTCTTGCGAAGCATAACGAGCGCATCGGCACAGGTGGTGTTTACGTCCTCTGCGGTGATATAATCTCCGCCAAGTCCGTTTACAGCCTCTGCAAACGCCTCAAACATAGCCTCGGTTTTCTGCGAGGGGTCTGCGATGATAACGCCCTTTCCGCCGCCGTGAGGAAGTCCTGCTACGGCATTCTTGTGTGACATACCGCGCGAAAGACGGAGAACGTCAAACAGAGCATCGTCGTAGGATGCGTAGGGGAAAAGACGGCAGCCACCTATCGCGGGACCGAGATTGGTGTTGTGGACGGCAATAATTGCCTTAAGGCCTGCCTTCTCGTTGTTTACGAACAATACCTTTTCGTGACGGTATTTGCTCATTTCAGTCATTGCGTTCATAAATTTTTATCTCCTTTAAGAGTTAAGATTTCAAAAATTATTTGCCAAAGCTACGTCCAAGCTCAAGCGCCTTCATATTAAGCTCCTTGAGAGCTGCCTTCTTCGGGGGAACTAGGCTGTCCACGACGGAGTCTACACCCTCAAACGAAAGCTCGGGGTTGTTCTCAAGAAGATGACCGATGATAATCATATTAGCAAGAGAGGCAATTCCTGCGTCCTTTGCCATCTGGGTTGCGGGAATATAGAACACCTCGACGTCGTCCCTTTCAACCCTAGCGTCGATAAGAGAGGAGTCGACGTAAATCTGTCCGCCTGCCGCTACGGTATCAACGTACTTCTGCAGCGAGGGAAGATTCATCGCGATAAGAACGTCGGGTGTGGTGATGATAGGCGAGCCTACGGGGTCGTCTGAGAGGATAACGTTACAGTTAGCCGTGCCGCCGCGCATCTCAGGACCGTACGAGGGAAGCCAGGATACCTGAAGCTCCTCCTTAAGTCCCTTATACGCGAGGAATTTTCCTGAGAACAGTATTCCCTGTCCGCCGAAGCCTGCAATAAGAATCTTGGTGGTTTTCATCTTACTTGTCCTCCCCTGCACTTCTGT
>CAZDON010000124.1:0-226 GCA_964507065.1 uncultured Ruminococcus sp. | reverse complement strand
GCCTTGGGAGTCATACCCCAGTTGGTAGGACACGCCGAAACGACCTCAACGAGCGAAAAGCCCTTGCCGTTTATCTGGTTTTCAAATGCGCGCTTGATAGCCTTCTTCGCGTTCTTTACGTTCTTGACGCTGTTTACCGCAACGCGGGCAACGTATTCGGGTCCCTCAAGCGTTGCAAGCATCTCGCTGACCTTGAGGGGCCAGCCGCAATGCTTTACATCACGAC
>CAZDON010000123.1:0-5265 GCA_964507065.1 uncultured Ruminococcus sp. | reverse complement strand
CCGAGGAGGTTTTGCGGGTGATTGACGAGAATGGACATATTCCGTACGTGGACTATAAGGAAATCTACGCAAGAACAGGCGCTACGGTAAAGAATTTGTTGGCCTTGATAAAAAACCACGACCTGAGCCTCTCTACGCCGTTTTTGCTGCGAAGAAGGGCTTGATAAACAAACGAGGCGATGCTAAAAAATAGGCATCGCTTCGTTTGTTTTTGTTGTTTTGATATCAATTTTCACTCTTTTGTGCACGGTTGTTTGCTTTAATCGCTCTTAAGAAGCTTTTTAATGTTATTCAGCTTCTCGATAGCGGCAGCCTCGTCCTCGGAGTCACCGAATGGCTCGCGCATGCCGATGTATTGACACACCTTTTTCTGGCACTCGTATGCCTCAGGATAGTTCTTAAGGAAGAGATGACAGTCAACGAGGTAGGTGTAAATATCCTCGAAAAGGTCCTCGTAGGGGCGCAGTGAGTAGAAGTCCTCCACTGCGTCATACAGCGTCCGAACCTGAGGAATCGTCTTTTCAAAGCGTGCCGCGGCAACCTTATATTCCTTAAGTAAATAGTATACCTTGGCAATAAGAAAGCAAGCCATAACCGTGTCCTCGTGCGACTCTCCGAGATAAGTCCTTCGCCATTCGTACACGGTATAAAGGCGCTCTTTGGCAGAGATGTATTCCTCAGCCCCGATATCTGCAAATGCAAGATGATATAATACCCTTACCGTAAGAGGGTGATTATTCCCAAGCCTAGCGAGGACCTTTTCGTAGGCTTCCATCATAAGAGCCCTGCCCTCGGTCAGCATTCCGAGCTTGCGATACAGGTCGCATAGCTCAACGAGAATGATAACCGCCTTGTCCGACTCCTCGCCGTACGCACGGCAGAATGCAAGGTAAGCATCTTTTTTGTAAAGAAGCGCGTCATTTCGCTCGCCGAGGTCATACGAAAGGTCGGCGATACGGTTTAAGCACAGCGCTATTTCCTCATCGTTTCTGTTCTCCCCACGGGACCTGTGCTTTAAAATCGCTCTCTCAACCGTGAGCTCCTCGTCGTAGTCGCCAAGGTGTGAGAGTGCCCTCGCGACACCGCGAAGCTCGTTTAACAAATTCTCGTTTGCCGTGCAGCCGTCATCGGAAATATAAGAAATGAGCGTGGGCAAAAGCTCGTTTATGAAGCCGTACTCGCTTGAGTAGCACGCCCACCTTATAAGCTGAGCCTCGGCTGCAAGCCTGTCGGGATGACCGTTATCAAGCCCGTGGCACACGAGCTCGTACCACTCGGCAAGCAGCTCCTTCGCGCGCTCGGCTTTGTCGGGAAAGCCGCCGTACGAGTAGGCAAGCCCTATCATAGCCGAAAGCGTCCTCTCGTCGTGCATCGGATAGATGCTCCTATATTGCGTAAGCAGTCTTTCGCGCCACAGCATCTCGTCAAACGCTTCAGAGAGCGGGCTGTGAACGTCACCGTAAATATTAATGAGCTTTTGTATTGCCTCGGTAACACCGCCCTCAGCGGCAGAGGTGATGAGCTTTATCGCGCGCTTTTTGTCCTTCTCGACACCGATTCCGTCGAGATACGCAAGTCCTATGAGGAATTTGTGTCTGGGGTCGCTTTCCTCCTTTGCTCTATCGCCTATGATGCTAAGAAACCGCGCCCTGAATTCCTCGTCGTCCGGCGTGACGATGCGGTTGGGCTTAAGCGCGCTGGAAAGGCTGTCGCACTCGGAGCTTTCGATTTCCCCCATTTTTACGGGAAGAATATCCATATCGTCTTCCTTTGCGCGCGGATATTCCTCGCCCATTACGAAGTTGCCCTCCTCAAGCAGACTCGGTCTTACGAGAAGGGTAAATACGGAGTTCATCCTCATAGCGCTTAGTATGCTCTCGCGCCAGTCCTCGCCGAATGCAAGATATTCATCATACCATATGGAAATATCCTGACACCCAGGAATATCGTGAATAATGCGCATAAGACTGTTTGCAAAGGCTCTGTCTTTTTTGCGGTAGCTTAAGAATATCTGTGTGTAAAACGCCGACCTTATTTCTTGAAGCAGCTCGTCATCTGCGAGCACGGAATTAAGATGCCACCTAAGCTTATCCACGTAGCCTATCTCCGTATCGTCCGTGCTGGCGGGATTAATGTACTGTCTTTTTCCGAATTTATCATCCTTTGAATAGATATCAAGAACTTCCTTACCGCTTTCCATAAGGAAGGGGAGAATGGAAATACCGTGCTCCTTTGCAAAGGGGATATCCGAATCCATAGCTCGGCTCGGCTTTGTGAGGAGCTTAAAGGTAACGGGCACGACGAGGAGCGCCATCTGAGAAAGAGGATTTTCACCGTCAACCTCCTCTATCGCCTTACTAAGGTCATTCGTATAGTATATTACGCAATCGTGCGTTTTTAAAATGTCGCTCGCAATTTGTCCGAAGTAACGCGAAAAATCGTCGGGGTGGCAGGTAAAATAAACTCTGTATCTGCCCTCCGTGGATGAGCCCTCTCTCACCCTGTGGTCAAAAGCCGTCATAATTGCCCCCACTGTCAGAAGTTAATCAATTCTACCATATTTATATATAAATGTCAAATTATGTCGTATACGGTGTGCTAAACAATATGTTCCGCGGCTACGGAATGTCTGTCACCATACTCAACTTCAGTATAAGACAGATAGGTCTGCTTCTCGGACTCGGTGTGCAGGTAGCCTTCATAGGCTCGTTCTTCCCCGTAATGAACATAGCAAGAAAGCGTCCATCGACGCGATAAGAAACAGGTAAAAAGGCAAAAGCTAAAAATCGCCCCCAAGGCTCTTAGGAGTCTTGGGGCGTGATATTTTAAGAGCCGAGCCTTAAATATTCTGGATATATTACCAAGGCGTGGGGAAGAATATGCGTAAAGTAGATTTTTGCGGTGGTGTAGGGATGGATAGGGATAAAATAAAGGGGTACGCTCTTATTGCACTTGGTACGCTTATTCTCAGTCTTGGCGCTGTGCTTTTTATATTTCCGACGGAGCTTGTCACTGGCGGTATGACGGGACTTGCCGTCCTCATTGATACGGTGCTGCCGTTTGAATTTATAACTACGAGTGAAATAGTATTTGTGCTCAGTATCGCATTTCTCGTTTTAGGATTTGTTGCGCTTGGACGGCAGTTTGTTTATAAAACTTTACTTTCGAGCCTGCTTTATCCCGCATTCGTCGCATTGCTTACACCCATATCAAGCGAGAATTTCTTAGGGGGATTTTTCTCGCTTTCGGGTGAGGGCGCTCTTGGGCTGATACTCTCCGCCGTCTTTGGCGGCGTGCTCGTAGGTGTCGGGTGCGCCATAACCTTTATTGCAGGCGGCTCTACCGGAGGAACGGATATTCTGGCACTTATTCTTTGCAAGCATATAAAGGGGCTGAAATCCTCGGTGGCTATATTTCTTGTGGACGGGTTGGTTATTCTTATAGGCGCGGCGGTGACTCAGAACCTTGCCAGAACTCTGCTGGGTATCACCGTCGCGATAATTACGGCGTCGGTAATAGATAAGTTTCTTATAGGTCACGACGGCGGTATTTGTGCTGAGATTATTACTGAAAACGCAGATGAAATTACCGCTATGATAATCGGGAAATTGAAAAGGACCGCAACGGTGGTTAAGTGTCGCGGTGCGTATGGTGGTGATGAGAAAAGCCTCGTCCTCGTCAGCATATCAATGCGCGAGTACAGCACGCTGGTTTCTATCGTTAAGGAATGTGACGCGCAGGCGTTTATTACCGTGATGAGGGCGCACGAAATCCGCGGTGTCGGCTGGTAGGGCGACTGCTTCATTTAGGTATAATCGAAAAAGAGCGGAGATTTTTCAAAAACAGGAACATTGCTCATAATTATTCCACTTGCATTATAGAAAGGCAAAATTTTTTGGAATTTTGCCTTTCTATGCTCTTTTTCTATCGTCGTTTCCTCGCTCATCGTACGCCCGTACGATTCACGCTCGTCAGCCGACGATTTCTCCTCTAAATCAAGCTAGTCGCCAACTATGACTGCATGAGCGCCTTCAACGTGCTTGAATTATCACAGTGTAGCTTGCTCTATAAAAACACAATCCCAAAAATTCAAAAAATGTCACAAGTATATTGCATTTTGTCTTTTATTGTGCTAAAATATCTAGGTTAATTATTGTATGCGCGGAAAAATAGTCCGCGCAATGTGAAAAAAGAGGACGGGATATGATAAGAAACGATTTGAGAAACGTCGCGATTATCGCGCACGTTGACCACGGAAAGACGACGCTCGTTGACGAGATGCTTCGTCAGGGCGGTATTTACAGAGAAAATCAGGAAATGGCTGACCGAGTTATGGACTCAGGCGACCTTGAGCGCGAGAGAGGCATAACCATTCTTGCGAAAAACACCGCTATACATTACAAGGGTACAAAGATTAACGTCGTTGATACCCCCGGTCACGCTGACTTCGGCGGCGAGGTTGAGCGTATTCTTAAGATGGTTAACGGAGTAATTCTTCTCGTTGACGCGGCAGAGGGTCCTATGCCTCAGACAAGATTCGTGCTGGAGCGCGCACTTGCCTTAAATCACAGAGTTATCGTCGTTGTCAATAAGATAGACCGCCCCGACGCGCGTCTTGACGAGATTGCCGACGAGGTGCTGGAGCTTCTTCTTGAGCTTGACGCATCTGACGAGCAGCTTGATTCGCCTATGCTCTTCTGCTCCGGTAGGGCGGGTACCGCGTCCTTTGACCCCTATACTCCAGGCACCGACCTGACACCTCTTCTTGATAAGATTGTCGAGTATATGCCCGCGCCTGAGGGTGAAGAGGACGAGCCCCTGCAGCTTCTCGTTTCGTCGATAGACTACAATGAGTTCGTCGGAAGAATTGGTATCGGACGTATTGAGCGCGGCGTGCTTAAGCAGGGACAGGGCGTTGCAATATGCAACTTCCATACCGAGGGCAAGTCAAGACCCGCGAAGATAGTTTCGATATATCAGTTTGACGGTCTTAAGCGTGTGCCCGTTACCGAGGCGAGGGTGGGTGATATCGTCTGCTTCTCAGGCTGTGAGGATATATCCATAGGCGACACCGTGTGCGCCCCCTCAAGGGTAGAGCCGCTTGAGTTCGTCAAGGTTGGCGAGCCTACTATGGAAATGACCTTCTCGGTAAACGATTCTCCCTTTGCAGGCAAGGAGGGAAAATTCGTCACCTCAAGACATCTTCGCGCAAGACTTTATCGCGAGCTTCTTAAGGACGTTTCGCTCCGTGTCACCGACGGTGAC
>CAZDON010000122.1:0-5315 GCA_964507065.1 uncultured Ruminococcus sp. | reverse complement strand
TATCGCGTCTATATAATAGACGAGGTTCATATGATGTCGGGCTCTGCATTCAATGCACTCCTTAAGACTCTTGAGGAGCCGCCCGCGTACGTCGTATTCATTCTCGCGACCACCGAGTTTCATAAGCTTCCCACCACTATCGTATCGAGATGTCAGAGATACGATTTCCGCCGAATGACGGCAGACGTTATTATTGAAAGGCTAAAGAAAATATCCTCTCTTGAAAATATCGACCTTACCGACGGCGGTGCGGCTATGCTTGCGCGCGTTGCCGAGGGCGGTATGAGAGATGCCGTGAGCCTGCTTGAGCTTTGTGCCGGCTCCCGCCGCACGATAGATGAGGATTTGGTATTCCGCACTGTAGGACGGGGAAGCCGTACTGCCGCGTATACCGTTATGGAGGCGCTCCTTTCCTCGTCGCTTACCGATGCCTACGGCTATCTTGCCGAGGTTATTGCTAAGGGAATCGATATTTCGGTTTTCTGGGGCGAGCTTATTGATGCCTATCGCGACCTTTGCGTCGTTAAGGGCTCTAAAATATCAAAGACCTACCTTGACCTCACGGATACTGAGCACGAGCGGCTACTCGCGCTTTCGGCTCGTGTCGGAACCTCGCAGCTGATTTATCACACTAGCGTCCTTGAGGCAACGCTTGCCGACCTTCAGCGCGCAAGGGAGTCAAAGCGCTCTATTGCCGAAATTGCCCTTGCAAGGCTTTGTGATTCAAGGCTATCCTCGACGCCTGAGGCGCTTATGTCGAGAATTGAGGAGCTTGAGCGTGAGGTATCGCGCCTGAAGCTTGGCGCGCCCGTAACACCCACTTCGCGGGCGCGTGAGAGTGCTCCGATGGAGCAAAAGCCCGCCTCGATAGATTCTGTAAGCACTGAAGCCAAGGATACTAAGGGTATGGCAGAGACTAAGTCTGCGGGTGAGGATAAGCCCTATCGCGGATTTGCCCGTGTGGTTGCTAAGATAGAAGCTCTTAACCCCTCGATTTATACGCCTCTTACAAAGGCGGTGGCTACCGTAACGGCTGACGGCTCTTACGTAATTAAGGTTGATCCCTTTTTCGTCGGCATAATTTCCGATAACGCGGCAAATATGGCAATGATAAAGGGGGCTATTGCCGAAGCTGAGGGCTGCGAGCCCTCCTCCGTGCGTCTTAGCGTCGTTAAAAAAGAGGGCGGCGAGGTTCCGACTCTTCTTGACGAGCTTGCAGGCGCAATAGACGGAGATAATTAATAAAATCAAGCGCTCCTATGCGCAAATGAAAGGACTATAACTATGAATGTAAGACTTCCAAAGCAGGGAATGAGCAATAACCCTCAGAAAATGGCAGAAACCCTCAAAAAGATGCAAGAGGATATGGTTGCTAAGCAGGAGGAGCTTGAGGGCCGTGAATACGACGTATCCGCAGGCGGCGGTGTCGTAAACGTGAAAATCAACGGAAAGAAGGAAATTCTTTCTATTAAGCTCGACCCCGAAATCGTTGATCCTGACGACGTGGAAACGCTTGAGGATCTTATCGTGGCTGGCATAAACGAGGCAATTAAGCGCGTAGAGGATACAGCAGCACAGGAAATGGCTGGCGTTACGGGTGGACTTGGCGCACTCGGCGGTCTTGGCGGTCTTGGCGGTCTTTTCTAAGCTATGGCAGAGTATATAGCGCCTATTCAGAGGCTTATTGACAGCTTCAGACGCCTTCCCGGCGTCGGCAGCAAAACCGCGGTGAGATATGCCTTTGCCGCGCTGAATTTTACCGAGGACGAGGCACAGGGCTTCGCCGATGCCGTTATCGGTATCAAGCGTGACGTGCATAAATGTCCCGTCTGCTGCGGTCTTTCGGATACACAGGAGCAGTGTGCTATCTGCCGCGACTCTATGCGTGACTCGTCCGTGGTATGTGCGGTTGAGGGCGCAAAGGACGTAATGGTAATGGAGCGCGTCCGCGGATACAGAGGTAAATACCACGTGCTTGGCGGCGTGCTTTCACCGATTGACGGCATAGGCCCCAATGAGCTTAATATCAAGGAGCTTATCGACAGAGTTGGCGAGGGCGTGATAAGCGAGGTTATAGTCGCCACGAATCCTACTCCCTCGGGAGATAGCACCGCGGCTTATCTTGCAAGAGTTCTTGAGCCGCTCGGAGTTAAGGTATCCCGTCTTGCCTACGGTATCCCCGTCGGCGGAGATATCGAATATGCCGATGAGGTCACGCTGTCGCGTGCTATGGAGGGCAGAAAGCGTCTTGATTGACGTCCCTGCCGTGAGTAAAATTATGCCTTCAGGCATAAAATCTAATATAGAGGTGTGCTATGGCACGAAGAAGAAGCAAAAAGAAAACCAAAAATTTATATTCAGCTCTGGCGCTTGCGGTGCTTATCGTTATCGTGGCAATTCTGTATTTTACGGGAATGCTCGACGGGCTTATCGAAAGCCCCGATGATGACACGCCGAGAGAGCCGACCGTCGTTGAGGGTGAGCTTAAGGTGCATTTCCTTGACGTAGGGCAGGCGGACTGTATTCTCGTAATGTCTGAGAGCGAGGTTATGCTCGTCGATACGGGCGACCTTGATAATGACTACACGGATAAGATAATCAATTATCTTAAGGACCTCGGTATCGACACTATTGATTATCTCGTGCTGACTCATCCCGACTCCGACCACATAGGAGGTGCGCCTGAGATTATAACCGAATTTACCGTAGAGAAATGCTATATGCCCGATTTCGTTAAGTCAACTAAGATTTTTGAAAGCACGCTTGACGCGCTTGAGGCTAAGAGCGTCACGGTAGCGCTTCCTGAGCCCGGTACGGTATTCACGGTGGGTGAGGCAAGCTGTAAGATTCTTGCACCTCTTGATACCTACGACGACTGTAACGACGCAAGTGTTGTAATCAGACTCGATTTCGGCAACCGCTCCGTACTTCTTACGGGTGATGCGGAGAAGGAAAGCGAGGCGGATATCGTTTCCACCTATTCGGCAACCGACCTCAAGGTTGACGTGCTTAAGTCGGGACACCACGGCTCAAGAACCTCGTCCTCCTCGGGGCTTCTCGATAAGGCAGATCCGGAATATGCTGTAATAAGCTGTGGTGAGGGGAACTCCTACGGACATCCTCACACCGAAACCGTTGACAGGTACGACGAATACGGAATAATTACGTACAGAACCGATCTTCTCGGCACTATCGTGCTTACAACTGACGGAGATACGCTCTCGTTTGAGTTTGAGAAGGAATAATTTAATATTTTCGATCTTTAAGGCTGTCCCTTTTGGGACAGCCTTTTCTTCTTGCCGTAACCGGTATTATTCGGGATTATACAGCGCAGTATTTGAATTTAAGCCTGAGATTGTCGGCTATCATTGCAATAAATTCAGAGTTGGTCGGCTTTCCACGGTTGTTCTGAATAGTATAGCCGAAATATGAATTTAAAATTTCAATGTCACCTCTGTCCCACGCAACCTCAATTGCGTGTCTGATTGCGCGCTCAACGCGCGAGGTAGTGGTCTTGAAGCGCTTTGCAACCGAGGGGTAAAGCACCTTAGTCACGGAGTTGATTATTTCGGGGTCCTCAATTGACATAAGTATTGCGCATCTTAAGTACTGATAGCCCTTTATGTGTGCGGGAACACCTATCTGGTGAATGATTTTGGTGACGTGCGCCTCAATATCCGTAGGTATACCCTCAGATGCACGCGGTATCTCTATGCTCTGCGGTCTTTGGCGCGTGAGAGATTTTACGTGAGAGAGAAGCGAGGCATCGGAATAGGGCTTTACAAGACATACGTCAGCCCCTGCCTCGGTAGCCTCAATAAGAGTGGACTGCCTTGAAATGGGAGAGAGAAGAATAATGGCGGTATCTTTGGTGTGCGATTTGATTTTCCGTATCACACCGACACCGTCAAGCCCACCAAGCCAAAGGTCGCAAATAACGGTATTGTATTCATTGAGTGAGGCGAGCTCCGCTGCGGTATCCCCATCCTTACAAATATCGACACGACCGATTTTCTCTCTTTCGAGAAGTCCCGAAATTCTTGCCCTTTCGTCATCTGCTTCGACGCAAATTAAAATTTTGAGGTTGTTTTCCATTTGTTTTCTCCTTGTTTTGATTTAAATTTGGTATTTTTTGGATGCAAATACATTTTATCACATCTATTGATAAAAAAGCAACCGCTTTATGCACGGTTTTTGCGCAAAGATATTTTCAAATAAATGGTAAATATTACCAAATAAGACGGTTTACGACACAAAAATATAAATTGCGATTATATTTGTCAAAGTACGGTGCCCGTTTGATTTTAAAGACCTTGGGACATTTAACAAAATCGTGCGCATCCGAATATGTTAAATTAAGTTTAATAATTTAAAATTTTTATCTCTTTACTTGAAATTAAGTGATTTATATGATATAATTGTAGTGTACTATGCGGAATTAGGGTTAAATTATCAAATTCTGTTTTTCGCCTAGCTTAATTAAGTTAATAAATTTTAAAAAGGGAGATAATCTATGAACACAAACGTTACCGCTAATAAGTTCGTTAACGAATGGATTGCCGAGATGGTAGAGCTTGTAAAGCCCTCGGACATCGTTCTTATTGACGGCACCGAGGCGCAGGCTGAGGCGCTTCGCAAGGAAGCGTGCAGCACGGGTGAGATAATCAAGCTCAACGAAACCGAGCTTCCCAACTGCTACCTTCACAGAACTGCTATCAACGACGTTGCACGCGTTGAGAACAGAACCTTCATCTGCACCTCTAAGAAGGAGGACGCAGGTAATATCAACAACTGGATGGACCCCCAGGAGTGCTATGCTAAGCTTTCTAAGCTTTACGACGGCTCGTACAAGGGAAAGACTATGTACGTAATTCCTTATTCTATGTCGGTTGTAGGCTCGGATTTCGCTAAGTACGGCATCGAGCTTACCGATTCTATCTACGTTGTGCTTAATATGCTTATTATGACGAGAGTAGGACTTAACGTTCTTGACGCTCTCGGTGACAGCGCAGACTTCATCAAGGGACTTCACGCACGCGCTGATATAGATGAGGAAAACAGATACATCTGTCATTTCCCCGAGGACAACACCATCTGGTCGGTTAACTCCGGCTACGGCGGAAACGTTCTTCTCGGTAAGAAGTGCTTCGCACTCCGTATTGCATCCTACCTCGGCCGTAAGGAGGGCTGGATGGCAGAGCATATGCTTATTCTCGGTATCGAGACTCCCGAGGGAGAGGTTAAGTACGTTACCGCCGCATTCCCCTCCGCATGCGGTAAGACCAACCTTGCAATGCTTATTCCCCCCGAGGCTT
>CAZDON010000121.1:0-5329 GCA_964507065.1 uncultured Ruminococcus sp. | reverse complement strand
TGCGTGATAATATTAAGGTCAGACGAAACGATTACGGCATCGTTACGATGGGAATTTACAATTTCCTCCTTGATGAAAACAGCTTGGATTTGTGATTAAGGGAAACGAAAGACTTAAGAAGCTCGTTGACTTCTACAACGTAGACTAATTAGTCGCGAAATAAAAAACGGCATACCGCAAGGAATTCCTTGCGGTATGCTTTTTTATTAAATTAATTCTTTGCTGCTATCAATAAATATCCCCCTACAATGCTTTCGGGGTAGCGAAGCGGCGCGAGGGTGTGTGAAAAGCAATACTACGCATTCTTCATATCCCGCGCTTCCTCATAGTACAAATTTCCACAAAATCCTATAAAACCCCATAAAAAACACCGCACTTACACGTTCGTTTCATCCTCGCCGCCGAGTGGCATTACGGGCAGGGCGTAGGAGGTGGCGATAATATCGATAGCCGCTATTATTTCACACACGGGTGACGCGTAGAGGGTGCGCTCGCCTCTTTCTTCAAAATCGGTAGCATTCATAAAACTCATATTCATTCGTATTTATCTCCGTTTATTTCAATTGAATAGTAGCCGTTGTTTTCTATAAAATCGACGCTACGATTTTCAAATCCCTTGCCGTATATTGCGCGGCCGAGGGCGCGCGACACCTTTTCCTTGGGGAGGTCCTTCGACACGCGGAAGAAGAATCTGCCATGGTCCTCCGTGCTCGCCATAGAGTCGATATAGCCCCTGAATGCATCGGTAATTTTTTCGGGCGTGTCAAAGTACAGCCCCATCTTGTGGTAGTAATTATACTCGACCTCGTTACAGATAATTTCGGGATATTCCTCGTGCGAGAAGAAGTGACCGTCCATAATTTCCTCGTCGGTTACGTTGAAGAAGGTGTACTGCGGACAGTCGAGGTCCTTCGTATCGGATTCGTTAAAGGTAAGGTCGAGGTGGTAATAGCTGCCGCCAAGCTTTACGGCGAGCCAGGAATGAAGCCCGCGGTCCTCATCGTAGCCTGCGTCGGCGAGAATATCGGCAACCTCGACGCCCCTGCGCTGAAGCACGAACTGTATAAGCTTTATCAGTCCGCCGCAGACGGCAACTCCGCGCTTAAAAAGCCCCACGACCGTGAATTTCTCGTGAAAGGCGCGGTTCTGATAAGTATTCTCAGCATCGCGCTCCTGGCTGCCAACCTCGTCGTAGTCGTAGTTTTTCGTTATGTAATCGTGGACGGCAAGCTCAAGCTCGAAGGGGTCGGTAATATCGTCGAAGCGGTGAAGAATCTCGTCAAGCCTCGCGTTAATATCCGCTATTTCCTCACGCGTATAATCCTGAGCCCCGCCGCCAAGATGAATATAGCCGCGCATATCGAAGTCGGGGTCGTAGTGATAGACGAAATAAAGCTCAGGACAGTCCCAGAGCATCGAGTTGTAGACCTTACAGGCATCGATATGCTCGCCGCCATGCTCCTCAATGAAGAATGCGGGGGCGTCAAACGAGGGGCTATCCTCAAAGGGGTTGAAGTCGCGGAAAAGGCGGAACGTGATGGTTTGATGCCCCGCAAGAAGCGCGTCTACCCAAAAGGCGTAAAGCTCCTTTTCGTGTGCGTCAAGTCGATTGTAGTAAAAACGTTTTTCCAGATTAAAATCGGGTGGTAACATAAGAGTCCTTAAGGCAAAGTAGCCTTTATGTAAAGAATTATTTGAAAATAGATAGCAATACGGCAGACACGCGGGAGCGCGTGTCTGCCAGCTTCGTTTAAAAGAGTCCTGTTATCTTTCCGTCCTCGTCGACGTCAATTCTGAGTGCCGCGGGGGACTTCGGAAGTCCGGGCATAGTCATTATATCGCCCGTAAGCACGACGATAAAGCCTGCGCCCGCGCTCACCCTTACCTGCTTTACGGTAACGGTAAAGCCGCTCGGTGCACCGAGCTTCGTCATATCGTCCGAGAACGAATACTGCGTTTTGGCAATACATACGGGAAGATTTCCGTAGCCGTGTCTTTCTAGCATATCTATCTGCTTTTTTGCCTGCGGCATAACGGTAATGCCGTCACCGCCGTATATTTTCGTGACTACCGCAGAAATGCGGTCCTCAATAGTACCGTCAAGCTCGTACGAGAAGGTGAAATCGCCCTTTTCCTCCTCGCAAAGACGCACGACCTCACGCGCAAGAGCCTCACCGCCCCTGCCGCCGTCCGCCCATACGGTTGAGAGAACTACGTTTACACCGAGCTTTTTGCACTCGTCAATAATGAGCTTAATCTCCGCGTCCGTGTCGGTGGGGAAGCGGTTAACCGCTACGACAGAGGGAAGCTTATAGACGCTCTTGATGTTGCTAAGGTGGCGAAGAAGGTTCGGAATACCGCCCTTGAGCGCCGCGAGATTTTCGTCGCCGAGGTCGCTCTTTGCGACGCCGCCGTGCATCTTGAGCGCTCTTACCGTCGCGACGATTACCACAGCCGAGGGGGTAAGACCTGCCATTCTGCACTTGATATCAAGGAACTTTTCAGCACCGAGGTCAGCACCGAAGCCGGCCTCCGTAATTGCGTAGTCGGAGAGCTTCATAGCCATTTTGGTTGCGATAACCGAATTGCAGCCGTGAGCAATGTTGGCAAACGGACCGCCGTGGACGAATGCGGGAGTGCCCTCAAGCGTCTGCACGAGGTTGGGCTTGAGCGCGTCCTTGAGAAGCGCCGCCATAGCACCGACGGCACCGATATCGCCCGCGGTAACGGGGCGCTCGTCGTAGGTGTAGGCAACCACTATGCGCGAGAGCCTTTCCTTTAGGTCGGTGATAGACGAGGCAAGGCAGAAAACCGCCATTATCTCGGACGCCACCGTGATGTCGAAGCCGTCCTCTCTGGGCGTGCCGTTTACTCTGCCGCCAAGACCGTCGGTGACGAAGCGAAGCTGTCTGTCGTTCATATCCACACATCTTTTCCAGGTGATGCGTCTTGGGTCAATTCCAAGCTCGTTGCCCTGATAAATATGGTTATCTATCATTGCGGCAAGAAGATTGTTTGCCGCGCCTATTGCGTGAAAGTCACCCGTGAAATGTAGATTTATATCCTCCATAGGAACGACCTGCGCATAGCCGCCGCCCGCAGCGCCGCCCTTGATGCCGAACACGGGCCCCAGAGATGGCTCGCGAAGCGCCACGCATACGTTCTTACCTATGCGCCTCATTCCGTCCGCAAGACCTATGGTGGTGGTCGTCTTACCCTCGCCTGCGGGGGTGGGGGTTATCGCGGTTACGAGAACGAGCTTTCCGTCAGGGCGAGTGCTTTCATTTAAAAGAGAATAGTTTACCTTAGCCTTAACGCTTCCGTAAAGCTCAAGATATTTTTCATCAACGCCTGCTCTTTTCGCTATTTCCTGAATATTAAGGAGCTTCGCGCTCTGTGCGATTTCAATATCCGAAGGGTATGCCATCGTTATGCCTCTTTTCGTTTTCTTTGGTGCGGAGCGTGCCGTGTGACACGCCCCACGCGTGCTTGTGGGCTATTTTTAATTTGTGGCCTTACTACAAAAATTATTTCTTGAAATATCTGACCGCCGACTCAAACATCTTCATATCAAACTCACCGAGGACGTTCTTGTAAAGTCCCTCGCCGATACGCTCGCTGTGACCCATCTTTCCTATAACTCTGCCGTCGGGCGAGGTGATACCCTCTATCGCAAAGACCGAGTTGTTGGGGTTGTAGCGGATATCGTCGGTGGGATTTCCGTCAAGGTCGACGTACTGCGTAGCAATCTGTCCGCCCTCGGCAAGCTCTCTTATGAGCGCGTCGGGTGCTAAGAAGCGTCCCTCGCCGTGAGAAATCGGTACGGTATAAATATCACCGACGGAGGTAGCGCTGAGCCAGGGTGACTTGTTCGATGCAATTCTCGTGCGCACGAGCTTCGACTGGTGGCGCGCGATAGTGTTGAAGGTAAGAGTGGGGGAATTCTCGTCGGTGTCAACGATTCTTCCGTAGGGAACGAGTCCTATCTTGACGAGCGCCTGGAAGCCGTTGCAGATTCCCGCGATAAGTCCGTCGCGGTTGTCAAGCAGGCTGTGCACCTCGTCCTTGACAGCGGCGTTTCTGAAGAACGCCATAATGAACTTACCTGAGCCGTCGGGCTCGTCACCGCCTGAGAAGCCGCCCGGAACGAATATCATCTGCGACTCGCGCAGCTTCTTGGCAAAGCTCTCGGCGCTTCTTGCTATACCGTCCTTGGTGAGGTTGTTGATAACGAATATCTCAGCCTCCGCTCCCGCGTCGCGCATTACCTTTGCGCTGTCGTATTCACAGTTAGTGCCGGGGAATACGGGAATAAGCACACGGGGCTTAGCCACCTTGATAGCAGGCGCGCATCTGTTCTTTGCCTCGTAAGAAAACTTCTCGTAGGTGCGGCTTTCCTTACCCTCAAGGGTGGGGAATACGCCCTCAAGCTTGCCCTCGTAAATCGCGTCAAGCTCGGTGAAGTCAATATCCTCGCCCTTGTGCGAGATTTTACCACTATTGTTTACATATCCTATGAGCTTTCCGTCAATATCGCACTCGCACTCAACGAGGAACGCGCCGTAATACTGACCGAAAATCTCGGAAAGAGTGAGCGATTCGTCGTACTCAAAGCCGAGTCCGTTACCGATAGCGCACTTGTATACTGCCTCTGCAACGCCGCCAAAGGTGGGGGTGTAGGCGGAAAGCACCTTGCCCTCTCTCATAAGACGGGTGACCTTGTCAAAGAGCGCCTTCAGCGACTCTGCCGTGGGAAGCGAGTCCTCACCGTACTCGGGGGTGAGAAGCACGAGCCTTGAGCCTGCCTTTTTGAATTCGGGGGTGATTACGTTTGCCACCTTGTCGGTGGTTACCGCAAAGGAAACGAGCGTCGGGGGAACGTCAAGACTTTCAAACGAGCCTGACATTGAGTCCTTACCGCCGATAGATGCGATACCGAGCTCCATCTGTGCCCTGAACGCACCTAGAAGCGCCGCAAGGGGCTTTCCCCATCTCTTACCGCTCTTTCCGGGCTTTTCAAAATACTCCTGGAAGGTAAGATATACGTCGGTGAAGTCCGCACCCGTCGCGATAAGCTTCGATACGCTCTCAACGACCGCAAGATACGCCGAATGGAACGGGCTTCCCTCTGCTATATAGGGGTTGTAGCCCCACGCCATAAACGAGCAGGTGTCGGTGTGCTTTTTCTCAACCGATATTTTATGTACCATTGCCTGAATGGGTGTTCTCTGATGCTTTCCGCCAAAGGGCATAAGCACCGTTCCCGCACCGATAGTGGAGTCAAAGCGCTCCGAAAGCCCGCGCTTTGCGCATACGTTGAGGTCACCTA
>CAZDON010000120.1:0-5351 GCA_964507065.1 uncultured Ruminococcus sp. | reverse complement strand
GCTGTGCTTATTGCCGAGCTTCTTTACAGAGAGGGCTATCTTACCAAGCTTATTTAAGTAAAACCTTACACGGGGCTGTCTTTAGCGTAGATTTAAGACAGCCCCGCGTCTGATAAATGCGTATTCCAAAGAGGAAAGTGAGTAGAGGCGATGAACGTTACCAAATATAAGGCGCTTCTCTACGCTGTTGATATGGGAAGCTTCTCTGCTGCGGCAGGGAAGCTCGGCTACACGCAGTCGGGGCTTACCCATATGATGAACGCGCTGGAGGAGGAAATCGGGTTTCCCGTGCTTCAGAGAGGCTATTACGGAGTAAAGCTCACGCCCGCGGGGGAGAGAATTATACCGAGAATAAGGGAGCTTGTGAACTGTGAGGACGCGCTTTTCAACGAAATAGATCTGGTACGCTCGTACGGTGACGACGTTATAAGAATCGGTGCGTATTCGAGCATTGCCACGCACTGGCTGCCGTCTATCGTGGAGAGCTTCAATTCGGAGTTCCCCTCGATTACCGTAAACATCCAGACGGGTACTGTTGAGGAGCTGTATACGGGTCTTGCGGGCGGTCGCTTTGACATCGTTTTCGGAAGCGTGAATACGAAGTATAATTTTCGCTGGTTGGCGCTTGCAGAGGACAGGTTTTACGCAATTTTGCCTAAGGATTATCCTCTCTCTGAAAACGAGTTCCGTCTGTCGGACTTCAACGGCACGAAATTCCTTATGCCCGGTCTTGGCTTTGACGATGATATAAGTGCTGTGTTTTCCGAAAACAGCGTAAGACCCTTCGTAACTCATACCTACGTAGACGACCCTGCCATTATTTCGATGGTTGAGCACAGACACGGAATCAGTATGCTCTCGGAGCTTATTCTTCACCTGAGAAACGACTCCGTGAAGTGCGTGCCGATAAGCCCTGCGGTATACCGCTCGCTTGCGATTGCTATGCGGTCTGACGGACTTACGACTACGCCACTTAAGCGTCTTATTGCCATTACGAAGGACTACGTAAAGGCCTTCAAGAGCAAGTTATAAGCGCATTTTGTTTATTTTCAATAAAATTTATGTCTAATTTTTGGCGGGAGGGTGTATAGCAAACGGGCACTTTGCTATTGACTTTCGCCATTTTAAAATGTATAATTATAATAGTTATTTATAAATATCCGACCGTCGGGTCACAAAGAAAGGTAAATAAAGGTATTGCCAATGAAAAGAATTATCAGCTTGGCTCTGTCACTTGCGCTTATCGTATGCATGCTTTGTATGTCTGCGTGCGGACTTAAGAAGGGCTCTATTTCAAACATTACCAGGGAATCGAATCCCACCAAGATAAATACTCTCGTCGAGTACGTTATCGGTGACGGTGAGGATACGCTCCGTCAGGTGTACACCACCGACATTGATACCGAGAATAAGAGAGCAATCTTCACTTACGCTCGCGACAGATTTTCTCTTCCCGAGGAAATGAACGAGAGCAGAATCATAAGAGAAAGCGGCGCGGTGCTTTACGATATGGCTAACAAGCTTTCGAGTGACGACTCAGGTGAAACCTGGAATGCCGACGGTGCTACCACCGAGTCGTTTACGCTTGAAATTGAGGCGAGCCACTTCAAGGAGTACACTCTCAGCGCGGACGGAAACATTGCTACGGGCATTCTTGCCGCTGAGGATTCCAAGACCGTTCTCGGAACCGAGATTGAAACCAACGAGGATTCGGATATCACCGTGGTTATTTCTACTGACGGAAAGTATCTTCAGTCACTCGATATTTATTACACCGCAAAGAGCGGTGCTAAGGTTGCGGTAAGCACCTCGTACTCTTATGCGAAGATTACGATTGATGAAACCTACAACGGATTAAAGACTGCGGAATAAGCCGTAGGCTTACGAAAGGATAATGATGATGAAAAGAATTGTTTCAATTGTTCTTCTGCTGGCGCTTTCGCTGACTCTTGCACTTTCGCTTGCTTCCTGTGGCGGCGACGGAGCGGTTACGGGCGATGCTACCGACCAGATAGAAATTATTAATGCAATGTTCGAGAGCATGCTTCCCAAGCAGACGATAACCACCACCACTCAAGAAATGGGCGGTATCTCGCTTAAGAGCGTTGCTACGCTTACTATCGGTACGGTTGACGGCTTGCCTGCCGCAACCTACGTAAACGAGTATCAGCAGCTCGCTGACCTCGACGGCGGTAACGTTGCAAACCTCGTTACTACCAAGACCGAGAAGAGATGGTACGTTGAGGGAAAGGGTCTTATCAAGAATGGCAGAGGCGATTATATTGAGGACCCCGACGGATCGCTTGACTTCAGACCCAAGGAGGGCGATATTAAGCTCACGCTTAACGCATCAAAGCTTGCTACTGCAACCTACGATGCCGCTACTGAAACTCTCGTTGCCACTCTCACCAAGGATAACGCAAACGACCTTCTCAAGAGCTTTCTTATGGAGGACCAGAAGATTTCCTCAGGACTTACCGTTACCATTACGACCTCGGGCGGTAGAATTTCATTAATAAAGCTTGAGTTTTCCTCACCCGAAAACGATATTTATCTTGACGAGGAGTCTGATGACGATTCGGATATCGTAACCGTTGCTGAAACCAAAATCACCATTGAGGCACTTTACAGCTACGACCTCGTAGAGCTTACTCTTGAGTAATTCCAACCCAACCGAGAAAGAAGGAACTTAAAATGAAAAAGCTTTTGACGCTCGCCCTTGCAGTTGCTCTCGTTTGTATGCTTTTTTCGTGCGGCAGCGCAACCTCTTCCTTTGAAAAGGCACTTGCCGGCAATGAGTTTACGAGTGCTACTATAACTCAGGTTACCGAGGATTCACTCGGTGAGCTTACGGGCACTTACACCATTACCTACAACGACGACGGCTCCGCCACGATTGAGTACAGCTATGAGCAGTGGAGCGATATAAACAGCACCTCCGTAACCGAGCTTAAGACCATAAAGACGGGTACTATCACCCGCGGTGCTGACGGCGTATATTCTGACGGCAAGGATTTTTCGGGAAGTGCCGATGACATTCCCGCAGGCTTTGCGCTTAACCTTGAATCGGTTAAGGACGATGCGAAGATAAGCAGCGATAAGACGACTCTTACCGTAGACGTTGCGGCAGAGGATACCGAGGGTGTGCTTGGCGTAGAATTTTCCCACGACGTTACTATTGAAATCGTGCTTAAGAATAAGGCGCTTGATACCGTTAAGGTAAGCTTTACTACCACCGATAAGGAAGGCACGGAGTATAACCATTATATATCCTGCAAATACGAGTAATTGCGGATTATTTAAGCCTTCCCTTGCGAGGGAAGGTAGCGAAGCGGCACGAGGGTAGTGAATGACAATTGATAATTGTCAGAGCCCGAGTGGACCGAACCCGTAGGTGAGAAGACCGCTTGCGGTGGATGAGTAGTTCCAACATACCATGCACAAGGTATTTATGAGTTTATGCTTGCAAGCAAAAAGGTAGAGGTGTTTTAGTGCCTCTACCTTTTCTTTGCTATACAGTCGTGGTCATCGGCTGGCTCAAGCTCGCCGCAAAGCGGGCAGATTCCTCTCGTGTCCTTGATATTAGTGGGAACGGGGAGCAAAATACCGCTTATCAGAAGAACCCTATCGCCGACGGAATAATAATCGCAAATACCGCTCGACAGCCCCGATGCTACGTGCGGAATAACCTCACCGTTACCCGCTTTTACGAACACAGTCATAGTAAAGCTGTCGCGGTAATAATTACTGTACGGCTTTCTTACCATAGAGTAATTGTGTGTTTTCATCACGTTCACCTCAAGCTTCTCTCGGTGAAGCTTTACTATCTCGCCGTCCACGACCTTTATTGTGAGAGGAGCCTTGATTTTTGGATACGTACGCGCAAAAAGCACGATTAAGAGAATAAGCGCTGCCGCCAGCAAAAACATTATAGTGACGTTGTCAAAAAACAAAACGGTAAGCGCTATTATGAGCGCGACTGAGAGAATGTATGCTGCAAGCCGCACGGCAAAGCTCCGTCTGCGTCCCTTGGCATATGCGATAAGCGCTTCACGGTCTGTCATACGCGTCCCCCCATAATTATGACCTTTACCTTATTATACACTGTATTGGCAGAAAATGCAATACTTTTCTTTGCGCGTATGTTGACTTTGCACGCTGTAAATGGTAAAATACAGTCAGGTTAAACCTATTCTGAAAATACAGTAACGAGGAGTGGTCTTATGAAGATGAGATTTCGCCCGAAAATCGACAGGCTTTTTGCCTTTATCTTTATTCCCGTGCTTGTCATTTTGCTCGGTGTCACGGTGACCGTTGGAATATTTGAGCCTGCCTCGCTTTTGTATTTTATTCCTATCGGCCTTTTCGTTTTGTATTTTTTAATCTCACCGCTATTCGGCTTCGTCGAGCTTTCCGAGAATGAGCTTTTCATAAAATACGGTTTCTTTCTGAAGAAGTCGATTCCCTATGAAAAAATACGCTCGCTTGAAAAGTCACGCTCGTTTTATTCAACCTCTATGATGTCGCTGAAATGCGCATTTGAGCATATCGACGTAAAGTATAATACCTTTGACGTGACCACGGTAAGCGTTGCGGATAACGACGAATTTATAGAAAAGATGCAGAAAATCATTGAAAGCACGAGAGCCTAGACAAATAAGCCAAAAGTCCCATAGCCTGATTCGTACGATTTATATCAGACTGTGGGACTTTTTCTTTTTTGGGGGGCGTAGAATATATTATCTGCCGCGTCGAAAACAAGCCCTCAGGCAATGCTCAAAAAATGATATATTGTGTCAAAACGCCTTGAAAACGGGGGATGCGGTATGCTATAATAATATTACAGATTTGCTTGATATCAGGCGTGTGTGCGCATGTGATTTAATCACGGGCGAATTTAATCTGGTCTTGTTTATATACAGTTTTATTAAGGAAGGTATTTCAGACGGTGGCAAAAAACGTGTTTGACTGTAAGGTTGGTGGAGTTGGCTTTTCATTCTTCATCTCAGATGAGGATGCAAGCCAGATAAACACCGCCGAGATAAAGGAATATACTCCCGAGGCGGCGGCACTTGTTGATGCCGCGCGCGAGGTTATGGGGCAAAAGATGTTTGGCTCGACCGACGTCAGAGCACTTGCCGCAGAATACCCCTTTTATCCCTTTAATTACCAGATAGAGAACGTAGAGAGAATGCTCAACCGCTTTTGCGGAAGGGGCGTTTTCGGTGACCAGGTAGGACTCGGCAAGACTATTGAGGCTCTTATGACCGCGCACGTGATGTTTAAGAGCGGCTCTATAAGAAACACCCTGCTTATCGTAGAGCAAAAGACGATTGCAGGCTGGGTAAATG
>CAZDON010000119.1:0-5395 GCA_964507065.1 uncultured Ruminococcus sp. | reverse complement strand
GAGTGCCCGGCTACGAACCGGTAGGTCGAAGGTTCGAATCCTCCAGGGCGCGCCACGAAAAGACACGCTTGTCCGAATGGATAAGCGTGTCTTTTTTGCTATGTAAATTATAAGCAAACGCACGGCTTGAAATACATCAAGCCGTGCTTTTACTATGTATGTCAATAATATGTATGCCAATAATAGCTTTATTATTGAATGTAGTACTTTGCCGCGCCTATTCCCAATATATTACCCGTCGAATCGGGGGCAACGTACTCCTCTGCTTTATCAAGATTTTTATTAATCTCAATGTTAATCGAGTTCTTAAGCGTCACGTTATATTCGGTATAATCACCTGCAGTCGGATTATATCTTATTTCGGTTTCGCAGTTTATTGATGTAAGCACGCTATTTTTATACTTAACCTCAATAAGAGCATCTTCGAGAATATAGCTCTCATTGTTGAAATAATTGTTTACATCTACTACACCGTCAGCATCGTTTGAGTTAATTATGTTTATAATTTTTTGCTGAACGTTTAATACTGCTTGCTTATTGATATAAATTTTGTACGTTGTTTCATCATTGTTATCAATAACCTTTATGCAATCAACGTATTGGGGGTCGATTACCGCCATGCCGGTCAGAAATTCATATTGACTGTCAGCGCTAAAATCACCTACCGCAGGAGATACTGCGTTTTTGCCTTTTCTTGAAACAAGGTATATACCCGCATCATCCCCTATAACATTACCCAAAGTATATTTATAAGTCTCTGCCCCATCTTCTTCATGATGAGCTTTAAATTCATAAGAGTGATTGAAGTAAATATCTGAGCCGACTGTATTTTTATAAAGCCTTGCGTTATACTTATCAACAATTGCCAGCTTAGTAGCGCTTGGATCTAAATCATTAGTCGCGTTTACGTCAATTGAATATGAATTGTTGTTCTTAAAAGCACTTAATGCACTGTTGATAGCTTGAACCTTAGAATTAATTTCGGTTGAGTCTAATATAAGGTCTGTGCTCGTGGGAATCTGTAATGCGGTATTATTTCCGTTTTGCTCATATGAAAGAGTAATAGCAGTACTTACTGCTTTAACCTGGAAGCTTAAATTAAGGCTTATGTAAAAATCCTCAATTTTATCGCCTGCATCGTAATTAAAATACATGGATATTCCATTTGCTACATTAGGTATTTCAACGCCCTTTATAGAAACGGTTGTGCCTAATTTAGATACCGCCGACAAAACGCTGTTCAGCGCGGGCTTATCCGACTGAAATTTCACTATCGCTTTATACTTATAGCCCGGAACTTCAGAGCTGATGGCGATATTACTAATTTCGCTTGCGTTTATACTGTTGACTAGAATTTCAATTGGCTTGTGGATAAAGAAGGTGTCTTGTTCATCTAAAGTTTCGGTGTATATCTTTTTAATTGATCCGTCATCATTCATTTTCATCTTTACGAAGGCGTTGCCCTTGCGATATGAATATATCTCGGAATCAATTAATAATGCACCGCTTGTAACACGCTTAAAAACCGTATCACCCGTAGCTTTATCCTCGCGGTAGTTGCCGTTATAAATACCCTCAACACCACCCGAGAAGCCTAATGCGGAAAGCTCTCCTGCAAGCCTGTATTTATAATCAAATCCTTGAATATTCTGTGAAACAGTATTTGCTCTTGCGGCAACGACCTGGCTTGCCGTTGGCTCAACAATTTTAAGAGTAGCGGATAAAACCTTACTGTATTCACCGTTTGTAAGAGTTGCGGTAGCAGTGTACTCCCCCTCGTTTGTCGCGGTGTTGTTGCTATAAGCTATCTGTGTCCCCTCAGGAATATTACCCGCAACGGTAATTGCCTGCTCAGAGCCGTTAAAGTTGGTCGTATAATCGGTAAAGGTGACGTTAGAAAAGAAGGTGTCTGAATCAACGTCATTATCTGTAGGATCAAAGTCATTATCTGCAGTATCACATGAAATTAATGCAAAAATCATAACAAATGCCAATAAAAATAATACTATCTTTTTCATAATTATCTCCTTAAATAATAATTATAATAAGGCTCAAGACCTCTAAAGCTCTTGAGCCTACAAAACGAACTTATACTACACCGCAATTTACGTCAGAAACATAACTATGTATAGCAAACGGTAAAGCAAACGGTGAAATAACAAAAGCTACTATAACGCCGATAATAGAGCATAAAACTCCAAATAAAAAGCCTACTACCGCAAACAAAACCTTCATTCCGATAAGCCATAAGAATCCGTCAAAGCTGAATTCCCAAATAAGTCCTGGGAAACGAATACTTTTTTCGCCCATGTAAAAAATCACGTTTCTCGTAGCACTATCTTCGAAAAACAAAGAGGATACGAAACAAAAAGAAAACGCTGCAAAAACCAAAGCAACCCCAATTCCAACAGATGAGACAAAAATAAACGGTACAATTATCGCCACGACAAGCCCTATCGCAAGACTCCACCAAAGCCTTGTATAGCTTCTCTTAACTACCAAATTTGACGCAGTTTGAGTATTTACGCTGTTTTGAGTTGAATTTTCATTTTCTTCGTACATAGATGATTATCCTTTCGAGCAAAATTATTTTATCTAATTATACAATATAATTTAAGCGAAGTCAACCCTTTTGAGTTAAGTTTTCTCTTGAAATTACTGTAAAATAATTTTAATGAACAACAGGAGATAAACTTATGAAAATAGGCGAAGCGGTTGCAAGACGTATACGGGAATTATGCTCAACCAGAAAAATTACTCTGAACAAGCTTTCAACTATTTCAGGAATTACGCAGTCTACGCTGAATAATGTTGTTAGCGGTAGAAATAACAGTACGACAGTCTCTACCGTTCAGAAGATATGCGACGGACTCGAAATAACTATTACCGACTTCTTTTCCACTGATTATTTTCTTAAAATCGAACAGGAAATCGAATAAATTACCCGTTTACTATCGATACACATTTTATCACTTGTTATTAAAGCTGTAAAGTGGCGACGTTTGCCACCAAAAAGGAATACCGACTTATTCCCTCTTGGAAATAAGTCGGTATTCCTTTTTACTTATCAGCAAGCAAAAGCTCCAAGTCTGACACGCCAAGTGTGTAGGCAATCTCCTCAATAGTCGATAGACTGTCTACACCGTCCTTTAGCCAACGCTTCACAGTTCGTATATCTGAGCCGTGGGCCTTGGCAAAAGCCGCAATTGTGCCAAATTCGCTATTTTGCTTAATAAGCTTTCTTAAGTTAATCCCAACCGTAATTCTTCGGCAGGAGTTTCTTAACTTTACCACAAGCAACCCTCCTTTGCTCGTAGCTGCTCCAGAGGCTCGCGGTAAACTGTAAGGTAATTATAACATAAGATAACGCTTTTGTAAATAGTGCCTATGTATTTTTTTCGGATTTAAGAAACAATCGATAAAACTCAATTGAAGTGTAAATATGTGCACCGACCGTAATCGCTGAGTATATCTTACCATTAATGTACGCACGGTGCTCCACGGCCCTAAAGCCAAGCTGGTATATACATGTAAATACAAATGAAAGTACAAATAAAATGCTACCTATTATAAGAAGAACAACTAACGCCGTCAAATCACTACTACCTTGAATTTTGGCGTATACTATATCAAGAATCATTGATATAATTGCAATCGACAGGAGCACGGGGTATTTATTCTTAATCGATTCAAGCGGTTTAATATATGAAATTCCTTCATTAAATAGCGTATGTTCGTCAATATTACCAAGATCAAGCTCGATGCTTTGAAAAAGCCTTATAATCATAAACACAGTAGCAATATTCCATATATTAACGAGCATTGTAAAGGTCGTATATATACCGCAAATCTTTACAGCATAGGAGCTATAAACAGGGCCGAAAATCAACGACGCCACGCAAAGCAAAAATGCCGTCCACCATCTACGAGATTTAATGTCATCATTCCTGATATACAAAAGATTTCTTTTGCTGCTTTTCTTGACTATTTCATCAAGCTTTGGCGGGGCTTCGGATTCTTCCTTAATTTTCTGCTCCTGTTCTCTCTCGCTTTTGAAATGCTCGTACATTTCAGAAACCTTTTGGTTGGTGTCAGCGACATCCGCTTCCTGCTCACATATACGCTCAAATCCCTCAACGGTAATTTTCAGTCGCTGGCGCTCAAGCTCACGTTTTTCCGAATCATAGGCGAGAAATATTTCTTGTCTTGTCGGGCAACGTGGAAGTCCATTCTCCTCGGAAAAATATATAGGAGCTGTCAGATGCCAAATAGAAGTTAAATATGTAATAACCGTATCAACGTCAAGTTCACCCTCGTGATCATGCACTCTCTTATTTGACTTTGCCACCAAATCGGCTGTTTTATCTATAGCATTTGTATCAATTCCAAGCTTTTTTACAAGAAGCTCGTATACACCGTCCTCTGATATCATTTTTTTGAACGAGGCACCCTGAGTTTTTATACCGTTAGAAATTAGAAGCTCGCGCGTAAAAACCTCAACAACACCGCGAAAGGCTGAAAAAAACAGAGGGCTGGCTATATTTACAGTAAGCTCAAGAGTTTCGATTCTTGACTTAAGCTCACCGCTGCTTTCTTTAAGATACTCAAACATATTAAACCCCTCCTCTCTAAAACATTATTATAAGCTCGACCGAGCGCACGCAATAATGACGTGGCTCGGTCTTGAAATTTACTTAACTACGATATTAATAATCTTTGCGGGTACGACGATTTCCTTGACTATCGTCTTGCCCTCGATTGCCGAGGCGATTTTCTCGTCGCTCTTTGCAATTGCAAGAACGGAATCCTTATCAGCATCACGAGGAATAGTAACGGTTGCGCGCACCTTACCGTTAATCTGTACGGGAACGGTCACGCTGTCATCAACGGTCTTTGCCTCGTCATACTCAGGCCATTTAGCAAGCGATATAAGCTCACCACCGCCAAGAAGCTCGTTTACCTCCTCAGCAACGTGAGGTGCGAAGGGTGAAAGAAGCGTTGCAAAGGTACGAAGCTCATCCTTTGTAAGCTTTCCTACCTCGTACACAGTATTAAGAGTACCCATCATAGCTGCAATAGCGGTATTGAAGCGCATATTGTCAATATCCTGGGTTACCTTCTTAATAAGCTTGTGCATAGGTCTTTCAAGCTCAGGTGTAATTCCCTCGCCCGAAGCTATGTCGACAAGATTCATAAAGCGCTCAAGAAATCTCTTACAGCCCTTAATCGACTGAGGGTTCCAAGGCGCGCTCTGCTCGAAGTCACCGATAAACATCTCGTAAAGACGCATAGTATCCGCACCGAAATCCCTGATAATATCGTCGGGATTTACTACGTTTCCACGGGATTTGGACATCTTCTCGCCGTTTTCGCCGAGAATCATTCCGTGGCTGGT
>CAZDON010000118.1:0-5446 GCA_964507065.1 uncultured Ruminococcus sp. | reverse complement strand
CCAATCCTCGGAAAGATTACAGGTATTTACAACACGTCCGTTGCAGCTCTGAGAATAATCTTAACGCGGACGGAAGCGTAAGCATTCCCGAGGCTCTTCGTCCTTATATGGGCGGAAAGTCGGCTCTTGTTCCCAAGAGATAATGGCAGGCACCGTCGTAATTATTGCAGGGCTGTCGGGCGGCGGCAAGACCACCGTTGCCGAAGGCCTTTGTGCGCGTGAGTCCCGCTTTAAAATGTCGCGCTCACACACGACGAGAGCGCCGAGAGGCGACGGCAGGGACGGCGAGTATATCTACGCCACCGAGTGCGAGTTTTCGCGACTTGTCGCGTGCGGAGAGCTACTTGAGCATACTACATACAGCGGAACCTCGTACGGTACCTCTAGGACCGAGCTTTTCTCTATAATAGACGAGGGTAAAATACCCGTGCTGGTGCTTGACTATAACGGCATATGCTCTATTAAGAAAAGCGGAGTCTTCGATACCGTATGCGCGATATATCTTTATTCGGATATGAAAACCGTTGACGAGCGTCTTTACGGACGAATAGCATCGGTAGGAATTACCGAGGAGGGAGTAAAAACCTATAAAACGCGAACAAATGTTAACTTATCTGACTGTCTTGATATGAAAAACCGTGTCGGTATGATTGACGCATTCATTGAAAACGATTGCCTTGACGAATGTATCGACGATTGTTTACGCTATGTTGCGCTTAAAGAGTCGGGCAAGACGCAGCCTATAGGACTAAGAGAAGCGATTGCCAAGTTTTTGTACTCCGAGGCAAGGAGATTCACCCCGCGCGAATTTTAATAATATAAAATGACCTTGATTTTCGACATGTGGTCGGCCGAAAATCAAGGTCTGTTTCTTTTTGCGTGGCGTAGGCTTAAACGCTTTCTTCGTCGCGGAGTATACCTATGTAATAAACCGCGTAAATGGCAGAGATTATTGTAAGTATCGCGAGGGCAACTGTAAACCACGGCGCTGACTGTGAATAGATTATCGAGGAATGCTCAAGACTACCGCCCGTTGATATTGCCACCTGATGAGAGCGGAGGATAACCTGAATGAATTTTCCGACCGAGATAAGCGCCATAAGACCCGTAAGCACGGCACACTTTACGGTAAGAGTCCTTCGCCTGTCATAGTCCACGCGTGAAAGGGTGTCCTTATTAATCCTGATTACGCACCTGTCAAGATACGAGCGAAGGAGTATAAAGGTAAATGCTATCGTAGCGAGAGAAAGCAAAAGCTCTACCGCTGACGATACGGTTATAGCCGTATAAAGCGCGCGAGCCTGGCGTGAGCCGCCGTCGGCAAGGTCCCTGAAGCTGTATTCGTCGTGAAAGACTATTCCGAGAATATACGAAGGAAGCGTTGTCACGCAGAAAAGAACGGCTACAAGCTTAGCTACGTTCGGTAGGTTACCCTCGACCCTCGTGAGCGAGCAAAGCGAGAATACTGTGAGTGTCAGCGCTAGGGCAGAGAGCGTCGGCGGTATAAGATTTATACTTCCAAGGTCGCTGAAGCTCAGCTCAAGGGTGAGAATGCACGCAAGAGTAAGATATATACCGCAGCGCCTCGATTTTCTTGCCGTCTGCTTTTTATTGAGCTCGTCCATCGCACATTCGTTTGTCAGAGATGCGAGTGCGGAGTAGAATTTCCCCTCGGACCTTATTGCCTTAAGGTATCCCGTCCACCTGATGAGAAAGATTATTCCGACGGCAAGTGTGATTAACACCGATATAAGCACCGCATAAGGGTAGAGGTGTGAGCCGCGTGCAATTACGGTCGTGCTGTCACCAAGCTCCACGGCGCGTGTCAGGCGAAGAAGCTCAGGCAAGGCAGAGAGCACACCGCGAAGTATTATAAAGCATAGCGTAAGTGCCTTAAGTCCATCAGGCGAGTGCTTACCGTCACCGCGAAGCAGCGCTTCGGCATCGGTGCGCTCGCCAAGATAAAAGAGGGCAGAGAAGAGGTTATTCACAGCAGGAATAAAGCAAATAAGCTCCAGCGTTAAAAATACTATTGCCACGAGAGCTATAACGTCGTTGTCCTGCGTGTTTTGCGACCTTATCATAACCACCGCCACAAGTGTCGGTAGCTTTAATGCGGATACCGCAGCCGCGCGGTAAGCCCAGGTTCTCGCCTCACTGAAATATGGTGCGACGAGCGACGGTGCGGTAAGCAGGTGGGCGATAATAAGACAGCCTATGAAGTCTGGCAGAATGTCTATTATATTCACACACGGGTTAAAGAACGTTATGAGCGCCACGGTCGCAAGCGCAAGGTCACGCCGCCCCCGTTTTTCTGAAAATAAAGTGTTTTCTTGCATAAATAAACTCCGAAATTTGCGTTTTTTGCTATTTCCTCTTGTTTTTCTTTTTCTTCCCGTCGGATGCCGCCCTTTTATTCATCTTGTATTCGGCATACTCGCGCGCCTTGCCCTCCTCATACTCACGGAAGCGGTTGATAAAGCCAAAGCGGGATTTCTTTTCCTTATGTGCCCTCTCGTCCGGCATGCATATCTGCATATACGCGCGGTATATGGTAACGAGATTCATAGCAAGGAGTATAAGAAGCGCTATAATCACGATGATTGAAGCTATAACTACCGCTTTGCCAAGTGCGGCAAGCTCAGGAAGCTCCAGCACCGCCATAATAAGATATATAAGACAGAAGGGAAGCGTGCGCCTTGCTCTTGCCGAAAGCTCTCTTGCGTCAACCTCGGCGGCAACCTCGGCAATACCGTGAAGAATAGCTACTGTAAGCGCGAAAATCAGTATATATCGCGGTATAGCAACGTAATCGAGCAGCGTTCCTATACTCCCCGGGATAAAGGTGTCTACGATAGCACCACCAAGCTCAACTAAGGAAAAGACGGTGAATACGCCCGAGAACGCCATAGCCGTGAGAAAAGAGCGGTTTACCCACGACAGCCTGTAAAGGGCAAGCAGCATTATCGCCGCACAAATAACGTCGGTGTAGTGAAAGTAGGATATATTTACTAAAAAGAAGTATCCTATAAATAAAGTACCGAAGCCCATCAGATACCCGCCCCCTTATTCTTAAGGTAGCAGCATCTCTTGTACTTCTTGCCACTTCCACAGGGGCAAGGAGCGTTGAGTGAGTGCTCGTTGTTAGGTCTTGCCTTAAGCTCGCTCATAGAAAATCTGCTCATAGCTTCGTGGGCTTGGCGGCTTCTTCCTATCATTCTGTGGTCTATCGGACGGAAAAGAACCTCATTCGTGGTCTTAAGCCGTATTTCCTTCATCATATCCGAGAACATCTGCGCACCCTCAAGCTGATAAACGGTGAGAGGATTTCTCTGTGCAAAGGAGTTGAGTCCTACGTAGGATTTCAGGTCGTCCATCTGGTCAAGATGGTTCATCCAGCACTTGTCGGTCAGGTCAAGCAGACGCGTGCGCTGGAAATCAAGGTACGCAAGCGAGGTGAGGCTGGCGATTGCAGCGCGCACCTCATCGGAATTTGAGGTGACACCCGAAATCTGTACAACGCTTGCATTTTCTGCCGCTTGGGTGCGTCCTCTGTATATCTCAAGTGCTCGCGTGATATATTTTTCGCGAAGCTCCTCTTTGGGAGTGCTCTCCGGGTCAATTCCGTCGAGTGTAATACCGCCTTTGAAAATGCCCTCGAAATCGGATGGCTCGCCCGACGCTCCCTCGCAAAGACCGTAGCAGTCGTCAAAGCGCTCACCGACGCATCTCGTTATGATTTCCTCAATTTTCGGGCGTATGTCGTCAAGCTCAAGAATATCCCTGCGCATAGCGTAGACGACCTTTCTCTGCTCGTTCATTACGTCGTCGTAGGAAAGCACGTGCTTTCTATGCTGGAAATGTCTTGCCTCAACGCGCTTCTGAGCGTCCTCGATGCGAGAAGCGAGAATAGAGAACTGAATAGGCATATTCTCGTCAACACCGACCGCGGTGAGCATTCCCGTTATCTTCTCGCCGAAGAAGCGAAGCAGGTCGTCCTCAAGCGAGGCGTAGAATACCGATTCACCGATATCACCCTGTCTGCCGCTTCGTCCGCGAAGCTGGTTGTCAATTCGTCTTGAGTCGTGTCTTTCGGCACCTATGACGAAAAGTCCGCCCGACTTAAGAACCTGCTCAAGAAGCGGCTCACGCTCACGCTCGCACTCGGCTAAAAGCTCCTTATACTTTTGGCGCACCTCGCGGACGTCCTCGCCCTCAAGCTCTGCCATAGAGTCACAAACGGATACGAGATATGAAATTCTCTCGCGTCCCTGCGCACGGAATCTTCCCTGGGCTTCAAGATAGCTGCGAAGCTTGTTCTTCGCGTGAATTATCGGGTTTCCGCCGAGCATAATGTCGGTGCCTCGACCTGCCATATTCGTGGATATGGTAACAGCCCCCGGCATACCTGCCGAGGCAATTAGCGTAGCCTCGTTGCCGTGCTCCTTTGCGTTGAGCACGTTGTGAGGAATTCTCTCGCGGCGAAGCAGTGCAGAGAGCTCCTCTGACTTTTCAACCGAGGTCGTACCCACGAGCACGGGCTGCCCCTTTTTATAGCATTCAATAATTCTCGTGAGAATAGCGTTGAGCTTTCCTCGGTGAGTCTTGAAAATAATATCGGTGTGGTCGCGTCGCTTTACGGGCTTGTTGGTGGGAACCGCAACGACGTCGAGCGAGTATATCTCGCGGAACTCGTTTTGTTCGGTGAGCGCCGTACCCGTCATACCCGACAGCTTTCTGTAAAGGCGGAAGAAGTTCTGGTAGGAAACGGTGGCGGTGGTGCGGTTTTCCGCCTTGATTTCCACGTTTTCCTTTGCCTCTATTGCCTGATGCAGACCGTCAGAGAAGCGCCTGCCCTCAAGCACGCGTCCCGTTGACTGGTCGACTATATACACCTGACCGCGGACGACGATATAATGCACGTCGCGCTTCATCGTTCCGTATGCGCTTATCGCTATGTTTACGTGATGAAGAAGCTCCTGGTTCTCATCGTCTGCAATATTATCTATTTCAAAATATTTTTCTGCCTTGCCGATGCCTATTTTCGTAAGCGTTGCCGTTCTGTTCTTCTCATTTACAAGATAATCGAAGTTTACCGCGGCACGCAGCTTTTCAATGCCGCCCTTTGTCAGGGTAAGGGGACTGTAAAGCTCGTTTATCGAGGTTATGCGCTTAAGCGCACCGAGTGACGATTTATTGAAGATAAAGCCGTCCTGCCCCTGACAAGCGCATCCGTCACCGAGCTCAAAGAGCGCGTTGAGTCTGTCACGACCAGCCTCGGTAAAGAAGCCTATTTTAGCCTTATATACGAAGTCGGCAGTTTCAACGAAGGTAAGCCTGCCCTTGATAGCCTCGACCGCAGCGTCGAGAAGGCGGTATCCGCCAGCTCCGTCGGCATCGGTAAAGGCGTTCTTACCTAGTGAGAGCGCCTCGCATATATCCTCGA
>CAZDON010000117.1:0-5695 GCA_964507065.1 uncultured Ruminococcus sp. | reverse complement strand
CGCTTTTCGGGCAACCAAGCACATATTATCGGCAATGAGTGCATTTTGTGCGGTCATTGCTTTGTCGTTTGTCCCCAGAACGCAAAGGAAATCGTTGACGGCACCGAAAAGGCAAGAGTTCTTCTCGGTAGCGGAGACCCCGTCATAGTCAGCCTCGCTCCGTCCTTCGTAGCGAATTACGAGGGCGTGGGAATCGAGGCTATGCGCCGTGCCTTGAAAAAGCTGGGCTTTTACGACGTTGAGGAAACGGCAATTGGCGCGACTATCGTCAAGAATGAGTACGAGCGTATGCTTCGCGAGGAGGAGCGGGATATCATTATCACCTCCTGCTGTCACTCGGTCAACCTTCTTATACAAAAATATTTCCCCGCCTGCCTTGAATATCTTGCCGACGTAATGTCGCCTATGCAGGCACACTGTGCAGATATCAAGAAAAGGATGCCCGAGGTAAAGACCGTATTTATCGGTCCGTGCGTTGCCAAAAAGGACGAGGCAGAGCATTACGAGGGGCTTGTAGATGCGGTTCTTACCTTTGAGGAGCTCACTAATTGGCTGAAATCCGAGCACGTAGAGCTTGAAAAGGAAATGGACAGCACGTCCGAGAGCCGCGCGCGCTTTTTCCCGACGACGGGTGGCGTGCTTAAAACGATGGCTGAGCGTGCGCCCGGATATACCTACGTTGCGCTTGACGGTGTTGAAAATTGCATTTCCGCGCTTCGCGATATCGAGAGCGGTAAAATTCATAAATGCTTTATCGAAATGTCGGCGTGCGTCGGAAGCTGTATCGGCGGTCCCGTTATGGAAAAGTATCACCGCTCCGCACCGATTAAGGACTACATAACCGTTACGGGCTACGCCGGGGAGCGTGATTTCGACGTTTGTACTCCATCGCCTATGGAGCTGAAAAAGAGCTTTACTATGATAGAGCATAAGCTTGCAACACCCTCGGAGTCGGAAATAATGAGCGTGCTTCGTCAGATGGGCAAGTTCAAGCCGTCGGACGAGCTGAATTGCGGCTCGTGCGGATACAATTCCTGTCGTGAAAAGGCTATTGCCATTATTCAGGGCAAGGCTGAAAGCTCTATGTGCCTGCCATTCCTTAAGGATAAGGCGGAAAGCTTCTCCGATACGATAGTAAAAAATACTCCGAACGGTCTTATTGCCCTGAACGAAAATCTTGAGGTTCAACAGATTAACGCGGCGGCGCGCAAGATTATGAATATACGCTCTGAAAGCGACGTGCTCGGTGAGCCCGTAGTGCGTATTCTCGACCCCGCAGTATTTCTCCAGGTAAAGAGCACGGGAAGAAGTGTACGAGATCAGCGCACCTATCTTGCGGAGTATAAAAAATACGTAAAGCAAACGGTGGTTTACGACCCCGATTCCCGTATGCTCATCGGTATTATGCGCGATATAACCGACGAGGAATCCGAAAGAGAGAAGAAGGCAAGAATTGATAAGCAGACGGTAGAGGTTGCCGATACGGTGGTTGAGAGGCAAATGAGAATCGTTCAGGAAATTGCCTCGCTTCTTGGCGAAACCGCCGCTGAAACAAAAATTGCCCTGACTAAATTAAAGGAGTCTATCGGCGATGAATGATCTTTGTGCGGATATTGGATATAAAAGCATAAATCACGTCGGCGAGGAGCTTTGCGGCGACCACGTGGATATCGTCGAGGAAAACGACGGCTCGACGGTAATCGTTCTCGCGGACGGTCTTGGCTCCGGAGTTAAGGCAAGTATTCTTTCTACTCTGACCTCAAAGATTATTTCAACGATGATGGCGGCAGGACTTCCCATTGAGGAATGCGTGTCGACTATCGCCGCGACACTCCCGGTATGCTCCGTTCGCGGAGTGGCGTATTCAACCTTTACGATAATTCATTTGCTTAATAACGAGATTGCCGAGATAATTCAGTACGATAATCCCCACGTTATCGTAATCAGAGATTACGCCGTATACGATTATCCCAAGACCGAAATGAATATCGGTGGCAAGAAAATATTTAAATCCACCGTCAGATTAAAGGAGGACGACGTGTTCATAGCGATGAGTGACGGCTGTCCTCACGCGGGTATGGGCGGCAAATACAACTTCGGCTGGAAGCGCGAGGATATTGCGGAATATATGCAGGCGCTCGTTGCAGGTGGATATACTGCAAAAAACCTCTCGACTATGCTCGTCGATGAGTGCGATAAGCTTTACGGGCATAAGCCCGGTGATGATACTACCGCCTGCGTCGTGAAAATTCGTAAGAGAGAGCCTATGAATATTTTGTTTGGTCCGCCCTCAAACCGTGACGACGCGACCAGAATGATGTCGCTGTTCTTTTCAAAGGAAGGAAAGCATATCATATGCGGCGGTACGACCTCGTCTATCGCGGCAAAGTTCCTCGGTAAGCCCGTCGTGACTAGTCTTAAATTTGAACGCAGCGACGTTCCACCGATTGCCTATATCGACGGCGTCGACCTCGTAACCGAGGGCGTCATCACGATGAATAAGGTTATTCAGTATGCCAAGGACTATCTCGGAGATAACGAGCTTTACGAGGAATGGAATTTCAAAAAGGATGGAGCCTCGCTCATAAGCCGACTTCTTTTTGAGGAAGCAACTGATATTAACTTCTATGTGGGCAGAGCCGTAAATCCTGCTCATCAGAATCCGGACCTTCCAATTAATTTCAACATAAAAATGAACCTGGTAGAGGAGCTGTCATCTTGTCTTAAGAAGATGGGAAAACGCATCAAGGTTAGTTATTTTTAGAGGGAGATGTAAAGCATTATGCGCAAATTTGACACAAAAGTACAGCATTTGAAATATAAGGTATTACGGGAAGTGGCGCGGCTTGCGTGGGAAGATAAGCTTCTTGAGAATATTATGGATGTTCCTAAGCACATCGTCCCCGGAAACGAGCCAACGATGCGTTGCTGCGTATATAAGGAAAGAGCAATACTTGGCGAGAGAGTCAAGCTCGCTATGGGCGGTGATAAAAACAACCCCAACGTAATAGAGGTCATTGATATCGCCTGTGACGAAGGTCCCGTTGGCGGATACGAGGTAACGAACGCCTGCCGCGGATGCTTAGCTCATCGCTGTGAGGACGTATGTAAATTCGGAGCAATAACCTTCGACCACCAGCACGTAGCACATATTGATAAATCAAAGTGTAAGGAATGCGGAGCGTGCGCTAAGGTTTGTCCGTATACCGCAATAGTCAGCCGCAAGCGTCCCTGCCAGAACGCCTGCAAGGTTAAGGCAATCTCTATGAATGAGCAAAAGGCGGCAGCAATCGATAACGATAAGTGCATACAGTGCGGTGCTTGCGTTTATCAGTGCCCCTTCGGCGCAATTATGGATAAATCGTTTATGGTAAACGCTATCGATATTCTGAAAAAGAGCGAGCGTAACACAAGAGGTGGCAGCTACAGGGTTTACGCTATCGTCGCACCCTCAATTTCAAGCCAGTTTTCCTATGCTAAACTGGGTCAGGTCGTTACGGGAATGAAAAAGCTCGGCTTCCACGACGTAATAGAAGCTGCGCTCGGAGCTGATATGGTTGCTATGGCTGAGGCGCGTGAGCTTTCCGAAAAGGGACTTCTTACAAGCTCCTGCTGCCCTGCGTTCGTCAGGTACATAAAGACGGCTTTCCCGAATCTTGTGGAGCATATTTCACACAATATGTCACCTATGGCGGTTCTTGCGAAGTATATCAAGGAAACTACACCTAATTCGAAGGTAATATTTATAGGTCCGTGTACGGCTAAAAAGGCTGAGGCTCAGCTTGATGCAGTAAAGCCCTACGTGGATACCGTGCTTACCTTTGAGGAGCTTCAGGCGCTCTTTGACAGCCGCGACCTTGACCTATCCTCGCTTGAGGAGGGTGTCCTTGACAACGCATCCTACTTCGGCAGAATTTTTGCCCGTAGCGGCGGACTTACCGACGCGGCGGCACAGGCAATGAAGGAGCAGGGAATTGACTTTGAGATTAAGCCCGTCGTTTGCGACGGAATCGAGGCGTGCCGTATGGCTCTTCTGAAGCTTAACAAGGGCATACTTGACGGCAACTTTATCGAAGGAATGGCTTGCTTTGGCGGCTGTATCGGCGGCGCAGGCTGTCTGACGCACGGAGAAAAGAACAAGGCCGAGGTCGATAAGTACGGAAAAGAGGCGCTTGAAAAAACGATAGGCGACGCTATTTCGCTGCTGAAATAGGTGGCTAGAATTAACGCGAATAAAAAGCAAAGGACACTTACTCCAAATAGTAGGTGTCCTTTGCTTTTTGCTAAATTGGCAATTGAGGGAATAAAACCTCACGTCGTGTCATCTTTATTGAGAATCGCTGCCGTCGTCATCGTCATCAATTGTTATTTCGCTATCATCCTCAAGCGTGGGCTTGTATTTTGGATTGCTGAGAATGGTATCTCTTAGATTTAATCTCAGCTTCTCGCAGCAAGGCTTAAATGAAAGGAATGTCAACCCACCGCCAATTATACCGCCCGCAACAGGGATGCTGTATTTAAAGAAGCCTGCAAAGACCTTTTTCGTCATATTTACGCCAAACCACTTTGCAACTTTTTTTACAATCGGATAAACGGTTCCCTTGGTAAGCGCCTTTCTGATGAGCTGCTTTTCTACCCCCGTACCTAATGCTTTTGCCATTGCCTTGAGGGCGGTGTTTGCACCTGCCACGCCATACATTACGCCAAAACAAATAATGAGAGTATTCATAGTACCGTCATCAAATTTGCTTTCCTTTTCTTCCGTGTCGATTTGCGGAAAACCGTATAAGTACAAAAGCTTTTGCGCAGCACGAAGCAGATAGCCGTAATACTGTGCGATATCAGCGGGAATGGTGGCAACCATTGCGATTCCGCCTGGGGTGCCCAGTGCGGCCGATATTCCGGAAACGCAGTTGCGTTCAAATTTAATAACTTCGTTTGCGAGCTTGTCTATTTCTGTGAGCGGAATTTTTGCCCTCATAGGCGACTCTGCCACAGCGACTGCGATTACGTCGTCGGGATAAAGCTTCATAAGCTGTTTTTTCAAAAACTCATCGCGGTTTATTCGTATTCCAGGAACGCGTAGGCCCTTAATGATTACATCCTCAATATCAATTTCACCGTTGCCATTTTCGTCCATTGCTTCTATAACGGCAGTTTTTGTTCTTTCTATTATACCCTGTTTGCTCTCATTTGTTTCTTTTTTCATATTAGTACTCCTTTGTATATAATTATATGATGCCTTGATTTTCTAAAATGCTCATAAGAGTTATATAACCAAATAATGCGATTACACCTAAAAGATACACCCACCAACACTTTTTGAAATGTTCCTTTTGCTTGCGTTCCTCTTCCTCTATCTTGCGTTGCTTTTCCTGCTTATCCTGTCTTTTCAAAGCCTGTTGCCTTTCAACAAATGAGATTATAGTTTCAAGCTTCCCTTGATTTTGCTTTGAGCTGGGAGCGTTTTTTACTATGCATTGAGCGCCACAGTATTGACAAAACGCAGTTTCTAGTTTAGAGTCAAGCTCCAAATGTCCTTTGCATTCAGGACATACAGCTGAAACGAATTTTACTTTTTTGCTAAACAGTCCCACACCTATTCCTCCTTATCTATTTGTCATTAAAAATAAAAAAGTGCGCCGACCGAAATCAGCGCACAAAAACGCAAATTCCAGTCGTCGCCAAACAAACT
>CAZDON010000116.1:1518-5699 GCA_964507065.1 uncultured Ruminococcus sp. | reverse complement strand
GCTGACCTCTTACAGGGAGACCCTTTCTGTGTCTGATACCGCGATAGCAATTGATTTCAACGAGTCTTTTGATATTGAGCGCAACCTCACGACGAAGGTCACCCTCTACATGATAATTGGTTTCGATCTCATCTCTGAGACGAGCAACCTCACCCTCGGTAAGATCCTTTGCACGAGTGTCAGGATTGATTCCGGTCTTTGCAAGAATATCCTTCGAGCTCTTGAGGCCTATACCGTAGATGTAGGTAAGCGCGATTTCTACACGCTTGTTGTTGGGAATATCAACACCAGCTATACGAGCCATTTCGATATATACTCCTTTTTAAATTTAATCGTCTGATATGCGTGAATTAACCCTGACGCTGCTTGTGCTTGGGGTTCTCGCAGATGACCATTATTTTACCGTGTCTTTTAATGATCTTGCACTTTTCGCATATTTTCTTGACGGAAGGCTTAACTTTCATTTTTAATACCGTTCCTTTCAGTATCTTACTTTTTTCTCCAGGTGATTCTGCCGCGTGAGATATCATAAGGGGATACCTCTACCGTTACAGTGTCGCCTACGAGAATTTTGATATAGTTCATACGAAGCTTTCCTGAAATGGTCGCAGTTACTATGTGACCGTTAGGAAGCTTTACCTTGAAAACTGTATTGGGAAGTGCTTCGACTACCTTACAATCTTCAAACTCAATTAAATCAGATTTAGCCAAAATATCTTCCTCCTTGCTAACTAATATTTACATCAGTCAATATTATCGGTTCTCCGTCGGTAATCAGGATACTGTTCTCATAATGCGCCGAAAGACTTCCGTCGCTCGTCACAACCGTCCATCCGTCGCGAAGCGTTTTAACTCCGCCGCCGCCTGCGTTTACCATAGGCTCGACTGCGAGAGTCATTCCGGGATAGAGCCTCACTCCTCTGCCCGCGCGACCGTAATTCGGTATCTCAGGCTCCTCGTGAAGATCCTTTCCAACTCCGTGTCCTACGTAATCCTTAACTACCGAGAAGCCATTTGAAATGACGAAGCTTTCAACCGCAAAGCCTAAGTCCCCGATACGCCCGCCCGCCTTAGCAACGGACAGCGCCTCATAGAAGCTTTTCTCAGTGACCGAAATCAGCCTCAGAGCCTCATCGCTTACCTTGCCGACAGGATAGGTTCTAGCACTGTCGCCATTATAGCCGCGGTAGCGAGCTCCGACGTCGATCTTTACGATATCTCCCTCTGTAAGAATCCTGTTCTTACTCGGAATTCCGTGTATGACCTCGTTATTTAAGGATATACATGCCGATGCGGGAAAGCCGCCGTATCCTAAGAAGGACGGGACCGCGCCGCACTTTTCAATGTAACGGTGAATTTTAGTATCAATCTCTTTAGTTGAAACTCCAGGGCGTATCATCTCACTCGCAAGCACAAGTGCCTCGGCGGTAATCCGCCCCGCAATTTTCATAAGAGCAATTTGCTCGTCGTTTTTAATTACAAACATAATTTAATCACGAAGAGCCTTTACCACGAGAGCCGTCGTATCCTCAACACGCTCCTGTCCCTCGACAAGACGAAGCTTACCGCTTTCGCGATAATAGTCCTTGAGAGGCTCAGTCTGGCTGTGATATACCTCAAGACGCGACTTAACTACCTCGGGTGCATCATCCTTCCTGACGGTAAGCTCGGTGCCGCACTTGTCACAGGTCTTACCATCCGCTGAGGAATTGTAAACCGTGTGATAGGATGCGCCGCACTTTGCACATACGCGTCTGCCAGTCATTCTTTCCATAATCACGTCATCCGCGACCTCGATAGAAACGACTGCGTCAAGAGTGATACCCATTTCGTCAAGCGCCTGCGCCTGAGGAACGGTTCTCGGAAAACCGTCAAGAATGAAGCCATTCTGACAATCCGACTTTGCAAGGCGCTCCTTGATAATGCCGATAACGACCTCATCAGGTACGAGCGCGCCTGCTTCAATAAATTTTTTGGCTTTAAGCCCCATATCTGTACCGTTCGCGAGAGCCTCGCGGATTATAACGCCCGTGGATATGGTAGGTATACCGTATCTTTCGGCAATTATATCCGCCTGAGTTCCCTTTCCCGCACCTGGAGCACCAAGAAAAATTATTCTCATAAATAACTCCTTGCTTTATTTAAGGTAGTTCTTGTAGTTACGGACGGTAAGCTGAGCCTCGAGCTCTCTGAACGTTTCGAGCGCAACGCCGACAACGATAAGAAGAGTCGTTCCACCGAAGGTGAAGGTCGAGGTGAGTGCCGAGATGGTGCTATCCATCTGGCTCTGCAGATACGAGCCGTACCAAGACATACTTGAGTCAGCAAGATATTTTTCGATTTCCTTTGCCGTGTCAGAGCCGCTCATAAGCCACTCGATGAGGTGCTGAATGAGGTGAGGTCCTGCAATCACAGGAAGAACTGCGATAAGACCGAGGAAGAGCGCGCCTACGAAGGTAACCTTGTTAAGACGCTTTCTGATGTGGTCTGCGGTAGGCTTACCGGGTGAGATACCTCTGATAACGCCGCCGTTGTCCTGAAGATTCTTTGCAACCTCAACGGGATTAAAGGTAATCTGCGTATAGAAGTATGCAAATGCAATAATAAGGACGAACAGGAGTATCGGATATACTGCGCCCGATGCCGAGAATACACGGCATACGCCGCCCCAGAAGCCGTCAGAGCTTTCGGTGACACCGCAAAGAGCGAGAATAGTGGGAAGAAGCGATACGATAGAGCTTGCGAAGATGATAGGCATAACACCCGTCATATTAACCTTAAGAGGAAGGTGCGTGCTCTGTCCGCCGTACATCTTTCTTCCGATAGTTCTCTGTGAATACTGAATGGGAATTCTTCTCTCCGAGCCGGTAATAAAGATTACGAATACCATAAGAGCAATTATTACCGCGATAAGTGCAAGAGCAAATACGGTAGAAACTATACCGTAGAGCCAAGCGTTCTCGGAGTACTGGTAGGTGCTTACAACGAGCTCGACGAGGTTGATGATGAGCGAGGGCATAGAGGAAATGATATTTGCGAAAAGAATTATCGAAATACCGTTTCCAATTCCTCTCTCATTGATACGCTCTGCAAGCCACATTATGATAGATGCACCTGCGCAGTAGCAAGCCACGATTACGATACCGTAGAACCAGTAAAGACTGTTGTCAGTAGCGGTTGCAGCATTCGTAAGCGCGCCGTTGTTCTTAAGCAGGAAGTAGTAGCCGATTGCGGTTACTATTGCAAGAACTACGGTAACTATTCTGGTGATGAAGTTCATCTTTTCCTTATCTTCCTTGGCAAGCTCGCCAAGCTTAGGAAAGACAACTGCAAGAAGCTGAATAATAATCGATGCATTGATATAGGGTGATACACCGAGGGCGAATAACGTTGCAGTTCCGAGAGAACCACCGGAAAGCGTGTTCATATAATCGAGTATCGTTCCGCTGAAGGCACCTGCGAAGGTGTTTGCCTCAACGAAAGGAACAGGGATTACAGTACCTATGCGGTAAAGAAGAAGAATAAAAAGCGTAAATATAATTTTGCTTCTTATGTCTTTCGTCTTCCAAGCGTTCTTCAGTGTCTGAAACATTTATACCACCTCACACTTTCCGCCGACTGCCTCAATCTTTTTCTTTGCGGAAGCAGTGAAATGAGCTGCACTTACGGTAAGCTTCTTGGTGATATTGCCACTTGCGAGAACCTTTACGCCGCCCTCTGCGAGATCGCTTATTGCGCCCACGTTAAGAAGAGCTGCTGCGTCAACCACGTCACCGTCGTTAAATTTCTTCTCGAGGGTGCTGAGGTTAATTATGGTGTAGGTCTTAGCAAATCTTGCATTGTTAAAGCCTCTCTTAGGAAGCTTTCTGTAAAGAGGAAGCTGACCTCCCTCAAATCCGGGTCTTACGCCGCCGCCCGAGCGAGCGTTCTGACCCTTGTGGCCCTTACCAGCCGTCTTTCCGTTTCCGGAACCTGCGCCTCTACCCTTACGGAAGTTTTCCTTTACGGAGCCTTCTGCAGGTGAAAGTTCATGGAGCTTCATAATTTATCCTCCTTTCAATTCCGATTAAACGGTCTCAACCTTAACAAGGTGAGAGATAACTTTGATTTTACCCTGTGCAACTGCGTCGTTTGCAATAACGATGCTGTTACCGGGGCGCTTCAAACCAAGAGATTTAGCG
>CAZDON010000116.1:0-1508 GCA_964507065.1 uncultured Ruminococcus sp. | reverse complement strand
GCTATCTGGTTTGACTTGCAAGCGATAAGGCTCTTTACAAGAGTAATCTTTACGTTTTCCATTTCCGATTACCCCCTTATGCCTTTACATCTTCTACGGAAATACCGCGAAGCGCTGCAATCTCTTCAGCGGTTCTGAGAGCCTTAAGTCCCTCGAAGGTAGCCTTAACTACGTTGGTGGGGTTAGAGGATCTCAGGCACTTTGCACGAATGTTCTTGATCCCTGCGAGGTCAAGAATGATACGCACAGTGCCACCTGCAATAATACCGGTACCGGGTGCGGCGGGCTTAAGAAGCACCTTGCCTGCGCCGTACTCGCCTATTACCTCGTGAGGAATGGTCGAGCCGTTAAGAGATACAGTGATAAGATTTTTCTTGGCATCCTCAATTCCCTTGCGGATTGCATCGGGAACCTCTGCTGCCTTACCGAGGCCGAAGCCTACATGTCCATTTCCGTCGCCTACTACCATGATAGCTGCAAAACGAGCGATTCTACCGCCCTTTACGGTCTTGGATACACGGTTCAAAACTACAAGCTGCTCCTGAAGATCGAGCTCGCTCGCATTAATTCTCTTAGCCATGTTAATCTCCTTAATAAATGTTTCGTGACGAAACAGTGTATAAACCAGCGATTAGAACTTCAGGCCGCCTTCTCTGGCGCCCTCTGCTAACTCTGATACACGTCCGTGATAAATGTAGCCACCGCGATCGAATACTACTGCGGAAATGCCCTTTTCGAGAGCTCTCTTTGCGAGAGTCTCGCCTACTGCTCTTGCAGATTCCTTGTTGGAGCCCGAAAGAGCAAAATCCTTCTCGTAGCTGCTTGCGCTTGCGAGCGTTACGCCGTTTACATCGTCGATAATCTGTGCCGAGATGTTAGCGTTAGAACGGTAAACCGCAAGACGAGGTCTTTCAGGAGTGCCCGAAATCTTACCGCGTACTCTTGCGTGTCTCTTAAGACGCTGAGCATTACTGTCAATTCTTTTAACCATCTTTTCAAACTCCTTTCATTATTTACCCTTACCGGCCTTACCAGCCTTGCGGCGGATTCTCTCACCGGTATACTTAATGCCCTTGCCAAGATATGGCTCGGGGGGTCTCTTGGATCTGATAACAGCTGCCATCTGGCCGACAGCCTGCTTATCAATACCCTTTACGATTATCGTAGTGTTGTTGGGAAGCTCGAAGGTGATTCCGTCGATTTCCTCAAATACTACGGGGTGCGAATAACCAAGACCGAGAACGAGCTTCTTGCCCTGCTTCTCTGCTCTGTAACCGACACCTACGATGTCGAGCTGCTTTGCGTAGCCCTGAGATACTCCTACAACCATGTTGTTGAGAAGAGTTCTCGTAAGTCCGTGAAGCGAACGCATTTCCTTCTCATCGTTAGGACGGGTTACGTTGATTACGTTGCCCTCCTGTGCGATTGCAAGCTCCTTGCAGAAGGTCTGCTTAAGCTCACCGAGAGGACCTTTAACGGTAACGTTGTTGCCATCTGCAACCGTTACG
>CAZDON010000115.1:0-5772 GCA_964507065.1 uncultured Ruminococcus sp. | reverse complement strand
TGTCGTCGTTCTCAAGGAAGGGTATGCAGCCTGCGGCAACCGATACTGCCATCTGAGGGCAGGCGTCCATAAGGTCAACCTCGTTAGGCGACACCTCAATGAACTCGGTCTTGTATCTTGCGATAACCTTCTTGTTCTTGAAGCAGCCGTTCTCGTCGAGAGCCTCGTTTGCCTGAGCTACTATATTGCTGTCCTCCTCGTCGGCGGTGAGGTAAAGAACCTCGTCGGTAACTCTGCCCGTCGCCTTGTCAACGACACGGTAGGGTGCCTTAAGGAAGCCGTAATCCGAAATTCTTGCATACGATGCAAGGTATGAGATAAGACCGATGTTCGGTCCCTCGGGAGTTTCTACGGGGCATATTCTTCCGTAGTGGGTATAGTGAACGTCACGAACCTCAAAGCTTGCTCTGTCCTTGGAAAGACCGCCGGGACCGAGGGCTGAAAGTCTTCTCTTGTGAGTAAGCTCTGCAAGAGGGTTGTTCTGATCCATAAACTGTGAAAGAGGCGACGAGCCGAAGAACTCGCGGATTGCAGTCGCAACGGGACGCGTATTGATAAGCGCCTCGGGACGAAGCTCCTCGGAGTCGTGAGTCGACATTCTTTCCTTTATGTTCTTCTCCATTCTCGTCATACCGATTCTCATCTGGTTCTGGAGAAGCTCGCCTACACAGCGAAGGCGTCTGTTACCAAGATGGTCGATATCGTCAACGGAGCCTATTCCGTGAGTAAGACAGAAGAGATAGTTAACCGAGGCGAAGATATCCTCCTTGGTTACGTGCTTGGGGCAAAGCTCTGCCATTCTGGTGCGGGCAAGCTCCTTGATATACTCTACTCTGTCGTCGCCCTTCTGCCCTGCGTCGTCAGCCGAAGCGATAATCTCGGCAAGAATGGAGAGTCTTACCTTCTCGCCGGCCTTTACACCGCAATCGGTAAGGTCGAAGCCGAGAACGAGTGAGGGCTCTACGGTATGGTTAGAGAATACCTTAACCTCTTCGAGAGTTTCGGTCTTGACGTAAACCTCGTTTACAAGGCTGTTCTCGATAGCGATGGCACGCTCACGGGTGAGCTTCTGACCGTCAGGCTCGGCAACAACCTCGCCCGTAATGGGATTTACTACGGGACGGGCAAGCTCAAAGCCGATAATACGCTTCGCAAGAGCGAGCTTTTTGTTGTACTTATATCTTCCGACGGGCGCAAGGTCGTATCTCTTTGCGTCGAAAAGAATATTATTGATGAGTGTTTCCGCGCTCTCTACCACGGGAGGCTCTCCGGGACGAAGCTTCTTGAATATTTCCTTAAGCGCCTCGTCGCGATATGAGGTTCCGTTCTCGTGAGCGAGTCTTACGCAATCATCTCTTTCCATAGTAGCGACGAGCAGAGGCTCGTTACCGAACATCTCAGAGATGCTGTCATCGTCGTCCTGTCCTACGGGAAGAAGCGCTCTTACAAGAACGCTGATAGGAAGCTTACGGGTCTTATCTATCTTTACGTAGTAGATACCCGATGCGTCCGACTCGTACTCAAGCCACGCGCCTCTGTAAGGAATTACCTGCGCGGTAAAGTTATGCTTACCCTGCTTATCAACCGTGTCTGCGTAGTATATACCGGGCGAGCGCACGAGCTGTGAAATAATAACGCGCTCCGCGCCGTTGATAACGAAGGTTCCGTTATCAGTCATAAGGGGAAAATCACCCATATAAATCTGGGCGGTCTTAAGCTCTCCCGTTGCCTTGTTGATAAGTCTGACGCCAACCTTGATGTGAGTATCGTAGGTTACAGCTCTATCCTTACACTCCTCAACCGAGTATCTCGGACTAGGATCAATGGTAAAGTCGGTGAACTCAATGGAAAGATTGCCTGAAAAATCGACTACCGGCGATACGTCACGCAAAACCTCATTAAAGCCCTCCTCGAGAAACCACTTGTAGGAATTCTTCTGCACCTCGATAAGATTTGGCATTTCGGTTGCCGCCTCTATCTTTGAGAAGCTCTGTCTCACGTTGGTGCCGAGTTTACGGGGTCTTAGCATCATAAATAGAATCACTCCATTCTAAAAATTTACAAATTTGGGCAAAATAACTGTTCTGCAAACATCTACGCCGAGCGGGGTTCTACTAAAAGCGGTCGGCTCACCCATCTTGACAAGACTCTTCCGATGCGTTGAGTGAGTGTGCCGTATCCGCCGCCCGTCTTACAGGGTGAATAGCAGAGGTATGCCGGCATATAATATTTTAAGGAACGACGCTTTATCCGCGACCCTGAAATCCGCCCCCGAAATTATCAGAAATTTCTGCAAAAGGGCATAATATGGCCATAGTAAGCGATTATAATGCATTATGATATTTTACACACCTTTGTCCACTTTGTCAAGGGGTTTTCAAAAAATATTCTAAATTTTATTTCTAAAGGAAGAAAATGACTCTCTTTCGGTGGCGGTATAGAGCACGCGACGCACGCATACCGTCGGCAGCAAAAAAATGTCAAAAGCCGTGCTTTGACAAAATTTTGATATTTCGTGACAAAATTATTTATTGAAAATACGCACTTCCGGTGTTAGTATAGTGATAGAGCGAGGGCTCTTTAACAAATACTTATTCGGAGGACTTATTTATGTCTGATATTCTTGATGCTTTTAAGGAATCGCACGAGGCGTGCGAAATCGACGCGACGAAGAAGCTTCGCGTCGGTATCATCGGCTGCGGCTGGATAGCTGACGCGCATATAAGCAGTTATTTAAAGCAGCCCGACGTTGAGATAGTTGCGGGCGCTGACCTCGTGCCCGGCAAGGCAGACGCCTTCTTCAAAAAGCACGGCGTCGAGGGTGTTAAGTGCTACAATTCCGGCAAGGAAATGGTTGCGGACGAGTCACTCGGACTTGACGCGGTATCAATCTGCACCTACAACCGTCAGCACGCGCCCTGCGCAATAGAGGCTCTTGAGGCGGGAATCAACGTGCTTCTCGAAAAGCCCTTTACGGTAACCACGGAAGAGGCAGTAGAGGTTATGCGCGCGGAGAAGAAGAGCGGCAAGGTTCTTTCTATCGGCTTCCAGCCCCGTCTTGACGATAATATGAAGATGGTAAGGGACGTAGTTCAGTCGGGCGTGCTCGGTAAGGTTTACTACATACAGACTGGCGGCGGCAGACGACGCGGCATTCCCACTCCCTTCGGTACGACCTTTATTGAGGATAAGACCGCGGGTCTTGGCGCGCTTGCAGACATAGGCTGCTATTCGCTCGATATGGTGCTTAACGCCATAGGCTATCCCAAGCCTCTTACCGTTTCGGGCTACAAGTCGGCATTCTTCGGCACCGACGCGGGATACTGCAACTATGTTGCAACGGGACACCCCGAATACGCAAAGAAATTTGAGGTCGACGATTTCGCGGCGGCGTTTATCAGACTCGAGGGTGATATCGTGCTTGACTTCCGTATTGCTTGGGCTATGAACGTTGACACCCCCGGCGACACTATAATTCTCGGCACGAAGGGCGGTCTTCGCATTCCCTCGACCGAGTGCTGGAACGGCTCTATCGGCGGTGACCTCGTTCTTTACCACGAGGTAGCAGGCAAGCAGGTTGAAACCAGAATACCCAAGATTTCGGATAAGCCTGGCGCTCCCTCGAACTTCGATAAGAAGATAAGAACCTTCCTTGACGCGTGCAAGAGCGGTGCGCCCGCTCCCGTTCCGTCAAGCCAGATACTCTACAATCAGGCAATCCTCGACTCTATCGCAAGGTCGGCAGAGCTTGGCCGTGAAATAGCCGTTGAAATCCCAGAGATTTAAGGCGAGAGGAAAAAGCTATGAAAAAATTTAAGGTAGGTATTCAGCTTTGCGGTGTTCGTGAGGCAATGGCAAAGGATTTTTACGGAACTCTCAAGGCGATTTCCGAGATGGGCTACGAGTACGTGGAGTTCGCGGGATATTTCGGCAAAAGCGGTGAGGAAATCAAGAAAATATTAGACGAGCTTAATCTCAAGTGTATATCAGTGCACCAAAGGCTTGATTTCTTCGATAAGAATCCAACCGAATCAATTAACTTCCTTAAAGCCTTCGGCGTTAAATACGTGGTTATTCCGTGGCACGACAAATCGGCTCTTGCAGGCGGCGAGGGCTGGGCGGCAACCGTCAGGGATTTCAACGAAAAGGCAAAGCTTCTTACAGAAAACGGAATGACTCTCGCCTACCACAACCACGACTTTGAGTTTGAGAAATATGAAGGAAGATACCTTCACGATTATATCTTCGAGGCGGTGACCGAGGGCGCGATAGTGCCCGAGCTTGATACCTGCTGGGTGCGTTATGCAGGTCTTTGCCCCGATGAGAAGATACGAGAGTTTTCCGGTCGCGTCGAGATAGTGCACCTTAAGGACTTCACGGCGAAAAGACTCGCGGGCGGCCCCGTATACGAGCTTATCGGTAAAAAGTCAGGCGGCACTAAGGAGGACAACGGCTTTGAATTCCGTCCTCTCGGTCAGGGTCTTCAGGACTTCGGCAAAATACTCACGGCGTGTGAGGAGTGCGGCACGGAGCTCGTCATAGTCGAGCAGGATAAAACCTACGGCAGTATGACTGAGCTTGAGGCAGCACGGATTTCGCGTGAGTATCTCAAAGCCGAATTTGACATATAATGCTAACCTTTGTTGGCGTATGTGGGTTTTTACGAGAACTTATTTATCATACGGTCATCTAAGACTCAACTATAAAAAAGGTAGTGGCACAAAATCTGTGTCGCTACCTTTTTGCGATCAAAGCAAGAAAAGAGAATTATAATATAAAATTTTCCCATATACGCTTTCGGGGATTACAGGGGGTGCTTTGGCTTCAAAGCACCCCCTGTAAAATCAATTTAAATTAATACATCCCGTCCATTCCGCCGCCTGCGGGTGCCATGGGGGGCTTATCTTCCTTCTTTTCGGAAACGACGGCCTCGGTGGTAAGAACGGTTGAAGCGATTGACGCTGCGTTCTCAAGTGCCGAGCGGGTTACCTTTGCGGGGTCTACTATGCCCTGCTCCATCATATCGCAGAACACCTCGCGTGCGGCGTCGTAGCCGTAGCCTACCTTACCGCTCTCGCGAATCTTTGCAATGATAACCGCACCGTCAACGCCCGCGTTGTCAGCAATCTGCTTCATAGGAGCGGATAGTGCCTTTGCAACGATTGCAGCACCGGTCTTTTCGTCACCCTCAAGAGTTGCGACGAGCGCCTCAACCGCGTCGATTACGTTAACGAGAGCAGTACCGCCGCCTGCGACGATTCCCTCCTCTACTGCCGCCTTGGTAGCGTTGAGCGCGTCCTCAATGCGGAGCTTCTTTTCCTTCATCTCAACCTCGGTTGCGGCACCGACCTTGATAACCGCAACACCGCCCGCAAGCTTTGCAAGGCGCTCCATAAGCTTTTCCTTGTCAAACTCGCTGGTGGCAACCGAAAGAGCCTGCTTTATCTGGCTTACTCTGTCGGCAATAGCGCCCTTGTCGCCCATACCGCCGACGATTATCGTATTTTCCTTGTTTACCTTAACCTGTCTTGCGCGGCCAAGCTCTGACAGAGATGCGTCCTTAAGCTCAAGTCCGAGCTCCTCGGTAATAACCTCGCCGCCCGTAAGGATAGCGATATCGCGAAGCATTTCCTTGCGTCTGTCACCGAAGCCGGGAGCCTTAACTGCAACGACCGTGAATGTGCCGCGAAGCTTATTGAGCACGAGCGTGGTGAGAGCCTCGCCCTCAACGTCCTCGGCAACGAGAAGAAGCTTCTTGCCCGACTGAACTAT
>CAZDON010000114.1:0-5785 GCA_964507065.1 uncultured Ruminococcus sp. | reverse complement strand
TTTAAGCTCGTTCTGCATATCCTTCCTGAGCTTCAGGTCAAGAGCGCCGAGCGGCTCGTCAAGAAGAAGCACCTTGGGATGCGAAATAAGCGCACGCGCAATTGCCACTCTCTGCTGCTGACCGCCTGAGAGAGTGCTTACACTCTTGTTCTCAAAGCCCGACAGCGCAACCATAGCGAGCATTTTTGTAACCTTTTCCTTGATTTCATCCTCAGGAGTCTTTTTCATTCTGAGGGGGAACGCAATGTTCTCGTAAACATTAAGATGAGGGAATAGCAGGTATTTCTGGAATACAGTGTTTACCTGTCGCTTGTACGCGGGAAGCTCGCTTATTTCAGCACCGTCAAAATAAAGCTGACCCTCGTCAGATCTTTCAAATCCGCCGATAATCCTCAGCATCGTAGTTTTACCGCAGCCTGACGGACCGAGCAGGGTGATGAATTCACCGTCGCGAATATAAAGGTTGATATCCTTGAGGACGGATTCACCGTCATAGGACTTCGTAATCCCTTTCAACTCAATGAGCTTATGCATTTTCTTAAAATCTCAAATCCTTTCTTACGGCATACGCCTTTATTCACCTGAAATCAACAAATTTTGATATAGCATCAGATGCTAGTAATTATAGCAAAATGAAAAGGGTTTTGCAATACTTTTTAACAAAGTTTTTTTCAAAAATATTTCCATTTAATCGCAATTAGGCTCATTTAAGTCTGATTAGCCTTAAAACAATCTCGAAAAATCTCGCGTTTTCTTCAAAAAACTCTTGAAATCACGTGTTTTCTCCGCTTTACCGACTAAAGGGCGCTCAGGCTTTTCACGAGAAGATACATAGATATAAAATAACACCAGTAGCCACAGTCGTGCCTTGACATCGTGAAAAGGGATAATATACATAACACCGTTGATAGGGCAAAAGAAATCCAGCCCATTATTCTTTGCGTTACAAAGGGGTGTATTCTGAAATTCAGAAGTGATGCAATAATATTGTATCCGTCGTTATTAATTAAAGGGAGCAGGTTACATATCGCAGTAAGAATATTGATGCAAAGGAATGTGAAGCCACCATCACCGATACAATCGAGAAAGGGGAGTGAGAGCGCGGCAAGAAACAGATTCATACAAGGACCGCAAAGGGCAATAATCAGAGTATGATAATAGGATTCGCCGCCTCCAAGATAAATACGGGGTCCGCAAAGAGCTGCCTTGACTGCTCCGTTACGGCGGAGCACCAGCGCGCCAAGCAAATGTCCAAGCTCGTGAAGTGCTGCGCAAAGCAGCGTTTGAGTCGCAATAGCAGGGGTGTCAAATCCGTAGATAATTAATATCCAGATTAAGAAGGGAATAACGTCGCAAAGCCTTTTAATTAACCTGCGTAGCAAGTATCCTGGGTGGTGATTATGCATAAAAATATTTACCTCTTAATGTGCAAAATACATATAGTTAAGAAATTGTTTACACCTTTTTGCTTTTCACGCTTGCGCAAAAACGGGATTTGTGTTAAAATTTATCCGTAAAATAATAAATTCTCTCGAAAGGATTATATGCAATGAAAAAAAGAATTTTGCTAATTTGCTCAATTCTACTGGTTCTCATTCTCACGATGGCTCTTGCATCGTGTACGCTTGAGGGCTTTGAGATTCCCGGCTTTGAGATTCCCGGTATCACTACAGGTCCTAGCGATCCTGCCGATCCAGATGACTCTGATGTGCCTACCGAGCCTGAGGAGCCCACTGAGCCCGAGGAGCCTACCGAGCCCACTGAGCCTGATGAGCCCGACGAGCCTGAAAGGACTATCAAGGTTGCGTTCAAATATAATACGGATTACTTTTATGAAACCACAGTTTCTTCTAAGGTTGGCTTTGACACCGCTAAAATGGCGGAGATAGATGCCAAGATTGAGAGCTATTACGGCTTCAAGTTTGACGGCTTCTATACCGATGCTAACTACCAGAGTGAATACGATTTCAAGACACTTCCCAAGACTGCAACTCAGTTCACCATTCACTGTAAGCGTCCTCAGAACACCCCTAAGGCAGGTGACAACGTAACCTGGTCGCTTAATAAAACCACGGGAATTATCACGTTCTCTGGCTCTGGCGATATGTATAACTTCAATCTTAAGGATTACGCGCCCTGGCATACCTCAAGACTTCTTATAAAAGGTGCAGTAATCGAAGAGGGTATCACCTCGCTTTCAAGCTATGCCTTTGCAGACTGCACTAAGATTGAAACGGAGGTCGTGCTTCCCTCGACTCTTAAGAGCATCGGCAGAAACGCATTCTATAAGACCAACATAACGAAAGTTGAGTTCCCCTCGACCTTAAAGTCTATAGGCGAGCGCGCGTTTTCCGACTGTAAGTACATCACTCACATATCCTTTAACGACGGACTTGAGAGCATCGGCAAGGATGCATTCACCGCCTGCACGGGACTTGAAACGATACTTCTTACCGAGTCGGTTACCAAGATAGGCTCGTCCTGCTTCTACGAGTGTGAGAGCCTCTCGTCCGTATACTACAAGGGTACTAAGGCTCAGTATGATGCCACTGACGCGGGCTTCAGAAACCTTGAGCTTGTAAGACTATCGCAGACCTGGTTTATATCCGAAACCAAGCCTGACGCTCCCGGTCCCTACTGGCACTTCGTTGACGGTGAAATTACACAGTGGAGCTACGCTATCTGGTACATTGATAAGAACAACCCCAACGTTGCTATTGATATAAACGATAAGAAGGCTGATAAGGAGCTCTATCCTACGACGCTTCTCGTTGATTTCGTTGATATTGACGAGGGCTTTACCCAGGACAATATCGACTATATGAATGGTATCGTGTACCACGGATATAAGTTCGCAGGCTGGAAGCTTCGCGACGCAGAGGGTAACGTTGCTGACTCGTACTATGAAATCGTAGTAGGCGACAAGATCACTTCGGACATCAAGCTTATCAGCGACAGAGGAAACCTTTGCGGCGATAACCTTAAGTGGGGTATATCAAGCGGTACTCTTAAGATTGCTAAGATAGACTCAAGCAAAGCCGACGGCGCTATGTGGGATTTTGAAACCGTAAATGACGCGCCTTGGGCTAAGAGAACGCCCGTAACTGTTATTATCGGTGACGGTGTAACTCATATCGGAAAATACGCATTCTGTAACATTCACAGCACTCAGACCAGATACGCTAACTTTGTAAGCATTGATATTCCTAAATGCGTAACGAGCGTTGACCCCAATGCGTTCAGCGGAAACAATGACCTGCTTTACGTATTCTATCAGGGTAACGAAACCGAGCTTTACGGTGATATCGGGGATCCAGAGGATCCTTCCGATGACGTAGCACCTCTCGTTGCGGGACTTGCGCAGGTAAGCCTTACGACGAACGGATACGTCTACGCAAATGCAACGGGAGTCGATTACACCACACTCACCGACGGCGCGTACTGGGTTGATATGGATACCGAAAATCCCAGCTCAAACGACGGAAATGCTACGGGTATTGTGACCTGGGTATACGACAGTACGGCGAAGTCGCTTCTTCTCGGCGGTCTTAATTCCTCAGGCAACGGTATTCTCGTAAACTATGCAAGCGAGAGTCAGCGACCCTGGCACCACTACGCAAGCGAGGTTACGAACGTTGCTATTCTCGATAACGTTTACATCGTGGGACATCTTACCGTGTCTAATCTCGAAAACGTAGAGAGCATTACGATGTCTACTATAACTCCGTTCAATTACAGAATTTCTCATACCGCGTTCGTTGGTACAAAGTATTATGATACGATGTATGAGAATATTGGTTACGTAACGGTCAGCCAGCACCTTATTGCCGTTAATCCCACGGGACCTGCTATTGTTGGCGGCGTATTTGCAATTCCTCATACGAAGATTTCGTCTGCTATGCAGAATACGTTGTCTATTGGAATGCACGCGTTTGACGGCTGCTCGAATATCACGACGCTCATAATGCCATACGATATAGGCGATGACATTGCGATAACCTCACTTACGGGACTTACCAATCTTCAGAACATCTTCTTCCTTGGAAATGACGTTGACTGGGAGGCGTACGTCGACGGAACTAATTCGTCGCAGACGATTATGAAGAATGCGACTGTCCGTTACTTCTCGGCAACTATGCCTACTCCCGCTGAGGGTCTTACGGTATCCGATTATTGGTACTTTAAGGACGGCGTTCCTACCGTATGGGTAGCAGAAAGCTGATTTGTAGTAATTGAATAAATGAAAGAGCCGCCCGAACAGAGAATAAGTCTGTTCGGGCGGCTTGATGTTTAATTAAATAGGATTATAAGCCTTATTTATAGCTTAGCTTTCTTGGAATAAAGACGTTCTTAGGGCTGAAAATCTTTTTTACAAGTCCGCCCTTAGCCTCGACTATCAGTGCGCAGTCGCTCTTGTCGACGTTAAGAATCTTGCATCTTCTTCGCTTGCCGTATTCAAGAAAGCTGACGCGTTTTCCTGCAAGAATAAAGCGGTCCTTGTATACGTCCATAAATTTTTCGGTGTCCTTAAGCCTTGGATACAAAACGAAAAACTTAGCGAGAATATCCTTGGCAATAATCATAGATACAGAGGCGTTTTCGCTGCCGAATACCTTTTTAATAAGGTCGGATATTCTTGGCGGGAACTGGCTTTCGGTAAGTCTTACCGAAAAGGATACGATAATATATTCGTATGAGGAAAAGCTGTCAAGCCTACCCTCGACACTGACTCCTCCTATCCTTTCTCCCTCACAGAAAATATCACTGACCCAACCGATTCCAAGATGCTTCGTCGTGTGCTCGTCAAGCGCAGTAATCAGCGCGACGGTAGACATAGCACTGAAAAAGCCAACCTGCGACGGAAACATAGAGGGTCGGAGAATAAGCGAGATGTAAACACCTACCTCTTCCTTGCCTTCCCTAAGATGCTTACCGCAGGCGTCGAGCTTCGTCTGGCGCTCGGATACGACGACGTATCTATCGGGATATCCCGCTATCGCATAACGGCGTGCAAGCTCTGCTACGCTGGGACAGCTTTCGTGATATTCAAGTCTTATTATGCTGCCGTCCTCGGCTCTTAAATGGACTAAGCTTGCCATACCGGTATCCTTTCTGTAAATTAATAAATAATCTGATTAATACGCCTTGCCCCAGAATACGAGCTTCTTAGCTGCTCTTCCACAGCATACGCAGGCATCACTGATAGGAGCCTCGCCAAAGGGAATGCAGCGTGAGGTAACGTCCGCCTCAGCCTTAAGCGTCTCTTCGCATTCGCGCTCGCCACACCACATTGCCTTGATATATCCGCTTTTTTCCTTTGCGATAGCAATAAGCTCTTCCTTGGTAAGGGCAGAGTAGGTCCTCTGCTCGCGATTCTTGTACGCCTTGTCATAGAGCGCAGCGAGAAGCTTGTCAAGACCTTCCTTAACCGAATCAACGATACCGTCAATGCTTACGAATGATTTTTCGCGGTTATCACGGCGTACGATTACGCATTTGTTCTCAGCGAGGTCGCGAGGACCGATTTCAATACGTAGCGGTACACCCTTCATCTCGTACTCAGAGAACTTCCAGCCGGGCGACTGATCGGAATCGTCAAGCTTTGCGCGAATGCCTGCTGCCTTAAGGGTTTCGTAAATTTCAGTTGCGCGCTCGGTTACACCCTCCTTGTGCATCTGGATAGGAATAACGACTACCTGAATAGGTGCTACCGCAGGGGGAAGCACGAGTCCGGAATCATCACCGTGAGTCATAATAATACCGCCGATAATTCTCGTCGAAACAC
>CAZDON010000113.1:0-5838 GCA_964507065.1 uncultured Ruminococcus sp. | reverse complement strand
CGTAGTCGAACTTTTGCGTCAGGACGCAAAAGCGCGAGGGTAACGAGCGGAATCTTGGGGCGGATGAAGATGCTTGCCTCACGGCAAGCTAGTGAAGTCCCGCTCTTGCGGGGTGATCGTACGGCGGTGAGCTTAAAAGTGACGTTTTCTGCTGTCCTGACGTAGACACGATTAACGTGTTCAGGCTTGAGAGGGTGGATTAAGCCTCACCGTCATAAAAATCCCGGAATGCCGTGAAGCAGGCTGAACACTATCATAAGGGCTTGACCTATGGGGGTTCCCCTTCGCATTGAAGATAAGCGAGGTCACGCCAATGAGCGATGCAATAAAAGTAAGATAGCTTTCACGGTCGAAAATGCAAAATGACAAAACGATAATAATGACGGATACCGACCATAAGATAAGCTCTGCTCTTGAGAAATATTTAAATACTCTTTTCATAATACCTCCAAAGAAATAAGCATCCGCATACACATCTTCTAAGACCTAACGATGTGTAAACGAATGCATTTGCATCATACTACCCGGTGGCAGTTATATTTTTCTTAATTATTCATAGTTAAAGTTAAATGTCAACAAAAAGGATTCCGATTTGTCGGGAGTTTGTCGGTATTATGATAAAGAGTGAGGGGCTGACGGTTGCTTTCCGTCAGCCCCTCAAAATTTGCTTCGGGGAAGCAAGGAAAAGCCTCGGAAAGATTTTTTGTATGGTTTTTATAATGCAGTAAAATATTATTGACAGTGAAAATGAAACATTCTATAATAGATTGAACTCAATTGAATCGAGTTATTATTTTCGGAGGTGCGATATGAACGCATACGATTTCAAAGTCAAGAAAATGGACGGCAGTGAGGTATATCTGGAGAATTACAGGGGCAAGGTATTGCTTATCGTAAATACGGCAACGGGATGCGGATTTACACCGCAATACGATGAACTACAGGATTTGTACGAGGAATTCTCATCGCAGGGCTTTGAGATACTCGACTTCCCGTGTAACCAGTTTGGAGGGCAGGCTCCCGGTGACGACGAAGAAATTCATTCCTTCTGCACGGGTCGCTATGGCATTACCTTTCCCCAGCTTGCAAAGGTTGAGGTCAACGGTGAGAATGCCATTCCTCTCTATAAATGGCTGACCGAAAATACGAAATTCGGCGGATTTGGCAAATCGCCTATGGCGCTGATACTTTCGGGAGTCGTGAAAAGGACGGATAAGGATTATAAGAACAACGGCAAAATCAAATGGAACTTCACCAAGTTTCTCATTGACAGAAACGGTGAGATAGTCGCGCGCTTCGAGCCGACTGATATGAAGAAGCTGAAGGACGCTATCAGGGAGTGTTTGTGATATGAAAATAGCAGTCAGATACTACACCCGTTCGGGTAACACTAAAAAACTCGCGGAGGCAATAGCCGAGGCGGTGTCCGCAGAGTCGATGGACGTTTCCGTCGCGCTTGACGAAAAGGCGGATATTCTTTTCCTCGGCTGCTCCTACTACGCATTTGACGTAGATCAGGCGGTGAAGGAATTTATAGTCAATAACAAGGATAATATCGGCAAGATTGTTTGCTTTGGCACGTCGGCTATGATGAAGTCGATGAAGAAGCCTGTGAGGAAGGTCGCAAGGACCGTCAATATTCCCGTTGCCGATGAGGATTTTCACTGTCGGGGACAGTTTGGCAAAATTCACAAGGGCAGACCGAACGAGGATGATCTTGCGAGAGCTGCCGAGTTTGCAAGGAGGTTTTTATGAGTGAAATAAGATACGATGCGTTGAAGCTTGAAAATCAGCTATGCTTTCCGCTGTATGCCGCCGCTCGCGAAATCGTAAAAAGATACCGCCCGTATCTTGACGAGCTTAATCTGACGTATACTCAATATATCGCGATGATGGTGATGTGGGAGTATAAAGAGATAACCGTTAAGGCTCTCGGAGAAAAGCTGTTTTTGGATTCGGGAACTATGACTCCCGTGCTGAAAAGCCTTGAAGCGAAGGGGTATGTCAAGCGTCAAAGAAGCACCACGGACGAGCGCTCGGTCACGGTTATAATAGAGGGACGCGGTATAGAACTCAAGAGTGCCGCGAGTGATATTCCCACGAAGGTTGCTTCTTGCGTGGGGCTTACGCCGGATGAGGCAGTCGAACTTTATTCATTGCTTTACAAAATACTCGCCCGCTCTGGCGGTGAGATGCCCCAATAGTGACTGTGAGGTTGAAACGGGGGTTTACTTTTTATTTACAATTTATGAGTTGATTTTTAGGTCTTATACGTTTAGAATGTATACGGTAAGACGAACGACTTATTAAAATCTGATACGTATCCGCCATCATCCGCCGCGACTTTTGTCTTTGGCAGGTGCTGTGAGTATCGTATTTGAATTGCAGGGTGAAATATGAAAAATAAATACGACGTTATCATAATCGGAGCGGGTAATGCGGGGCTTGCCGCCGCAGTTACGCTTGCCAAAGGCGGACTTAAACCGCTTGTGATAGAAAGAAATTCCGTTCCCGGTGGGTGTGCGACAAGCATAAGAAGGGGACGGTTTGAGTTCGAGACGTCACTGCATGAGCTTGCCAACGTCGGCACGGCGGAGGCTGCGGGGAGTATAAGAAAATTTTTTGACGGCATAGGAGCCGAGGTCGAGTGGTGCGTGGAGGACACGCTTTTCCGCGTTATAGCCGACGGCGAGGATGGTTACGACGTAACTCTGCCTGCGGGTGTCGATGCCTTCTGCGACGCCCTTGAGCGCATAGCCCCGGGAAGTCGCTGCGGTGCCGAAGAGTTTTTTCGCTGCATAGATAAGGTCAACAGGGCAGTAGCATATCTGAACGGCGGACGCGTTGATATGCAGGTGCTTCGCTCGGAGCATGCTGATTTTATGAGATTTGCGTCGCATTCGGTAGACGAGGTGCTTGGCGCTATCGATATGCCGGAAAAGGCAAGAAATATATTAAAAACCTATTGGTGCTACCTCGGAACTCCTACCCGTGAACTTGATTTTGCTCACTACGGCATGATGATGGAAAGGTATATCAAATATAAACCCGCAGTACCGAAGCACCGCTCGCATGAGTTGTCCTTGGCTTTGGAAAAGGTTATAGTAGATAACGGTGGGGAGATTTGCTACAACACCGAGGTCAAAAGAATATTGATAAAGGACGGCAGGGCAGCAGGCGTCGATATCGGCTCTGGAGAGATCTATTCGGATTTCGTCGTAGCGAATTGTTTCCCCGACCTCGCCTATACCGAGATGATTGATAACGATAAGATTCCGAAAGATGCCGAAAGGCTATGCTCAGCAAGAGAGATCGGCGCGTTGTTTTTTACCGTGTATCTCGGACTCAACCGTTCGCATATCGAACTCGGCATAAAGGATTATTCGGTATTTATCTACGATAGCCCGGATTCCAATGAGCAGTACGAAAGTCTGGCGGATATTGACGGCAGTATGATGATAGCCAACTGCCTTAATACTGTTATTCCCGATGCCACGCCCGAGGGGACGTGCAGTCTTTTTCTCACCACTATGCTTACCGAGGAGGCTTGGGGCTGTGTCAGAGCGGAGGATTACAAAGCCTTAAAACAAAAGATCGCGAAACGGCTGATAGAGAGTTATGAAAGCAAACTCGGAATCAGGATATCACCCTATATTGAGGAAATAGTGATCGCCGCGCCGCCCACGTTCGCGCGATACCTGAATACACCGAACGGCACACCGTACGGTTACAGGCATCTGCCGTGGGACACTATTATGAACCGAAGCATCAACAGGAAGGACGAGTCCTTCATCTCGGGACTTTATTTTGCGGGAGCGCATTCCGAACGAGGTGACGGTTATAGCAGCACCTACGCCAACGGAGAGTCGGTCGGCAGGCGCATTTTGAAGGAGGTTGAGAAAAATGTCTGATATATTCAGCGGGCTTGACCCAATGCGCTTTTTTGAACTTATCGCGAAAAGAAAGCAAAAAATTGCATCAGCGGACGGAATAATTCCCGAGCGCTCGGTAAACGCTCTGGCAAAGGAGCTTCACCCCAAAACACAAAATCTTCGTGTCAAGGAAATAATTCCGCAGGGCGATAATACCAAAACCTTTATATTCGAACCCGATACACAGGCGGGAACCAAGTCGCACGCCTATTTCAGCGCGGGACAGTATATTTCGGTCAGGGTTGAAGTTGACGGATATATAAACAGCCGTCCCTATTCGCTCGTTTCCTCACCGAAGGAATCGCTTGAGGGACGCTATGCTATTACCGTCAAGGGAACTCACGGCGGTGTGGTATCTCAGTTTATTCTGGAAAACTTTAAGGTGGGGTGCAGTGTTGAGGTCTCTGAGCCTATGGGCACGTTCACCTATGAGCCGCTGAGAGATTCAGAGCATATAATCGGTGTCGCGGGCGGTAGCGGAGTCACCCCCTTCGTTTCACTTGCAAAGGCAATTGCCGACAACGACGAGCCCTGCTCGCTTACCCTGCTTTACGGTTGCAGGACTCTCGCAGACAGACCTCACTTCTGTGAGTTGGACTCACTTTGCGCACGCTGTGACAGGTTAAAGGTCGTTTACGTTCTCAGCGAGGAACGCGCGCAAGGCTACCTTCACGGAGTGATTACGGCGGATATTATACGCGAGCTTGCGTCTAAGGACGGTTATTCTCTGTTTATCTGCGGTCCTCGTGCCCTTCACGAGCATATGGATAGGGAGGCGCTCTCGCTCGGGCTTGAACGCAAATACGTTCGCCATGAGGTTTTCGGTGAAGCGTTTTTACCGTCAATGCGTGATAAAACCGTAAGAGTGACCGTGATCAAGGACGGCGAAAGCTCGACACTTACGGGTAGCGGTGAGGAATCGATATTGCGAATTCTTGAAAGAAATAAAATATCCGCTCAGTCAAGATGCCGAAGCGGTGAATGCGGTTTCTGTCGCACAAGACTCGTCAGCGGCAGGGTCATAATACCCGATAAGACCGACCGTCGCAGAGCGGCGGATGAAAAGCACGGATATATCCACCCCTGCTGCACCTACGCGAGCGGCGATATCACGATAAAGCTCGATTAAGACAGGAAAATCTACGTAAAAACAAAGTCTGATTGACGGGGACTGTTATGTTTAGAAATTTGACGAGAATAAAGCAGCAACTTTCTGACGGAGAGTGCAAGGAAATATTAAAGCAAGAGGTGCGCGGCGTGCTTGCCGTTAACGGTGACGACGGTTATCCATACGCTCTGCCTATCAATTTTTATTTTGACGAAGAAAGCAATAAGATCTATTTTCACTCAGGAAAGGTCGGACATAAGCTCGATGCAATCGCAAACAGCGATAAGGTCTCGTTCTGCGTTTACGATAAGGGATATCACAAGGACGGACATTGGTCACTTAATATCAAAAGCGTGATCGTATTTGGACGCATTCATATAGCAGACGATTGGTCTGACGAGTTGATGGTGAGCTTTTGCAAGCGTTTTACGGATGATATGGATTACGTCTACGACGAGATCGAAAAGTTCAAAAGCAACACCGCTGTTCTTTCTCTTGAGATCGAGCATATGACCGGAAAGGTCGTCAACGAAGCGTGACGGTAATCATATTCCGATTTGCCAAACAGAACCGAATACGATAGGGCTGACAGAAGAAAAACTGTCAGCCCTCAAAAATTGAGTCGGAGGAAGCAAAGAAAAGCCAAATCGGTTGAAAAGTTCATAGAAATATGATATAATAAACTCATCGATAAATAAGAATTTGTAGGTCCAAAAATGAAGATCATTGAGATAACCGAAAATAAAAAAGAATATCTTGATTTGCTATTATTGGCAGACGAGCAAGAGGATATGATAG
>CAZDON010000112.1:0-5920 GCA_964507065.1 uncultured Ruminococcus sp. | reverse complement strand
GATCGGTAGCGCGTCGCGACGGATAAAAGTGTAGCTCTCGGTGGACGCCGCATCATTAGAAAACTGATATGGCAGAGCTCGTCAGAGGCAAGACGGGACGAGTATACGGAAATCTTTTCTCAACGCTCACTATGCTGAAGGGACTCCCCCTTGCCTACAACAAGGATATGCAAGAGGACAAGGAAGCAATTTTCGACAGCGTTGATACGGTCAAAATGTGTCTTTCGGTATTTATACCGATGGTGGCAACGATGCGTCCGTTAAAGGATAATATGCTGCGTGCCGCAAAGCGCGGTTTTATTAACGCCACCGACCTTGCGGACTATCTCACGAAGCGCGGGCTTCCATTCCGTTCTGCTTATAAGATTTCGGGTACTATCGTCGCAAAATGTATTGACGAGGGTAAGACGCTTGACGAATTGACTCTTAACGAGTACCGCACCTTCTCCCCTATCTTCGACTCCGACCTGTATGACGAAATCTCACTTACAACCTGCGTTACAAAGCGCATCTCGCGCGGCGGCACCGGTCCCGAAAGCGTAAGTGAGCAGATTGCCTACGTCGAGGACGAGCTTACAAAAATTTAATGGCGAGAGTATTATGAAAAAAAAGGTTTTTATTGACGGAAAGGCGGGTACTACGGGGCTTCGCATCGAGGAAAGACTCGCAGGTCGTGACGATATTGAGATTATTTCACTTCCCGAGGAGCTCCGCAAGGACACTGCGGCAAGGAAGAAAATCATAAACGAGGCAGACTTCGTATTTTTATGTCTGCCCGATTCTGCGGCAATAGAGGCGGTTTCCCTGGTAGAAAACGATACTACCGTAATCATTGACGCCTCGACCGCACACAGAACGAACCCCGAATTCGCGTACGGCTTTCCTGAGCTCGACGCATCGTTCTACGAAAAAATAAAATCATCAAACAGAATTGCAACCCCAGGTTGCCACGCGTCGGGCTTCATCGCGCTCGTTTATCCTCTTGTCAAGGCGGGCATCATACCAAAGAGCGCGCATCTTGTCGCACATTCCCTCACGGGCTACAGCGGTGGCGGAAAGAATATGATTGCCGAATACGAGACGGACAATCCTTGCGATTTGCTCAAGGGTCCAAGACAGTACGGTCTTACGCAAACGCACAAGCACCTTCCAGAAATGGTGAAGATAACGGGACTTGAAAACGCTCCTCACTTCTCCCCCATCGTAGCAGACTTCTATTCTGGTATGGAGGTAACCGTGCCTCTGTTTGCCGATATGATAAACGGCACTGCCGACGATATAAGGCGAGTTTTGAAAAACACCTACAAGAGCGGACTTGTAAGGTACGTCGAGGGCGGTGACGAGAGTGGTTTTTTATCGTCAGCCAAGCTTTCGGGCAAGGATACTATGCAGATTGAGGTCTATGGCAACGACGACAGAATAACACTCGTCGCAAGGTACGACAATCTCGGCAAGGGCGCAAGCGGTGCCGCGGTCGAGTGCCTTAATATCAAGCTTGGCTGCGACAGCGCCAAATGCCTTGAGGTATAAGGATTTTATTACCCTTCTGAGTAATACTGACGGATTTTAAACGACAATAAAAAGGAATATAAACATGGAAAAGATTTCAGGCGGCGTGTGCGCCCCACTCGGATTTTTTGCAAACGGAATACACTGCGGTATCAGAAAGAATAAGACCAAGCGTGACCTCGCTCTTATTCTATCCTCCTGCGACTGCGCGGCAAGCGCCGTATATACTACGAATAAGGTCAAGGGCGCACCCCTTACCGTTACGAAAAATCACCTTGCGGACGGTATCGCTCGCGCGGTTATATGCAACAGCGGTAATGCAAATACCTGCAATTCCGACGGAATTTCGGTTGCCGAGCGCACCTGCAGCGAGCTTGCCGCAAGGCTTGGCGTAAGTGCTGATAAAATAGTAGTCGCATCTACGGGAGTTATAGGTCAGCCTCTTGACCCGACTCCGATAATCACCTCTCTTGATGAGCTTATCGGCGGACTTACCGACGACGGAAGCGAACGCGCGGCAGAGGGTATAATGACTACCGACACGGTGCTCAAGGAGGTTGCTGTTTCGTTTAAAATAGGTGAGGTCGAATGTAAAATCGGCGGTATTGCCAAGGGCTCCGGTATGATTCACCCCAATATGGCGACGATGCTCGTATTTATCACTACCGACTGTGCTATTTCCTCAAAAATGCTGGATATAGCACTCAAAAACGATATAAAGAGCACCTTTAATATGGTTTCGGTTGACGGTGACACCTCTACTAACGACTGTGTATGCGTTATGGCAAACGGAATGGCTGACAACCGAAGAATCACGGAGGACGGCGAGGATTTTGCTACCTTTATGAAGGCTCTCAACACCGTAACCGTTTCACTTTGCAGAATGATTGCGGCAGACGGCGAGGGCGCAACCAAGCTCCTTGAATGTCAGGTTTCGGGTGCCGTAGACGAGGAAAACGCAAAGGTTATCGCAAAGAGCGTTATATGCTCCTCGCTCGTCAAGGCGGCAATGTTCGGCTCTGACGCAAACTGGGGACGCGTGCTTTGCGCGATAGGATACAGCGGTGCTACCGTTGACGTGAGCGGAGTCGGTGTCAGATTCAAGTCCCGTGCAGGCGAGATACTCGTGTGCGACGGCGGTGCCGGAGTTGAGTTTTCAGAGGATCTGGCAAAGAAAATACTCCTTGAGGACGAGATTATTATTGAAGTAACGCTCACCGACGGCAATGCGAGTGCGTGCGCGTGGGGCTGTGACCTGACCTACGATTACGTAAAAATCAACGGTGATTACAGAACTTAATTTAAATAATCATTTACATAATTCATTGTTTTGAGGTAAAAATGGCTTTACATATTACAAATGCTCAGCGCGCTGAGGTGCTTACTCAGGCGCTCCCCTACATTCAGAGATATTACGGCAAGGTTATCGTAATCAAATACGGCGGAAACGCTATGATAAACGACGAGCTCAAGGAGCAGGTAATGGAGGACGTGGTTCTTCTTCACCTTATCGGAGTTAAGGTCGTTCTCGTCCACGGCGGCGGTCCTGAAATCACCGATACGCTTAAGGCTCTCGGCAAGGAGTCGGTATTCCACAACGGTCTGCGTGTCACCGACAAGGAAACTGCCGACGTCGTGCAGATGGTGCTTGCGGGTAAAATCAACAAATCGCTTGTAAATCTTCTTGAAATACACGGTGGCTCGGCTATCGGACTTTCGGGTCTTGACGGTCATATGATTAAGGCAAGCGTAAAGGACGAGGCACTCGGCTTCGTCGGAAAAATCGAGAGCGTTGACGTAAAGCCGATTTACGACCTTCTATCGCACGATTACATTCCCGTAATCTCTACCGTCGGCTGTGACGACGAGGGCAACGTTTACAATATCAACGCAGACACCGCGGCGGCGTTTATCGCAGGTGCTATGAACGCAGAGAGGCTCATCACTATGACCGATATCGCCGGCATTTTACGCGACAAGGACGACCCGTCCTCTATTATTCCCGAAATAGACGTAAAGAGAGCAAGACAGCTCTTTGACGAGGGTATTATCTCAGGCGGTATGGTGCCTAAGGTTGAGTGCTGCATTGAGGCAATTGAGCACGGGGTCGGAAGCGTTACTATTCTTGACGGTCGTGTGCCCCACGCAATACTTATCGAAACGCTTACCGATGAGGGCGCGGGAACTATGGTTGTAAGGGAGTCAAAGCAATGAGCGAAACAAAAATTAACGATTCTCTCTACGTTGCCAACACCTATAAGAGATTCGACCTTGAAATAGAACGGGCAAGCGGCTCGTTTGCATACGGCGCGGACGGCAAGGAGTATATTGACCTCTCTACGGGCATTGCCGTAAACAGCTTCGGTGCGTGTGATGCCGAGTGGCTGGCAGCGGTAACTGAGCAGCTTTCAAGGGTAGCCCACACCTCAAACCTCTACTACACTGACCCTCAGGTAAGGCTTGCGAAGCTTCTTTGCGAGAGAACCGGTGCAAAAAAGGTGTTCTTCGGCAATTCGGGCGCCGAGGCAAACGAGTGCGCGATAAAGGTCGCAAGAAAGTGGGGTAAGGACAACAAGGGTGAGAGCTTTTACAATATCATCACCCTGAAAAACAGCTTCCACGGAAGAACTGTAACCACCCTTAAGGCGACGGGCCAGGATGTCTTTCACAAGGATTTCGGACCGTTTCCCGACGGATTTCTCTACTGCGACGCGAACGACTGTGAGATGCTGAGGACGCTTGCAGAGAGAAACGACTGCTGTGCCGTTATGATGGAGTGCGTTCAGGGCGAGGGCGGCGTAAATGCGCTTGATAAGGAATTTATTGCATACGCAGAGGCTCTTTGTCGCGAGAAGAATATGCTACTTATATTTGACGAGGTGCAGACGGGCAACGGAAGATGCGGCGCGCTTTACGCATACCAGACCTTCGGTGCGCATCCCGATATAGTTTCCACAGCAAAGGGTCTTGGCGGCGGGCTTCCTATCGGAGCGACGCTTCTCTATGATAGCTGCGAGAGCACGCTTGGCTTCGGCGACCACGGCTCGACCTTCGGCGGAAATCCCGTTTGCTGTGCAGGCGCGTACTCAATAATATCAAGAATTGACGACGCCCTTCTTGCCGGTGTGAGTGAGCGCTCAAAAATAATATTCGACACGCTGTCGTGCGCCGAGGGAGTCAAGAGCGTATCGGGTCTTGGTCTTATGATAGGAGTTGAAACCGCTCTTGATGCAACCGAGGTTATCTCGCGCTGTATGGAAAAGGGGCTTCTCGTTATCAAGGCAAAGAACAAGGTAAGACTTCTCCCCCCTCTTAACATTGAAATTGACGTGCTTCACCGCGCCCTTGATATACTCAAGGAGTGCCTGAAGCCGAAGGAAAGGTAATCATATGAAAAATATAAGCTTAAAGGGACGCGATTTTTTAAAGCTTCTCGACTATACCCCTGAGGAAATAGAATATCTTATCGACCTGGCAGGTGAGCTTAAGGCAAAGAAAAAGGCGGGTATTCCCCACCGTGCGTGCGAGGGCAAGAATATTGCGCTTATCTTTGAAAAAACCTCAACCCGTACCCGTTGCTCGTTTGAGGTTGCGGGCTATGACCTCGGTATGGGCGTCACGTATCTCGACCCGACGGGCTCGCAGATAGGAAAAAAGGAAACCATTGCGGACACCGCACGCGTGCTTGCCTCAATGTACGACGGAATAGAGTACCGCGGATACGGTCAGGAAATCGTCGAGGAGCTTGCAAAATATTCAAAGGTTCCCGTATGGAACGGACTTACCAATGAATTTCACCCCACGCAGATTCTTGCCGATTTTCTTACGATAAAGGAGCATTTCGGCAGACTAAAAGGTATAAAATTCGTTTATATGGGCGACGCGAGATACAATATGGGCAATTCTCTTATGGTAGGCGCTGCAAAGATGGGAATGAGCTTTACCGTATGCGCACCTAAGGAATACTTCCCCGACAAAGCGCTCGTTGACGAGTGTCAGAAAATCGCCGCCGATACGGGTGCTACGCTTAGGTTTTGCGAGAACGTAAAAGAGGCAACCCTTGGCGCTGACGTAATCTGCACCGACGTATGGGTTTCAATGGGCGAGCCCTACGAGGTATGGGAAAAGAGAATAAACAACCTCTCTCCCTATGCCGTAACGAAATCGGTTATGGATAACGCAGGCGAGGGTGCGGTATTTATGCACTGTCTGCCCTCCTACCACGACCTTAAGACGACAATAGGCAAAGAGGTCGGTGAGAGGTTCGGCAGAGAGTATATGGAGGTTTCCGACGAGGTGTTTGAGTCGGAGCAGTCCATTGTATTTGAGGAAGCGGAAAACCGTATGCACACCATAAAAGCGGTTATGCTTGCAACGCTCGTTTAATGAATAAAAGGCAATGGGGCTGTCT